>DEHU01000094.1:11779-12118 GCA_002352125.1 Competibacteraceae bacterium UBA2792 | reverse complement strand
CTTTTCGATGCGGTGCTTGTGCAACAACTCGATAATTTCCTCGCGACTGGCGCCCTCCCGCACCGTCACCAACCGCTCCTTTGGGGTCATGATGGCGCTGACCGGAGCGTCCATGTTGTGCTCAAAGCGCAGGTCTCGGCTGGTGACGATGCCGATCAAATTCTCCCCATCCACCACCGGCACGCCGGAAATATGGTGGGCCCGGGTCAAGGCCAACACCTCGCGAATGGTGGTGGTCGGCGAGGTTACGATGGGATCGTTGATGACGCCGCTCTCGTATTTCTTGACTCGACGCACTTCCTGGGCCTGTTTCTCGATCGGCATGTTCTTGTGGATAAT
>DEHU01000094.1:188-11715 GCA_002352125.1 Competibacteraceae bacterium UBA2792 | reverse complement strand
TGGCTTAAAAAGCCCATCAAGTAAACGTTGTAATCCGAATTCGGAATCGCCGATAATCACAGTTAATAGACAATTGTAATTTATACGATCAGCCTCGAAAATCCGCTACGATTCGATCTTTGCGGGCAAGAGCAAGCTTTGCGGGCAAGAGCAAGCGATGACCGTTCTTCGGAGAATATCCGGCGTAACTCGGCTAACATGAACATTAACATTTCCTCGCTTCCCGTTCGCGACATCTACAGCGTTTCCCGCCTCAACCGGGAAGTGCGCCTCGCGCTGGAAAGCGGGTTCTCGATGCTCTGGGTGGAAGGCGAAGTGTCGAATCTGTCGCGTCCGTCCTCGGGCCATCTTTATTTCTCGCTCAAGGATGCCCGGACACAAATCCGTTGCGCGCTGTTCCAGAACCGCGCCTTTCTGTTCCGCGATTGCCCGCGCAACGGCCAGCAAGTGCTGTTGCGCGGGCGGGTCAGCCTGTACGAAGCGCGCGGCGATTTTCAGATCATCGTCGAGTACGTGGAGGAAGCCGGCGCCGGCGCGCTGCGGCGAGCTTACGATGAACTGCGATCGCGACTGGAAGAGGAAGGTCTGTTCGCGCCGGAACGCAAGCAACCTTTGCCTCGCTTCCCGCAACGGATCGGCGTCGTCACCTCGCCCACCGGCGCCGCCATCCGCGATGTGCTGAGCGCGCTGCAACGCCGCTGGCCCAGCCTGCCGGTGCTGGTGTATCCAGTTCCCGTGCAGGGCGAGGGCGCGGCAGCCCGCATCGCCGATGCCATCCGGCTGGCATCCCGGCGCCAGGACTGCGACGCGTTGTTGCTCGTGCGTGGTGGGGGGTCGCTGGAAGATTTATGGGCCTTCAACGAAGAAGTCGTAGCGCGAGCCATTTTCGAGTGCACCATCCCGCTGGTGACCGGCATCGGCCACGAAACCGATGTCACCATCGCCGACTTCGTCGCCGATTTGCGCGCCGCTACCCCCACGGCAGCGGCGGAGTTGGCCTGTCCGGACCGCTTGGAATGGCTGCGCAAGGTCCACCTGCTGGAAGAGCAGATGGAACGCATCGTGCGGCGCGGGTTGAACCGCCAGCACCAACGGCTCGATGAACTAATCCAGCGCTTCGTCCGACTGCGACCGAGCCGCCGCCTGCAAAACCACGCTCAGCGGCTCGACGAACTGGATCAGCGCCTGCATCGGGCGCTGCGCAACCGGCTGAACCGCGAACGGCTCGAACTGGCGGGATTGGCGGAACGGCTACGCGCGCAGACCCCAATGGCGCGCCTGCGCGCGGCGCGACAGCAACTCCAAACCCTCGGATGGCGCCTGCGCGCGGCCGCGCGCCATCGGCTGGAAACGGCGTCCCGGCAAACGCAAAGTCTCGGCGGCAAGCTGCACGCTTTAAGTCCGCTCGCCACGTTGAGCCGGGGTTACGCGATCGCACGCCGGTATCCGGACGGACGCGTTCTGCGCCGGGCCACCGAAGTCGGCGTCGGCGATTCCGTGGAAACGCTGTTGCACGAAGGACGCTTGTACTGTGAAATCAAAGCTATTTCTGCACTAGATTCAACATCAGGCCCGTTTCTCCACTACCCATCGCCAGGATCACGATCCCCATGACCGCGCCGCCGGCAACGCAGGAAAAACGCGAACTGTATCGCCTCAAGTTTCCCCATCCAGAGCGGCCCTATTTGATCGTCGGCCGGCAAAAATACGAGGTCGTGGATTGCTCGGCGCGCGGGCTGCGCTTCGTCGTCACCCAGCAACCGCTGCCATCGCTCGGCGATGTGATAGAAGGGCGGTTACAGTTTCGGCGCCACAACCAAGCGCCCATTCGTGGTTTGGTCGTGCGCATCCAAAACGGCGAAATCGCGCTCCACATGCCGGACAGCGAAATTCCGTTCGCCATCTTACGCAGCGAAGAACGTTATTTGCTCAATCACTACCGAACGTGGGTAAAATAACCCACTACAAACTTCCCCATCCCACTTTTGTGAAATGCATTCCACGGAGATGCCTGCGCCCAACCCAGAATTGCGCGAATATCACCGTATCCGGTTCCCCATCTCGGAGCGGCCAACTTTCCTTCGCGAAAACCAAACTTACGCGGTAATCGACGTGTCGGTACGGGGTCTGCGTTACGTTGTCCACAGTGGCTCTTTTCCCAAACTGCATGACCCGATCGAGGGTATCCTTCGTTTCCGGCGTGGCGCCCAAATCAAAATCACCGGCACGGTGGTACGCATCCAAACCAACCACGTAGCGTTGCATCTCGACAAGGACATCTCTTTCGCTATCTTGCTGGCCGAACAACGCTACCTGCACGCCCGCTACCCGATGTGGTCGTAATTCGGGCTGGGGCGGCAAACCGGACCCGGCTTTTCGATACAACCCTTCGCGTCGAGCCAACTCGGCTTACAAGTGCGCTTCCGATTATTTATCGCACTGTTTTCGACGAGCGATATCGCCACCCGACAGGAACTTCCGTCATGCACCTGGACATGATCAGCCGTTATCCGGAAACAACGCCCAAACCGATTCCTTTGCTATTCGTGCACGGATCTTTTTCCGATGCTCGAATTTGGGACGAGAGTTTTCTGCCCTTCTTCGCCCGGAACGGCTACGAAGCGCACGCCATCAGCCTGCGCGGTCACGGTTGCAGCGAGGGTCACGAGCACTTGCATACCTGGCGGTTGGCCGACTACGTTGCCGATCTGACGAAAGCGGCCACGCTCATGCCACAACCGCCGCTGTTGGTCGGCCACTCGATGGGCGGGATGGTAATCCAGAAATATCTGGAAACGTCCCCCGAAGCTGCGGGGGCAGTGCTGATGGCTTCGGTACCCCCTCAAGGCTTGCTGCCGGTCAATCTGCACATGGCGATGCGCCACCCGTTCCTGTTTCAGCAGATGGTACTGTTTTCGTTGCTCGGCCCAAGTTACGGCTCGATCGACATGATGCGGCGGTTGTTGTTTTCTCCGGACATGCCAAGCGCGAAACTGCGCAAGTATTTCGATTACGTGCAGGCAGAATCGCAGGTCGTAGCCCTAGACATGATGGGCCTGAATCCGTTACGGCTCAAGCCGGAGCAGTTGCAGATACCGCTTCTGGTCCTGGGCGCGCAGCAAGACACTTTCGTCTCTCCCGCCCTGGTGCGAGATACCGCCCGTTTCTACCGCGCCGAATGTCACATTTTCCAGAGCATGGCGCATGCCATGATGCTGGAATCGAACTGGCAAGAGGTGGCCGAGTATCTCCTGGGCTGGCTGGAACGCGCCGTCGAAACGCGGCCTGAGGCCGAGATGGCCGTTTGACGCGCGCCATCGCCCTGTCTCCCTGGCGGGAGAGAGCGCCTTCGTCATCCTTCGCGCAATGCTCGGCGCAAGATTTTGCCAACGTTGGTTTTGGGCAATTCGTTGCGAAACTCGATGTGTCGCGGCATCTTGTAGCCGGTCAGATGTTGGCGGCAGTGTTCGATTAGGGCTTCGGCGCTCAGCGCCGGATCCTTGCGTACCACTACGATTTTGACCGCCTCGCCCGATTTGTCGTCGGGCACACCGATTGCCGCAACTTCTAGCACGCCCGGATGCAAGACGACCACGTCTTCGATCTCGTTTGGATAGACGTTGAAGCCGGACACCAGAATCATGTCTTTTTTGCGATCCACGATCCGGACATAACCCTGCTCGTCCACAAAACCTACATCGCCAGTGCGCAGATAACCGTCGCGAGTGATGACCTTGGCGGTTTCTTCGGGGCGGTTCCAGTAACCCCGCATCACCTGCGGGCCGCGAATGCAGATTTCGCCGGCCTCGCCGATGCTCAACTCGCGGTCTTCATCGTCGCGGACCGACAGTTCCGTGGAGGACAGCGGCAAACCGATGCTACCGTTGTACTCGGGCAGGGTCAGCGGATTGCAGGATGCCAGCGGCGAGGCTTCCGTCAGGCCGTAACCCTCGATCAGCGACGTGCCCGTCACCCGCCGCCAGTGTTCAGCCACCGCCCGCTGTACCGCCATGCCACCAGCCACGCTCAGCTTTAAAGCGCCGAAATTCAGCCGATCAAAACCGGGCGTATGCAGCAGGCCGTTAAAAAGAGTGTTTACGCCGGTAATGACGGTAAACCGAATTTTGCCGAGCTCCCTGACAAAACCGGGCATGTCGCGAGGGTTGGCGATCAGGACATTGTGGCCACCCGCTTTCATGAAGGTTAAGCAATTGACGGTCAGCGAAAAAACATGATAGAGCGGCAAGGCGGTGATGACGGTTTCCTCGGCCGGCTTCGAAACCGGGCTCAACCAAGCCGAAGCCTGTTGCAAGTTCGCCACCATGTTGCCGTGGGTCAGCATTGCACCCTTGGCAACGCCGGTGGTCCCGCCGGTGTATTGCAGAAACGCCAAGTCATCGCGGTTCAGTGGCACGTCCGCCAAGGTGCCCGCAGCCCCCGCGCGCAGCGCCTGCCGGAACGGTACCGCACCGGGTATATCCCAGGCCGGCACCAGCTTTTTCACTCGCTTGACCACGAAATTGACCAAATACCGCTTGAAGAACGGGAATAGATCACCCAATTGGGTCATCACCACGGTCTTGATGGGGGTCTTATTTAGTACTTCTTGCAGGGTATGAGCGAAATTTTCAACGATGACGATAGCGGTCGCACCGGAGTCGTTCAGTTGATGCGCCAACTCGCGCGGCGTGTAGAGCGGATTGACGTTCACTGCGATCAAACCGGCGCGCAGGGCACCGAATAACGCAACCGGATATTGCAGAACGTTGGGCATCATGATGGCAACCCGCTCGCCCTTACCCAGCCCAAGCCCTTGCAGAAAAGCGCCAAAATCGCGGCTGAGCCGGTCGATATCGCGATAGCGCAAGGTTGTGCCCATGCTGGAATAGGCCGGCAGATCGGCGAACCGATGGCAACTTTTCTCCAAAATATCCTTCAGCGAAACAAACTCGCTCAAGTCGATCTCGGCTGGTACCCCAGCCGGATATTCTTTCAACCAAACTTTCTCCATACCTCGCTCCTCGCAGTATTCGTTATTCTTGCTTTTTCGACGAGCCGTCGCGCCCAAAATGGACTAGGCTCGATCATCATCGCGATAAAAAATCGATTGAAGCGAACGCTTCTTTCAGTGGCACCTTTGTCCGAACGCGCGCCGGCTCCATGAAAACCCGTGATCGCATCTTGCAAACTAGTCTACAACTGTTTAACGAATGCGGCGAACCACGCATTACGACCAACCATATCGCCGACGAACTGGATATTAGTCCCGGCAATCTCTACTACCATTTCCGCAACAAGGACGAAATCATCTCGCTGTTGTTCCAGCGATTCGAGCGACAGATGGAAACCGCCTTGCAAGTGCCTGAGCGCCGCGTGCCGGACATGGAAGACATGTGGCTCTACTTGCATCTCGTGTTCGAGAATATCTGGGAATACCGCTTTCTCTATCGCGACCTCGACAACATATTAGGCCGAAACAAAAAGCTGCGGATTCACTTCCGCCGCATCCTGGAACGCAAGATCAATACCGCCGCCGCCATCTGCAAGGGATTGGCAGAAGCGGGCATCATGGATGCCACGCCCGAAGAAATCGCGGCGCTCGCCCAAAATATCGCGGTGGTCGCGACGTACTGGCTGAACTTTCAAAGCATCCGGGCCAGCGCCGCGCAAAGCGGCGAAAGCGGCAAGCTAGCGCTAGGTGTTTATCAGGTATTGTCCCTGGTCGCGCCATTTCTGAAAGGGGAAGCCCGGCAACTGGTGCAACAGCTCAGCCGCGAATATTTGGCCTGAGCGAAAACCGCCCCGCCCTCAGCGAGAACGTTCGACTGGCGCCGACCCCACCCAATCCTGCAACCGATCCAGCGCCGCATGCAAATCCCGAGCGAGCCGGCCGCGAGAGGATGCCGGCTTGGTCAGCCCCCGCTGATCGCGCAGGCCCGTGTAGTAATGCCGACCCTGTTCCTTCAGCACATCCAGCCGCATCCGGATGCCGTGTCGAGCGAGAATGGGTTCCAGCTCCTCGCGCCGCGCCAACAAATCCTGGCGGGTGGTCTGATAAGCATGCTCGCAAACCCAATGCCGCCCGGAAAAACTGAACACGTTGGTAAAAAACATCTTGGCATCGTCGCGATTCGGCTCGAACAACACGATGTCGGTGCGTTCGAACTCGGTATCGTATTTTTGCATGCCCACCTGCAGGCGGGAACGAATCAACGCCCGGAAGGTTTGGGACAGCACCACCGGCAATCCACCTTCCACCAACCGGCCAATCCGGGTCGGCTTGCTGGCCTTGGCGGCCAAGCGGGCATCGAACGGCACCAGGGGATTGAGGCACAGCAACAAATCCAATCCCTCCTGCAAAGCTACAGAAGCGTGCATGGTTTTACGCAAGGCGCCGTCCACGAAATATCGGCCTTCGATTTCCACCGGTGGATACAAGCCCGGCAATGCGGTGCTAGCTTGCACCGCCCGGGAAATAGGAACGCGGTCGTAGCCCGGTCCGCCGAAATTCACCGACTCGCCGGTATCCAAATCCACCGCCACGACATACAGCCGGTTCGCCAACCGGCGAAAATCGTTGGTTCGGCCTGGCGCGCTCCACATCCGCGCCAGATAGTCGTGAATCGGCTCGTTGTCGAAGAATCCGGCTGGCAGGGCTCGCCCCAATCGGGTCAGCGATTGCAGAAAACCCAGATCGAGCGGATTGAGCAAATAGCGCCAACACGCTTCCCAAAACAACTGCGGGACCGACGCCAACCGACGCCAATACTCGTTGAAGGCCGGCATCAGAAAAATCTGGGGATCGAGCGGATGTTCTTCGGACTCGCTGCTGAGAAACGTGTGGCAGATTTGCCCGGTTCCCATCTGATTGGCCAACAACGCAGCCATCACTGCGCCGGCGCTGACGCCCACGTACACGTCGAAGCGATTGAAATCGATGCCTTCCAGCGCCTCGTCGAGCGCGCGCAACGCGCCGATCTCGTAAACCAGCCCAACGGGTCCACCACCCGCGACCGCCAGACCGATCCGGGAACCGCTGGCCCGGCCTTCGCTGCTTTCGGGTTGGGTAACCCGCATGTAGCCTCCGAAAATCTTGCCGACGAACCATCATCCCGCCGCGCGAAACGGGACGATAACCGTTGATGCGACGATTTTTGCGTAGTGGATCTTTTTTAAGATTGACTTTCCCGAACCCGGCGCAATTCGTCGATGTGCTCCTGCAATGCCTCCACGCGGCGGTTCAGTTCCGCCAAATCGCCGTGGTCGGGCACTCCAAGCCGACCCAGCACTCGCGCTAACCGATCCTCGAACAACTGTTCGACATCGTCCCACGCATCGGCTGCCTTGCCTTGCACCTCGCTGGCTTTCTTTTCCGCCACCGCCAGCGTGTTTTCGGCGGTTTCGCGGGTTCGTTTCTCGATCTTTTCGCCCTCCTTGACGAGAGTTTCGAACAGCTTGCCGCCTTCTTCGCCCAACTTGGCGAACGCCCCCAGCCCGGCCAGCCAGACCAGATGCGCGGACTCCCCGACGGATCGAGACCATTGGTTATCGATGTTGCCTTTGATTTTCTTGACCATACCGGCGCCTCTGTGCGGCCGTACGACCGACGTATTTTGTGTCGGCCGCCATTCTGCCGATGATGTTCATCCTAGTGACAAAAATTAGAATAAACACCCTAACTCCCGCCGCGGGAGTTTAAAGATCGCCCGCGCAAAGACTCGTTTCTCCGAACGGCGAACGGACGCGAGCGGCGATCCTCTCGCTTCAGCGGTCTGGCTCGACCGACGCCCGAAAAGACCGCTCGATCTGTTGCCAGTCGCCGCGCTCGTCCCACGGACTCATCAGGGTAAACAACAGCAGCTTTTCGAGCTCGCTGGCAAAACGACCGATCACCGCTTCCGGATCGGCAACCAACTGCCGGTCCGCGACCAGACCGAATTGAACCCGGCCATCGTAGCTGAGGATGCTGACCCCCATGCCGATCCGGCCGGATTGCGGCACCCAGAACATCATTTCGGTAATGTGCGCACCGCCCAGATACAGCGGTTGGCGCGGGCCGGGCACGTTGGTCATGACCGCCGAGGCTTTTCGGCTCAGGATATCCAGCAACTGCTGTTGCAGCAGGTTCGGCCCCATGCCCACGATACCCAACAAACCCAAAGCAAGCAGAGGCTGGTAGGATTCCTTGAGCTCGTTCATCCGTCGCCGCACCTCGTATAGCCGCTCTAGCGGATTGGCGACACCTACCGGCAGCGCCAAGAACACCAGCCCGAAGAAATTGCCCAGTCGGGCCGCTTTCTCGGATGGTCGCAGGTTGACCGGAACGATGGCCCGCACCTCTAGGCTTGCTGGAATCGAATCGCCTTTCTCGACCAAATAGTCGCGCAGCGCTCCCGCCACCGCGCTCAGCAAAACATCGTTGACCGAACAGCCCCATACCTTGCCGACCGCCTTGATTTTGTCCAGATTTAGCGGCTCGGCCCAGGCGACTCGTTTGGAGACTCCCAGTTCGCCTTTGAAGCGGGTCGTGGAATCGTCGTTCATCAAAGCGAGTCGAGCGATCTCCGCCGCCAGCCGCACTCCGTTGCGTGCGTAGTCGAGCGCGTGGCTCGGATGCCTGACGATGTTGGCGCCTTCTTCTATCAAGCCACGACCCAGTTCGAGGGTAATGTTCGCCGCCTTGTCCAGCGGATCGAAAAAGCGCCGAAAAATACCAGCCTCTTCGGCGTGCTCCATCTTCCCTCCGGCGGGCGCTGAAGAGGCGCCGGGCGCGGGGTCGGTCAGCGATAACAGGACGTGGATCAGGGCGATGCCGTCGGCGTAACAGTGGTGAATCCGCAAAATCAAGGCGCTGCCGCTCAGATAGTTTTCAACCAGATGGAATTGCCAGAGCGGCTTGGAAAAATCGAGCGGTGTGCTCATCAAATCGCTGGCCAGATTTTGCAGTTCCGCTTTATCGGCCCGACCGGGCAAGGCGGTGCGTAAAACGTGCCGGCCGATATCGAAATAAGGATCGGCTTCCCAGAAAGTGCCAGCCGTTTTCTGAACCGCCCGTTGCACGAAACGCTCGTACTTCAAAAAACGGGTTTCGATAATCTCCCGTAGCCGTGAATAGGTCAGCGGCTCGGCCAAAATCATCACGCCCGCAATCATCATCAAATTGGTGGGACGCTCCATGCGCAACCAAGCGGTATCGATCCCTGACATGCGTTCGCTGTCTTTTTTCTTGGGCATAAGAAAAATCCAGAATCTTGGGCAAAGCGCTGCATTCAAGAGTTTCGGCCGCAATTCTCAAATTCTGCGCCCGGCAATTGGCTTTCGCCGCAGGGTCGATTTCCACCAGTAAACGCGATCCATTCGCCGCCCATCTCGACCGAGCATTTTAAAAAGGCAAATTATCGAAGGACTATAACGAATTGGCCGCATCGCTTTCGTCTCCGGTGATCGCGTTTCTAAACAACCGATTTCAATTTAGCCACTAAATGCAATCGACCGTTCGGTCAGCATGACTACACTAATCGCCAATCGTCAACCCTTCGTAAAAACTTCCGATTTGCGAGAATATTCGACATGTCCGATCTAGCCGCCCGTTTCCAAGCCGCCATCGACGAAAGCAAAAAACTCGGCAAACGACCCGATAACGACACCCTGTTAAAACTGTATGCTTGCTTCAAACAAGGATCGAACGGCGATGTCGAAGGCAAGCGCCCCGGATTCGCCGATTTGGTAGGCCGCGCCAAATACGATGCCTGGGCCAAGCTGAAGGGCACCCCCAAAGAAACGGCAATGCAGCAATACGTCGATCAGGTCGAAATGCTCAAGAACGCCTGAGCTAGCGCGCAGCACGGATCGGCTTTTCGATGGCGCAGGCCGTGCTGAAACTCTACAATAAATATATTTTTCATATACTTATCTGATTTGTCAATCCGACGATTCCCGATGATCATCGCGGTCGCCCGGACGCCCCGCCAGGAAGAGATTTAAGCCGCTCTCCATCAGCGAGGAACTGGTGCGGACGACTTTCTTGGCTGTCCGGTCGAGTAGATCACCCGCATCGAGCGCACCGATAGCATCGGTAAAACCTTTTCGCACCTCTTCCCGAAACGCCGGCAAGCTCTCTAGTGCCGCAGCTCGAAACTCCGCCCCCAACTCGGATCGAGCCTGCGGCAACAAATTGCCCGCCGCATCCTCCAGACCGCAGCGCACTTGGGTGCGCAGCGGCTCCAACAGCTCTTGACCGGCTTCTCCCGCACCCGCTTTCACCCGCGCTTCCAACAGTTCGGCAAGTTCCGCCAATCGAATTTCCATCTGCGGGCGAACCCATCGCCGAAACACGATCCATCCTAGCACCAGCGTCGAAAGACTGGATGCCATTGCTACGGCGACGATCAAGATCAACAACTGCGCACCATTCATCGATCATTCTCCCGACATACCCGCAATTTTCGAAAAACGAGGCTTTGGCTGTTCAGCAGCCATATAGCCCGTACCTCCAAAGATTTTCGGAATACCCTATCTATAATTACGTTTTATATCCCCGAGATAAGGAGTTGGAAAAACATGAATTATTTCGTTACCGGCGCTTCCGGTTTCATCGGCCGGCGGCTGGTCGAAAGGCTGCTACAGCGCGAAACCGGCACAGTCTATTACTTGATTCTGGAACGCGAGTTACCAGTGGTGGAACAACTCCGCCAACGCTGGGGTAGCGCTGCCGACCGCACGGTACCGATCATCGGCGATTTGACCCAACCCCGGTTGGGCGTTTCCGACAGCGACGTAGCTCGGCTCAAAGGCAATATCCCCCACCTCTTTCATCTGGCGGCGATCTACGATCTCAAAGCCAGCGCCGAGACCCAGGAAAAAGTCAACGTCGAAGGCACCCGCAATGCGGTCGCCTTCGCCGACGCCATCGAAGTGGGCTGCTTCCATTTAACCAGTTCCATCGCCGCCGCTGGCTTGTATGAAGGCGTGTTCCGCGAAGACATGTTCGAGGAGGCCGAGGGCCTGGACCATCCCTACTTCATGACCAAGCACGAGAGCGAGAAGATCGTGCGCAAGGAATGCAAGGTNNTATTTCTTCAAGCTGATCCAGAAACTGCGCAGGCTGCTGCCGCCCTGGATGCCGATGATCGGCATCGAAGGCGGCCGGTTGAACTTGGTGCCGGTCAACTTCATCGTCGATGCGATGGATCACATCGCTCATCAACCGGGGCTGGACGGCCAGTGCTTTCACTTGGTGGATCCGAATCCGCTCCGGGTCGGCGACATCCTCAACCTGTTCGCCCNNCCGACCCGCTTCGATTGCCGCGAGACGCTGAAAGTCCTGCGCGGCACCGATATCGCCGTGCCCCCGCTGGAAACCTATGCTTGGCGATTGTGGGATTATTGGGAACGTCATCTCGACCCGGATTTGTTCATCGACCGCAGCTTGAGCGGCGCGGTGAAAAACAAGGTGGTGTTGATCACCGGCGCTTCGTCCGGTATCGGCAAGGCCACCGCGCTCAAGATCGCCGAAGCCGGCGCCAAG
>DEHU01000094.1:0-136 GCA_002352125.1 Competibacteraceae bacterium UBA2792 | reverse complement strand
ACCATGCAGCTCAACTATTTCGGTGCCCTGCGACTGATCATGGGTTTCGCCCCCGGCATGTTGGCCAGAAAGCGGGGCCATATCATTAACATTTCCTCTATCGGCGTGCTCAGCAACGCCCCGCGCTTCTCGGCTT
>DEHU01000137.1 GCA_002352125.1 Competibacteraceae bacterium UBA2792 | reverse complement strand
GAGTTTGTGGGTAATCGGATGCCCTTTAACGAAGTTTGCATCCGAGCACCAAGACTTCAGTAAGCGATGGCCTCGCTTGCCGATGTAATCGACCAAAGCAATCGGTTATCGACCGGAGAATCGGCATGACAGCGAGCCCTGATCGCATCGAGCTCATTTCGAACGATATTACCCAATTACGAGTGGACGCCATCGTCAATGCCGCCAATCGTTCGCTGTTGGGAGGTGGTGGTGTGGATGGGGCCATTCACCGTGCGGCAGGGCCAGAGTTGCTGGCCGAGTGCCGTACCTTGAACGGTTGCGAAACCGGTCAAGCCAAAATCACGCGCGGTTATCGGTTGCCGGCCCACTATGTCGTTCATGCCGTTGGACCAATTTGGCAGGGCGGTGACCGGAACGAGCCGGAATTGTTGGCCGCTTGCTATCGCAATTGTTTAAATCTGGCGGTGGCTAACAATATCCGCACCATCGCTTTTCCCGCCATCAGTTGCGGGGTATACGGCTATCCGCTGGACGAAGCTGCGCGCATTGCGGTACGAGAAGTTCGGAGTTTTCTTGCCAACGAGGATCGGATCGAAACCGTGTATCTTGTCTGTTTCGGCGAAGCGGTACACGACGCTTATCGACAGGCGTTACAAGAAGAGGCACGAGAAGAGCGGAGAGCCGACGGAACAAGCCGATAGATCTGGAAGTGGATCCAGAATACGGATCCGTTACAGGATTATATGAATGGCTGCGGAAAGGGTTATAACCGGATCAAAACAGGGTGGTGGCTACGATCGTGATCACCGTTTTGGACAGCGGTTACCGGGTGCTCTATCCGTAGGAGGGTTGGCTGTTCCGTCGCCAAAAAAGGGTTTTGTTCGTACCGGTATATCAGATTCCTCGCCCGAGTTTTTTGTGCTGGCCGAAGTTCGCGCAGCGCATCTAACAGTGCGGCAGAGAATAGGGCTTCAGCGCAAGCTTGCTGGTCGTCTCGACTTGTCGCATCAGCGATTGGGGACTCGATGACAGGAACGGTCGAAGGGGTAGGGTAGTACAGCAAAACTATCGACAAGCTACCCACGGCCATGAGCAAGGAGACGGGCAACAGGTAGATACCAACACTCCGGAAACCGCGAATCACATTGCTCATGACTTACCTCTGGCGATGCCAACGGTTAGATCGAAAGCCTTGTACGCACGAAGTTATACAAAATGTTTCGAGAATAGAGACGAGCGGATTAAGCAAAATTCTTGGGCGATCTTATAACCTAGTTTAACACTGGGATTTTAAGACGCAAGCCGGTATGAATTCCGACTTGCGCCCAAAAGTTCAGCTTTCCTGCTGCTTCTTGTATGCGGCTTGCAACTTCTGCTGGATATCGGCCGGCACCGGATCGTAGTGGCTCAGTTCGATATTGTACGAACCGTGGCCGCCCGTCATGGATTTCAGTTGCGACTCGTAACCTTCCAATTCCGCCAGCGGGACTTGGGCATTGATGATGCTCATGCCGCGCGGACCTGCGTCAGTGCCGGCGATGCGGCCGCGCCGGCTGGATAGATCGCCGGTGATAGCGCCGACGCTGTCGGCCGGCGTTCGTACCTCCAGATTGACGATGGGTTCCAGGACGATCGGCTTGGCCTTGCTGACCGCATCCAGAAACGCTTCCCGCCCAGCGGTGACGAAGGCGATTTCCTTGGAGTCCACCGGGTGGTGCTTGCCGTCATAGGCGATGGCGCGCACGTCCTGCAGCGGATAACCTGCAATAGCACCTTCCTGTAGCGCTTCGCGGACGCCTTTTTCCACCGCTGGCAGGAACGATGTTGGAATGGTGCCGCCCACCACTGCGCTGACGAACTCGAAACCTGCGTCGCGCGGCAGGGGCTCGATGCGCATGAACACCTCGCCAAACTGGCCGGCGCCGCCGGTTTGCTTCTTGTGGCGGTGATGGCCTTCGGCATTCTGGCTGATGGTTTCCTTGTAAGCGATCTTGGGCGGCTTGGTTTCGACTTGTAGGTTGTATCGCTGCTGCATCTTTTCCAGCGTGATGCGCAAGTGCAGATCGCTGAGGCCCCGCAGGACGGTTTCTTTGGTATGGGTGTTGTGCTCCAGCGCCAGGCAGGGATCTTCCTCTAACAGCTTGTGCACGGTGTCGGATAGCTTTTGCTCGTCGCCTCGGGTAGCAGCGCGAATGGATAATCCAAATAGCGGTGTCGGGAAGCGTAGCGGCCGCAGACGAATCTGGTCTTCATCGTGGGAGTCGTGCAGTATCACGTCGCGGTGGATGTCGTCCACCTTGGCGACCGCACAAATGTCACCGGGAACACCGGCCGCAACTTCTGGATGTTCCTTGCCATGAATGTGGAACAAGTGGCCGACCTTAAACGGCTTGCGGCCGTCGCCAATGAACAACTGGCTGTCCTTGGTGATTGTGCCCTGATGAATTCGAAAGATGCCGAGCTTGCCGATAAAGGGGTCGATCAGCACTTTGAAGACATGCGCTACCGCGTGCTGCTGGGGATCGGGGACGGTCCGCAGATCTTGGGTCGTTTCTCCAGCGCCTTTCAGAAATGGCTCTGGGTTACCTTCGGTGGGGTTGGGCAATAACTTGACGAAAACGTCTAGCAGCTCTTTTACTCCCGCGCCGGTACGGGCCGAAACGAAGCAGATCGGGATCAGATGACCTTCCCGCAGCGCCTTCTCGAACGGCGCGTGCAATTGCTCGGGTTGAAGATCTTCGCCCTGTTCCAGATAGAGCGCCATCAGATCCTCGTCCATCTCGACCACTTGATCGATCAGGGCGGAGTGGGCGGCAGCGACGTTCGAGAAATCGCTGTCGCCACCGGGGTTGAAAAAGCAATCCACTACGCTGGCGGCGTTGTTGGCCGGCAGGTTGATCGGTAGGCATTCCTTGCCGAAACTGTCCTGGATCTGGTCCAGGAGGCCGGACAGATCGATATTTTCGGTATCGATCTTGCTCACGATGATCATCCGGCATTGCTGACGTTCGGCGGCGCGTTCCAGCGTCCGTTGGGTGACGGCTTCGATTCCGGTCTGGGCGTTGATTACCACGGCTACCGTTTCGACGGCCGGCAGCACGGCGATGGTTTGACCGAAAAAATCCGGGAAGCCCGGGGTGTCGATCAAGTTGATGTGGGCGCCATCGTAGTCAAGGTTGACCAGTGCGGCATCCAGCGAATGCTGGTGTGCTTTTTCTTGCGGGTCGAAATCGCAGACCGTGTTGCCCTTTTCCACGGCGCCGGGGGTAGTAAGTTTACCGGCATGATACAAAATGGATTCCACCAGCGTGGTTTTTCCAGCCGCACCATGCCCAACCAGGGCGATGTTGCGAATGGATTCGGTGGTGTAGCTGACCATCATGGCCTCCTGTCGGATTCGATTCAATCAACAGCGTTTTTGGTGTATGGATCCTCAATAACGGAATAAAAAGTCTACAGGAACGAACGGGGTTTCTCAGCCAACCCCGTCATTTTTTTGCAAAGTAAGTGCGCGGAGTTCCATAGCGTAGCGGAAGTATCGCTGTGCTGGATTGATTCGCGAAGAAGGTGCTGACTGGAACTCGCGACCAAAACCGCTTAGGATGCTGACGCGTAATGATTCACTCATACAGGATGCTGTCTCTATGAAGTTTCATTATTTTGTTGGATTTTGGGTTCTCGGCGTTTATGGCGCCAGCGCGCAAGGCGCGGATCTGGGGCCAAATTGGTCGAAACTCATCAAAGAATCCCCGGTCATACAGACGGAATGGGCGACCCGTTACGAGCACGGCGAAGGCGTGGCTCAGGATTATGGCCGAGCGATGCAGTTATATTGTGTCGCTGCCCGTCGTGGCCATGTCCAGGCCCAGTATCAGTTAGGCTGGATGTTCGCCAACGGTCGTGGCGTGGCGCGAGACGATGCCCAAGCGGCGGCGTGGTTCCGGCTGGCGGCAGCCAGGGGCGACAAGCCTGCCAAGCAAATGCTGGTACGAGTGGACGATCCGGGCAAGGCCAAGCAGGCTACTTGCTCGGAGCCAGTCGATCCGATGCGTAGACCACCGCGCTTGCAGCTTGCGGTGCGGCGTGGCCCGCCTTCGCCCGAGCGAGCCCGGATCGAGGCTTTGGTAAATCGCATGGCGCCGAATTACGGCTTGCAGCCGTCGTTGGTGCTGGCGGTGATCGAAGCCGAGTCAGGTTATAACAGCCAGGCCCGTTCGCTTAAGGACGCGCAGGGGTTGATGCAACTGATTCCCGAGACCGCAGAGCGGTTCGGCGTGCAGGACCCCTACGATCCGGTGCAAAACCTGCAAGGTGGCATGGCTTATTTGCGCTGGTTGCTGGCGTATTTTCGGGGCGACGTACGCCTGACGCTAGCCGGATATAACGCCGGCGAAGGGGCGGTAGTGCGTTATGGTGGCGTGCCACCCTACGCGGAAACCCAAGCCTACGTCGAGAAGATTACTCGCAACTACGGACAATTGGTGCATCCTCCAGTGGTACCGGTAACCCGACCAGCTCCGCTGAATCGACCTCCGTTCGCGTCCGCGACCACACCTGCGATCTCGGTGATGCCACCGCCGCTGCTGGCGACGACTCGGCCAGAAACGAAAATCACGGATCGTTAAGGTTCCGATACTAGGATAGGTAAGCTATCGGAAAAATAAGGAGAAAGTAACTAGCAATTGTCATATGGCTGTCAAGTGCGTTTAAAGCGACTGCAATTTAGCGGATTTATCGTTTCTCGAATTCGCTCGATGTTTTTTGTGCCCGGAGGTCGCTTTGAACGTTCAGCCGCAACGTCGCCAATCCGTCGATCGACCGCAACCGAGAGGATTGCCGCAAGTCGATTTCGCCCGATCGAGGGCGGAAGTTCGAGCCGCTCAGGCATTGCGCCACGACATCTTCGTCGGAGAAATGGGCGCACGGTTGCACAACGAGATTCCCGGCCTGGATCACGATTATCTCGATCCGCATTGCCATCATTTGCTGGTCCGGGACGGTCTGACCGGTCAATTGATCGGCTGCACCCGCATTTTGACCGGGGAAGGCGCTCGCAAAGCTGGCGGATTCTACTCGCAAGGCGAATTCGAAATCGAGTCGGTGCTGGCGTTGCCGGGGCGATTTGCCGAGATCGGTCGAACTTGCGTGCATCGCGACTATCGCAATGGTGCGACCATCACCGCCCTGTGGTCCGGCATCGCCGATTTCGTAGCAGCGCGGCGGATCGATTATCTGATCGGCTGTGCCAGCATTCCGCTGGGCGAGGATGGTTCGATGGCCCAGGCGATTTTTTCGGAGCTAGCGCTGCGCTATCTGACTCCGGAAAATTTGCGGGTGCAGCCGCGAATTCCGCTGTTGCGGCGCGACATCTTGGCCTGTGGCGGTTATTCCTTGCCACCACTCCTCAAAGCTTATCTGCGGATCGGTGCGCAGATTTGCGGTGATCCGTTCCTGGACGAGGATTTTGGGGTGGCCGACGTTTTTATCCTGCTATCCACCCGGCAATTGGCGCGGCGCTATGCCCGGCATTTTCTGGAGCGGACGGCGTGAGCGGCAGGAGCGAATCTTGGTCTCGAATCGCTCGTCGGCTATGGCGGACATCGTTGGTGGTGCTACACGTCTTGGTCGGCGTGGGGGTGGCCGCTTTGCTGCAACCGGGACGGAATGGAACGATTTCCTGTAGGCCACTCGCGATCTGGAGTCGGGTTCTGTGCCGGATAATGGGAGTGCGGGTCGTGGCGAGCGGAATCCCGCAAACCGGCGCAGTGCTGTTCGTCGCCAATCATATTTCTTGGCTGGATATTTTCTGTATTGCCACCGTCTGTCCAACCCATTTTTTGGCCAAGCAAGAGGTCGCGGATTGGCCGCTGTTTGGCTGGTTGAGCCGTCGAGCAGGCACGGCGTTTATTCGTCGTGGCGGCGACAACGGTGCAGGGGAAGCAGCCGAACAACTTGCTTGGCGATTGCGCAACGGGGGTCGGATCTTGGTGTTTCCAGAGGGCACTTCGACCACCGGCGAAACGGTGCGCCGTTTCTTTCCCCGGTTGTTTCAAGCCGCTATCCACGCCCGCTGTCCGGTGCAGGCGATCGCCTTGCGCTATCCGCATCGCGTAGGGGTGCATCCAGTCGTACCCTTTGTGGGCGATGCCAGCTTTTTGCCACACCTGTGGCGATTGCTCGGTGAGCGCGAGATTACTGCGGAGTTATGGTTTTGCGAGCCACTATCGATTGTGGGCCAAACCCGCAATGGGTTGGCGGATCGGACTCGTGCTCAAACCTGTGCTGCTCTGTCTGCCGCACCCTCTGTCGAAGCACGATTGGTTTCGGGAATCATTTCGCCGATGACTGGTGGCTGATGGGATAAACGTCGAAGCGGGTATTGGGCGAGACAATCCGGAAACCGGGTGGCGGGCCTGCTAGCGGTGGGGCCAGTCGCGGTCGCTTGACTACCACTCGTCGCCGGGCGCGGGTCAGAGCGGCGGCTAGCAGTTCCGGTGCATCTTCGTCGTCCCCAACCAATTGCCGCAATAACCGCATTTCTTTTTTGACCAGCGCTGATTTCTGGCGGTGCGGGTACATCGGGTCCAAATAGATGGTATCGGGCCGCTGCTCTTCCGGAAGATTTTGTAAGTAATCGTGTCCATTTGCCGCGATCAAATGCAGGCGTTCTGCGACCAGGGAGCCGATTTCCGGATCTTGCGCGGCGCGCTGCAACCCATCGCGCAGCAAGGCGGCGATGATCGGGGAGCGTTCCAGTAGATATACCGTGCAGCCCAAACAGGCTAGGACGAAGGCGTCGCGACCCAAACCGGCCGTGGCATCCAGCACGATCAGAGGAGTGCCACCCTTTAACCCGATCGCTCGAGCCAGGGGTTGGTTGCATCCACCGCCAAAACGGCGCCGATGAGCTGCTGGCCCTTGGGTGAAATCGACGTAAATCGACCGGGCTGTACCAACAAGATTGCGTTCTCGTAATTCAAGCCGTTGTGGAGTCAGATTCAGCCAATGGGTACAATCGATCGCGACGGGATCGGCGACCAAAGGTAGCGCTAACTCGGCAGCTAGATCGGCGGCTGCCTGGTAAACTGGAGCTGTTGAAGCAACTACGATAACGACGGTCTTGCTAGAGTTCACGGCTATCGAAATCGATGGTACCACCGCCCCGCAAGCTGCAAGGCGGCGATTTATCGCGGTTTTTGAGCCTTAAGCGGCTTTGGGTAACACGTCTTCCAAAGTGGCCTTGGCCAGATTGTCCATCTCGGTTTTGAAGCGAGCGGCCATGTCAGACATCGCTTTGGCGTCGTTCATGAACTTTTGTTGTACCGCTTGCGCGATATCGGTCTGGCGCTTGTAGAAATCCTGCAAGCTTTTGACATCGTCGATCTCGGCGGCGGCTTTCATCTGGTTAAGGCCGATGTCCAGGTAGGATTTGAGCGCATTCATCTGGAATACCACCATCTTTTCCACGGTGGCGGCAATAAATTTGTTAGCCCTAACTAGAGGTTCCGACAGGGTTTGAGGGCTTTCTAGCGCTTTATTAAACAGATCGACGACCATGATGTGCTCCTCGAGACGGGCGATTGGTGATTTGCTGCAATGCAATATAGCGAACTTATTGCTGCAACGCAACATATTTTGTTTTTGATCGGCCTTGGCAATTTTACGGAGTGTCGGTTCGGCCACGAAAACGGCTCGTCTCCTCGGCAATTTTTTCTGTCGGGGACGATGACGGTAGTTGTCGGAAGACAGGTAGCTAAGTTGGCTTAGGAAATACGGTTTGGCTGTTAGAAGCTCGGTGCATGACCGGGGTTTGATGCCAGGTTCGCGGGGGCAGTGGTGAGGTTAAGGCGACAACCGCCCCAACGGCGGGTGTTCAGCCGGATGTTAGGCGTTGCTCGTTCGCCAGAAATTCACGTACTAGCAAGAAGGATTTTGCGGCAATGCATCACATGTTGGGGTATCATTACCAGGACTTGAAATAATGATGCTTTAAGGCACTGATAACAGCCAGAATGTCGCTGGCACGACGACCAGTAGCCTGGGCAGCAGGCTCGCCCGTTCCGATTCATCGATCCACTTTGGAGGCAATAAAATGACAACGATCACCTTTAAAGATGATGTGACTGGAAAAGCGGCACAGATGCCGGTTCTAGAGCCGACTCATGGCTCTCCTGTGGTGGATATCGGCAAATTGGCTAAGGAGCTTGGCTATTTCACCTACGATCCTGGTTTCATGTCCACCGCCAGTTGCCAGAGCGCGATCACCTATCTGGATGGCGACAAGGGCGAGCTGATGTATCGCGGTTATCCCATCGAGCAGTTGGCCGAGCGGTGCAATTTCTTGGAAGTCTGTTATTTGTTGCTGTACGGAGAGTTGCCTAGCACCGAAAAGAAGCAAATTTTCGAGACCAGCATCACCCGGCATAACCGGATTCGCGAGAATCTCCGCCGCTTTTTTAACGGTTTCAACCACGATGCCCATCCGATGGCGATGATGATGGCCGTGGTCAGTTCGTTATCGGCCTTCTTCCATGATCGGCTCGATATTCAGGATTACGAAGACCGCATGGTCACCGCCCGTCGGCTGATCGCCAAAATGCCGACCATTGCCGGTGCCTGTTACAAGCACAGCATCGGCGATCCCACGATTTATCCCCGCGACGACCTGAGCTATACCGGCAACCTGCTGTATATGATGTTCAGCCTCCCCGGCAAGCGCTACGAGATCAGTCCAGTGGCCGAGCGGGCGTTGGATGTGCTGTTTACCCTGCATGCCGACCACGAGCAGAACGCCTCCACCTCCACCGTGAGGCTGGCCGGCTCCTCGGGTACCAATCCCTACGCTGCGATCGCGGCGGGCATCGCCACCCTGTGGGGACCAGCGCACGGCGGTGCCAATGAAGCCGTAATCCGGATGTTAGACCGGATTGGCAATGTGTCGAACATCGATAACTTTATCGCCAAGGTCAAGGACAAGAACAGCGGTGTGCGATTGATGGGTTTTGGTCACCGGGTTTACAAGAGCTTCGATCCTCGCGCCAAGATCATCAAGGAAGTTTGCCATCAGGTGCTGGACAGCTATGGCCACGATCCGCGCCTCGATCTGGCCATGCGCCTAGAGGAAATTGCTTTGAGCGATCCCTACTTCATCGAGCGCAAGCTGTATCCCAACGTGGATTTTTACTCCGGCATCATTTACAGCGCGCTGAAGATTCCAGTTGAAATGTTCACGGTGATGTTTGCCATCGCCCGTACTGCCGGCTGGATTAGCCACTGGATCGAGATGATCTCCGAAAAGGACCAGAAGATCGGGCGGCCGCGCCAGCTTTACATTGGCGAAGCCCGCCGTAATGTTCCTCCATTGCCCGGGCGCCCGTAAACGGCAGCGGCGATTTACTGACGAAAAAAGGCGATTTCTTATAATCGCCTTTTTTGTTCCGCCGGTTTTTGTTGGAGACCCAAGCGATTGTCAAATTCGCCGCTTGGCGTTTTTGGGCGGTGATTTGGGTGAAGGAGGTTCGGCCCGGGCGATCACTTTGCTGGCTGCTTGTTTTTCCGGCTTGGTTGCAGCAGCAGCGGTGGCCGGTTTATTTGGCTTGCCAGCTTTTCGGGTTCCCTTAGGCGCATCGTTTGTAGGCGGTTTAGCGTTAGAGGTTGCTAGAGTGGCCGTTCTCGTGGTCGAACGGACGTTAGCGAGTTTCCCTTTTCCGCGGATTGTGCTTGATTGAGCAGAAGTCGCTGATTTTGCTGGGGTCGCTAGCTTGGTAAGGCCCGTCGGTTTGGCCGAGGTCGTTAGTTTGGAGGGTTTGGCCTGGGATTTTGTCTTTGGTGCAATGAGGGGACGGCTCTTTTCCGTCGCCACTAGGCGAGTTGCAGTTGCTCGATCCGAAACTGGACGGATTGCCGAGAAGCGGCGTTGGGTTGCAAGCGGTTCGGGCTCGTCATCTTCGGCCGCTGACTGGGTCGTGGCCACGCGCTCTATATCGGGCATCGTGATCGGTGTGTGCCGAACCAAGATCGGTTGAGGTTCTATATCGGGTTGTGCGGGCGGTGGCGGGGCTAAGCCGTAATGGGCGAATCCATAGTCGAGCAGAGAGCGGGCGTCTTGCCATAGCGTGCCGCTATTTGGGCTGTTCAGAATCGAAACAATCAACCGAATGCCACCGCGATCCACCTCTCCAACGAAACAGCGCCGAGCCTTGATGGTAAAGCCGGTTTTGCCGCCTCGCGCTCCTTCGTAGGACGCCAGCAGCCGGTTGTGGTTTAGCACTGACACTAGCCGCGAGTCGCCGTATGGGCCTTGGCCGGATTCGATGCGCAGAGCCGCGCTCCGGGTGCGCACGATATCGGCAAACATCGGATAGTTCATGGCGTGACGAAAAATGAGCGCTAGATCGTAAGCGGTTGAGTAATGATCTTCGTCGGGCAAGCCGTGCGGATTCGCAAAATGACTATTGCGCGCACCGATTTGCCAAGCTTTGGTATTCATTAAATCGGCAAACCCATAAATCGAACCACCCGCCGCTTCAGCCAAGGTTTCGGCGGCGTCGTTGCCCGATTTCAACAGCAACCCGTACAGTAGATCTTGGGTCGAAGCGGTTTCGCCAGCATGTAGACCAATGCGGCTTGGCGCGGCGCTGGCGGCTCGTGGGCTGACCTGCACTCGAGAGTTCGGGTCGAGGCGTTCTATGGCCAGCAACGCAGTTAGCACCTTGGTGGTGCTCGCTGGCGGCAACCGCAAGTGAGGCTCCTTGGCAAACAGGATTTCGCCTGTGTCGGGATTCATCAACACGGCAGATCGGGCGGCAACGTACAGCGGGGAAGAAGATCCCCAGTTTTCTTGTGCCAAAGCCGGCCTCATCACTAGCCAGAGAAACGCTCCCAACAGCCAGAAACGTGGCCACCAGATGCGAGATCGGCTGAAAATATTCCTAAAAAGCATTTACTTAACCTCGTCGCCGTCTAAAATTCGGGGTTTGCTATCCATCGTCGCCTACGCTAGCGACCCGTGCGTCACGTTCGGAAGAAGGAACACGATAGTCATATATTCTGGACAAAAACTTGGCAACCGGCCAGCGTCTTGCGGAGAAATTAATGCTTCACGCACGATTCCCGTGGCGGGTTTTTTGACGCTGTTTGGCAGGCGTTGCGCCAGATCCTTTGAAGGATCGCCGCCTCCGGTCTGGGTTCTAGGGATGCCAGAAGATTTTAGCGCAAGCTCTGGCAGCGACCGGTTTTTTATCCATCCGATTACTCATGTAGCAGTAAGTGCTGCATCCGCGACTAGCTACGGTAAATATGCGTTGCGCGATCACGTACGAACCTTCGAGATGAGCTTTTGTTGATCGGGGGAAAACCGTTTATTATTCGGTGTGGCACCGAAAAAGATGACGATCACTGGTTGTCGCGCCGCGCAAACAGTATATCCCAAACTTTGTGTCCCAATCGCTCGCCACGCCGTTCGAATTTTGTCGAAGGCCGACAGGAAGAGCCAGGTATAAATCCGTTATCGGCGGACATATTCTTCAGCGTTGGCGTGGCGCTCAAAATATCCAGAATAGAATGAGCGTAATGCTCGCAGTCGGTGGCGACGTGTAGTTGCCCAAACGGCTTAAGTTTCCGGACCAGCAACGAAATAAACGATGGCTGAATGAGGCGCCGCTTGTGATGGCGTGTCTTAGGCCAGGGGTCTGGAAAGAAAATCTGAGCGCGATCCAGACACTCGTCCGGTAAATGTCGCTCTAGTATCTCTACCGCGTCCGCGCAAATTATCCGAAGGTTGTTCAATCCGAGTTCGGTTGCCCGCAGTAACAAGTGGCCAATGCCTGGATGATGCACTTCGATCCCTAGATAGTCTACTTCTGGATTGGCCGCAGCCATGTCGGCCAGCGATTCGCCATCGCCAAATCCAATTTCCAAAACTAAAGGTGCATAGCGGCCGAAGAGTACCTCCACGTTCAATGTTTCGATACTATCGACCCCAAATCGCGCCCATAGCTCGGCAAGTGCTCGGCGTTGGGCGCGAGTCGTTCGGCTTTGGCGGCGGACAAAGCTGCGAATTCGATACGATGGGCCGGTTTCGGTGCCTGGGTCATTGGAAATGGGCATGATTTTTAAGGGGCTTTTGGTGGTCATAAATTGAATTCGTCGGCTTGTTGGATGGAGCGGCGATTTGATCGGGAAATTATTTCGCCCCGTTCCCTTAAATCGCAACGGCCGTCGAAATCATTGCAGAGGTAAAAAGAAATGCAATACAATGTTTCGGTGATCTTTATCACGGACATTTTACAACGAACATTAATGATGGCAAAAGCACGACTATGAGCAATTCTATCGAAGACATCATCAAAGCCTCTTCCATCGAGCAGCTCCAAGCTTTGATCAAGAAAGCTGAGGACGAAATCGAGTATAAGAAGGTTGATGAAATCGAAACCATTCGCAACGAATGGCTTGCCAAAGCGAGCCAACTTGGCATGCAGCCGGAGGAAATTTTGCAATACGCCGGGCGCAAGCGGAGATCGTCCGGCAAGCCGAAGTACCGTAATCCCGCTAATCCCGAACAAACCTGGACTGGGCATGGTAAAAAACCAGGCTGGCTTAGGCAGGCTATCGAGGGTGGAGCAAAGCAAGAGGATTTTCGGATTCCCGAATAATTTCGTTTGGCTACGTTCCTCGGCGTTCGGGATGGCGGCCTTGCCACGATCTCGCTTTATCGGTAGGATACTAAAGCCACTGCTTTAATTGATTCTGGCCGACACGGACGGAATCACATTGCGGGTGTAGTTCAATGGTAGAACNNGTGGGTTCGATTCCCATCACCCGCTCCAGTACAAAAGGGTTACGTTACGGCGTAACCCTTTATTTTTTGAAAGCTGCTAATCCGCCTTGCATGTTGTAATCGGTTTGACCGGTGGGCGGAACTATCCGTATTCCATGGGAGAACGCCAACCATGACTCGAATCGCGATCGCCGGCGCCGCTGGTCGCATGGGACGCATTTTGCTGGATGCCTGCAACCGGGCGGAAGGTGTTCGCTGTACAGCGGCCTTGGAACATACAGATAGCCCGTTCATCGGTGCCGATGTTGGTGAGGTGGCCGGCATCGGCCGATCGAATGTGAGTATCGTGGCCGATTTGGCCCCGCTGACGGATCGTTTCGACGTGTTGATCGATTTTACCCGGCCAGCGGCCACGTTAGCGCATCTGGCTCTCTGCCGGGCGGCGAGTAAGGCGATGGTTATCGGAACGACCGGCTTTTCATCGGAACAGAAAGCCGAAATCGACCGTGCTGCCGAGCATATTCCCATCGTGTTCGCTCCCAATATGAGCGTAGGCGTCAATCTCTGCTTTAAACTGCTGGAGTTGGCGGCACGGGTGTTGGGCGACGGCGTCGATGTCGAGATTATCGAGGCTCACCATCGCCACAAAGTGGATGCACCCTCCGGTACTGCTCTGGCGATGGGACACGTCGTCGCGACGGCTCTGAACCGCGATTTGGAGCAGTGTGCAGTCTACGGGCGGCAAGGTGTCACGGGTGAGCGGGATCGTGCCACCATCGGTTTTGCCACCGTGCGGGCCGGCGATATCGTCGGCGAACACACCGTTATATTCGCTGACGTGGGCGAGCGGATCGAGATCACCCACCGCGCTTCTAGCCGGATGACTTTCGCCAAGGGTGCGGTGCGGGCTGCCGCTTGGCTGGCCGGTCGTCCGCCTGGGCTGTTCGACATGCGGGATGTGCTCGGCTTGCGTTGAGGCGGCCGGCTTCCAGTATCGCTGCCGCGTGGCTAGAGCGATACAGCGCGATTTGGTAGACTACCGACTTAGATCGATTCACCCTTTTGCACCCTTGTCAAAGGAGCGGATTGCGCGCCGCTCTTTTCTTGTGCGCGCTCATTTTGGAGGCTCCCTTGAGGAAACCCGCGCTCCTGGTCTTGGAAGACGGTAGTCTGTTTCGGGGCGAGTCCATCGGCGCTGATGGCTACGCCCAAGGCGAAGTTGTTTTTAATACCTCGATTACCGGTTATCAGGAAATTCTGACCGATCCTTCCTATTGCCGGCAGATTATCACGTTGACGTATCCGCATATCGGCAACGTCGGTACCAACCGGGGCGACGAAGAAGCGAATCAAATCCATGCTAGCGGCCTCGTGGTGCGCGATTGTCCGCGCGTTGCCAGCAGTTGGCGCAACCAACAACCTTTGGAACACTACCTGCGCGAACGAGGTGTAATCGCCATTGCGGGCTTGGATACGCGCCGCTTGACCCGGTTGCTGCGAGAGAAAGGTGCCCTGAACGGTTGTTTGATGGCTGGCGATCATGTCGATGCCGAACGAGCTTTGCAACTGGCTTGTGGGTTTCCTGGTCTAAAAGGCATGGATTTAGCGCGAGTGGTGAGCATCTCCGCGCCCTACGAATGGAATGAAGGGGCTTGGC
This sequence comes from Competibacteraceae bacterium UBA2792, assembly GCA_002352125.1. Lineage (GTDB taxonomy): Bacteria > Pseudomonadota > Gammaproteobacteria > Competibacterales > Competibacteraceae > Competibacter_A. The sequence goes on along the minus strand of DEHU01000137.1, from coordinate 83 downwards.
GGTTGGCCAGTAACGATTTCTCGACGGTGGGCGATGCCCGCTATCGCGTGGTCGCCTACGACTATGGCATCAAGCGCAACATC
>DEHU01000243.1 GCA_002352125.1 Competibacteraceae bacterium UBA2792 | reverse complement strand
GCCAGCGCGCGGCTCATCGCCGACGGGCTCAGCCGCAACCGTCGGGCCGCGCGCGCGACACTCCCTTCCGCGAGCACCGCATCGAGCGTGACGAGCAAGTTGAAATCCGGAGTCGACATGCGTTGATTTTAGCGCGGTTTGTTTTTGATGTGGCGTCCGATGCACGAATAAAGTGCAAATGGTGCGTCTTCCGCCTTGTCAAACAAGAGGGTAGGGTTCGGATGGCCACTCCATATTCGCGAGTTGCCAAAAAAGCGGAGTCCACTTTGAAACCAATCATCGCAGAACGGGATAGGGTCGTGGCTGGAAGCGCAGAGCGCGCTCCTCCGGTTCGCTGGGCGCTGGCCAGCCTTTCGCTCTCCATGCTGCTGTCCTCGCTCGGCACCAGCATCGCCAANNTGGATCGTCCTCGCCTATCTTCTTGCCATCACCGCCCTGATCGTCGGAGTCGGGCGATTCGGTGACCTGACCGGCCGCCGTCGGCTGCTGCTGGCCGGTATCCTTCTGTTCACGGTGGCCTCGGCCCTGTGCGGCGTCGCCCCTACGCTCTGGTTGCTGATCGCCGCCCGGGCGGTGCAGGGGTTGGGCGCGGCCATTATGATGGCTCTTACCATGGCGTTTGTCGGTGAGACGGTTTCGAAAGAAAAGACCGGTAGCGCCATGGGNNAAGGCAAAGACCGGTAGCGCCATGGGGCTGCTCGGCACGATGTCCGCGATCGGTACCGCTCTCGGTCCATCGCTCGGGGGCGTTCTGATCGCCGGGCTCGGTTGGCCGGCCCTCTTCCTCATCAATGTCCCGCTGGGCGTCCTGACGCTGCTTCTCGCGCATCGCTTCCTGCCCGTCGATCGCCGGGGGCCGAAGACGGACCGGACCGGTTTCGACCCCGTGGGCACGCTGTTGCTCGCTCTGACGCTCGCGGCTTACGCGCTCGCCATGACGACGGGGCACGGCCGTTTCGGTCCGCTCAACGTGGCCCTGCTGTTGGCCGCTGTTTTCGGCGTCGGTCTGTTCGCGCTCGCCGAGACGAGAGCGGCATCTCCTTTGCTCCGCTTGGCGATGTTCCGCAATCCGGCGCTGAGCGCGGGTTTCACCACGAGTGCCCTGGTCACGACCGTGGTGATGGCGACGCTGGTGGTGGGCCCGTTCTATCTCTCCGGCGCGCTGGCGCTCGATGCCGCCCGTGTCGGGCTCGTCATGTCTTGTGGCCCGATTGTCGCCGCACTGACGGGCGTGCCGGCCGGTCGCGCCGTGGACCGGTTCGGCGCGCACCGCACGAGCGCCGCCGGGCTCGTCGCAATGGCGGTCGGCTCCACCATCTTGCCCGTGCTACCGACGAGGTTCGGCGTGCCGGGCTACATCGCCCCGCTCGTCGTCATCACCGCCGGCTACGCGCTGTTTCAGGCGGCCAATAACACCGCCGTGATGACGGCTGTTCGGCCGGATCAGCGGGGCGTCGTATCCGGCCTGCTCAACTTGGCGCGAAATCTCGGGCTCATCACCGGCGCATCCGTCATGGGCGCCCTGTTCGCGCTCGGAGCGGCGGCGACCGACATGATGACGGCAAGCCCCGAGGCTGTTGCGGCCGGCATGCGGATCACGTTCGCCGTCGCGACGGCTCTCGTCGCCGCTGCCCTCGCCCTCGCGTTTGTCGGCCACGCGCTTTCGCGACGCACCGTTCCCCCAAACTGCGAACGGGAGGATAGCCGTGGCCCCGAGTGAGTTCCGCGCCATCGGCGCGAGTGTGATCGGCCCGCCGGGCTGGGCCGGTCTGGCTCCTGCTGTCCAAGCCGCGCCGCCAAGCGAGGCAGTGCAAACCAAACGTGGGAGAACCGAAGCGTCCGGCGCGGAGGCGCTGGCGCCGGCCAATCCCCATCCGCTCGATCCGGCGGCGCGGATTGCGATTTCCGTCGCGACGGCGGCGGCACGGATCTGAAAACCGGCTGCCGCCCGGTCCATTGTCGTCCCGATCCGGCCACGCCCAGTCGCCCCTAGCTCATAGGATGGGGTCGAGATGGATCGGAACATTCTTGTAGGCGGGGGTGCACGACTGCGGATCGACGTCGCGGCCGACCAGCACGTTCGCTTCGGGATAGTACATCAGCGCGTTGCCGGCTTTGATCGATTCGAAAGGGATGATCCGGATGCCCGTCAGCGACCCGGTCGAGCTGCGCACGGTCACTCGCTGGTTCGCTCGGAGGCCATGCGCTCGCATATCTTCCGGATGCAAAAGGATCACATCGCGCCCGACGACGCCCCGGTATACGTCTTGCTCCTCGTACACCACGGTGTTGAATTGACCCTCGCTGCGGACGGTCATCAGGCGGAACGTGCCGTTCCCGCCGTCGAGAGCGGGCAGCTCGTGAACGTGTAACCGGGCTCGCCCATCGGCGGTGGCAAAACGCGGCGCGTGAAAAAGACGCCCCTGAACGTGAAATTCCTCTCGTGTCGCGTCGATTGTGGCCATTTTCTCGAAACCGGGGATGACCGCCGCAATCGCTTCCCGGATGCGCCCGGTATCCGCCATGGCCCGCCAGTCGATGGGCTGCTTGGCATCGCGCAGCGCGCCCGCCGCCAACGTCGCGATCACCTGAACCTCGCTCCGTGGACCCGCGTGCCGGGCCGGACCGCCATCGCTCAGGCGAACGTAGTTGAACATCGATTCCTGGGTCGTCGGCTGGGGCTCTTCGTCGCGAGCGAGAACGGGGAGAATCAGGGTTTCTTGGGCCAGCCCGCGAACGTGGCCAGTATTGAGCTTGGTGCTGAGGTGGACGAGCAGATCGAGTTGAGCCAAGGCGTCGCGGGCGAACGCCGAGTCGGGCGAGGCGCCGTAGAGATTGCCGCCAAGACAGAGCGCCACGCGCATTCGCCCATCCCGCGCCGCCTCCAAACAAGCCAGGGTGTCGAGTCCCGGCGCCGCCGGCAAGGAGATGCCGAAGTGGGATTCCAGCCGCTCGATGATCGCGTCCTTGAGTTTGGGTGTAACGCCGATCGAGCCCATTCCCTGGACGTTGGAATGGCCACGGATCGGTAGCAGACCGGCATGGGGACGGCCCACCATGCCCCGCATCAGCGCGAGATTGGCGATGGCCTGCACGTTTTCGACGCCGTGTCGATGATGGGTGATGCCCATGGTCCAGGCGAAGACCACCTTTCGACCGGCGGCGTAAACCTGGGCGGCACGGTGGATCTGCTCTTGGGGCACGCCACTCCGAGCGCAGAGCTCCGGCCAAGCGAAAGCGCGTAGCCGGGCGCGCAACTCAGGCCAGCCGCTGCAATGCTCGTTCAGGAACGACTCGTCGCTCGCGCTGATCTCGTCGATGCGTTTGGCGATGCCGGTCAAGAGCGCCAGGTCGCCGCCGATGTTGGGCTGCAAATACAGGCTGGCGATCTCGGTCCCGAACAGCAGGCTTCGCCACTCGCCGGGAGAGCTGAAGTTCACCAGTCCGGTTTCGATCACCGGATTGATGACTACCACCTGGCCGCCATGTTGGCGGATATGCATCAGCACATGCATCAGCCGTGGATGATTGCTCGCCGGATTGCCGCCGATGACGAAGACCACGTCGGCATGTTGGAGATCATCGAGGGTGAGAGTGGCCGTCCCGCTGCCGGTGACGCTGGTCAAACCGACCCCACTGGCTTGATGGCAATAGTAACTGACGTTGTTGACGTGGTTGCTGCCGTAGAGCCTGGCGAACAGTTGGAGCAGGAAACTGGCCTCGTTGGAGCTGCGGCCACTGAAATACCAGAAAGTTTCCAGCGGTGGCGTCGCGCGGAGTTTCGCGACGATCCGGTCGAGAGCCTCAGTCCACTCGATCGGCTGGAAATGGGTAGCTCCCGGGCGCAGGAGCAGCGGCTGCACCAACCGGCCACCGTGTTCCAGTTGGTGTGGCGTCCAGGATTGGAGGTCGGCAACAGAGTGCGCGGCCCAGAATGCGGTCGGAATCGCGTCCTGCAAATCGCCGACCATCGCCTGCAACGATTTGATGCAGACCTGCGGGAACTGGCCGACCTCGTTCACCATCCCGCCTTTCTGGCCGCCCATGCCGAGCGCGCAACTCTTGCAGGCGTTCTTGCCCCGCATCGCACGGTAAAGCCGCAATGGCCCCCCTTCGCGCGCTTTTTGCAAAGCGTATCGGATGGCTGGCCAGCCTCCGCCGGTTTTCGCTCGCTTCATGGTTTTTGTCCTCGGTGCGCCGCATTTCCAAGTCTTTGCGACAAGAATAACCCATCGTTCGTTGCCGCAAGGTCCGTACACGACGCGGCTAGAGTCCCTATGCTTTGATCGCCTCGACGGGGTATCCGCCCGGTTTCCTCGTCGAATTGTCCGGCGAGTGAGGTAGGCTGAAAAAAGTGGACGCCAAGACTTTCTGGACTTGGTACGACCGAATCCGGCTGACCTATGGCCCCGAGCGACTGCAACGCGATCTGGCGGCGCACGGGGTGCGGGTGGGCGTGGGGCGACCGAGCCAAAATGGCCTTGGCCGAGTTTAGTTTGGCCGGGTCGGCCACCGCGCTCGTCAAGATGATTATGTTCAAAAACAAAATGTTAAATCTTGGCACGCCACATGCTCTAGTCCTTGCAACGCTTCGGTCTCCCCCGCCCGCTGACGGAAAGAGACGACGCGATCGATCGACGCGAGGGAGTTTGCCCTCGCGATTTCCGAACCCACATTGCGAGGATACGAA
>DEHU01000124.1 GCA_002352125.1 Competibacteraceae bacterium UBA2792 | reverse complement strand
GGGAGGTTTGTCATGCATATCGCCGAAGGGTTTTTGCCGCCGCTGCACGCCGCCGCGTGGACTGCGGTTTCCCTGCCATTCGTCGTCGTCAGTGCCTGTCGCGTCAATCGGCTGATGCGGGAAAAGCCCGAAACCAAATTGCTGTTGGCGGCATCCGGCGCCTTCGCTTTCGTGTTGTCGGCACTCAAGCTGCCATCGGTGACCGGCAGTTGTTCTCATCCCACTGGCACGGGTTTGGGAGCCATTCTGTTTGGCCCTTCCGTGATGGCGCTGTTGGGAACCATCGTATTGGTGTTTCAGGCGTTGTTGCTGGCTCACGGCGGTTTGACCACGCTGGGCGCAAACGTGTTTTCGATGGCCATCGCCGGTCCATGGATCGCTTATGCGGCGTTTCGCGGCGCCCGGTGCTTGAAGGCGCCGCTCGCGGTAAGCGTGTTTTTGGCCGCGGCGCTCGGCGATTGGGCGACTTATCTGGTGACCGCCGGGCAACTAGCCCTGGCGTTTCCCGATCCGGTCAGCGGTTTTGCTGGAGCAGCGGCGAAATTCGCTGGCGTGTTTGCGCTGACCCAGATTCCTCTGGCCATCATCGAGGGTTTGCTGACCGTCGTCGTGGTCAATCTGTTGCACCAGTACAGCCGCGACGAACTGGATGGATTGGCCTTCGCGCCGGGAGGGGCGAAATGAAACGCACCAATCTCGTTTTGTTGTCCATCGCGTTGCTGCTGGCGATTTTGCCGCTGCTGTTGCCGCTACCCAGCGGTTTGAAAGAGTCGTTTTTGGGTACAGACGATCAAAGCCGAAAAGTTATCGTCGCATCCAACCCGGACTACAGACCCTGGTTTCAGCCGCTTTGGGAACCGCCCAGCGGCGAAATCGAGAATTTGCTGTTCGTCTTGCAAGCGGCGCTGGGGAGCGGGCTGCTGGGTTATTATCTTGGCCTTCGGCGCGGTCAAGCCCAGCAACGAAAACGGGAACGGGACGGCGCGGATGCTGGCGATTGACCACCATGCTTGGACCAACCGCTGGTGCGACCGGCATCCGGTCGAAAAATTGTTGCCGGCAGGTGGATTGTTGCTTCTGACCCTGATGTTGCCACCGCTGACCACCGGTCCGCTGGTGCTGACGAGCACCGCGCTGGCGACCGTGTGCGGCGCTGGCGTGCCGCTGCGCGCGGTGCTGGCGGTGCTGGCAGCACCGATGACTTTTCTTTTGGCCGGCGCGCCTTTTTTGGCGATGTCGATCCGTTTCACCGATGGTCTCGATCTTCGATTCTCTTCGGATGGCTTACATCTGGCGCTCGCGACGAGCGTGCGGGCATTGGCGGCGGTGAGTTGCCTGGCGTTTCTGGCGCTGACCACGCCGTTGACCGATTTGATTCCGCTCCTGCGGCGGGTGGGAGTCCCGGCTGGCATCATCGAACTGATCCTGCTGATATACCGATTGATTTTCGTGTTTGCCGAACGGGCATTAACCGGCCGGCGGGCGCAGGCGGCGCGGCAAGGCTATTCGCGCTTCGATCGCGGTGTGCGCTCCGTGGGACTACTGGCGGGCAATCTGTTTCAGCGGGCGCTGGAGCAGGCACACCGGTTGGAAATCGGTCTGGCGGCGCGCGGTTACGACGGCGAATTGCGGGTTTTGGCGTCGCGGTGCACCCTGTCCTGGATACGGCTGGCGGCAGGATTGGGGTTGGTCGGGCTGGTCGGCACAGTCGGTGGTCTATTGGCGCGCGAGTTGCCATGACAGAGCCTCTTTTGGCGACCCGCGGGCTGGAATATCGTTATCCCGGCGGGATTGTCGCTTTACACGACCTCGATCTGACGATAGAGCGAGGCCGAAAACTGGCTGTTCTGGGTTCCAACGGCTCCGGCAAAACCACTTTGCTGTTGCACCTCAACGGTACTTTGCGACCTGCTCGGGGCGAAGTTTTGTTCGATGGCCGGCCAGCCGCCTACGACCACCGCGCCATCAACGCTTGGCGGCGGCGGGTCGGTCTGGTGCTGCAAGAACCGGACGATCAATTGTTTGCCGCAACCGTCGAACAGGATGTCTCGTTTGGGCCGCTGAATCTGGGCCTGTCCGATCTGGCCGCTCGTCAGCGTGTCGACGAGGCACTGGCGGCGTTGCGCATTGCCCATCTTGCCAGCCGCGCCACACACGCGCTCAGTTTCGGTCAGAAAAAACGCGCCGCTATCGCCGGAGTCTTGGCGATGCGTCCGGAAATTTTGGTGCTCGACGAACCGACTGCAGGGCTGGATTTGCACGGAGTGACCCATTTGCTGGGCGCCCTGCAACAGTTGCACGAGACCGGCACGACTTTGGTGTTTTCGACCCACGATGTGGAGTTGGCCTACTCTTGGGCCGACGAGGTTGCGTTGTTCCACGATGGCACCGTGCTATGCCAAGGAGAGACCACAACGGTGCTGAAGGATCGGGAGATGCTGCAACAGGCGCGGTTGCGACCGCCGCTACTGCTCGAATTGGCGCAGATGCTGTGCGAAGAGAACGGCGGCGGCGAGCGTCAACCGCTGCCGCGTTCGCGCGATGCGTTGCTGGCAGTGCTGCGCCGCAAGCTGGCATCGCCGAAGGACGGAGGAGACGAGTGCATCGATCAGCCGATCATCATGCTTTGAATACCTATCAAAGAGCTGCCTGATGTTTTGGCCCGAACTGATCGAGGATGGTTTGAGGTTCGGTTTTGAGGTGTTTCACATTCCGCCCCCACATGCAGGCGAGCGGTTTTCGCGCAGTCTCTAAATCGCCACGACGCCGGCGGCGTTCTCCGCCACGACGCCGCCGCGTTGTTCCCGGATGACCTCTGCCAGTACCATCATGCCGCGTTCCAGTTGTTCGAGCGTGGCGTGGCTGAAGTTGAGGCGCATGAACGCGCCTTGCCGAGCATCGGGGTTGGCGAAAAACGCCTCGCCGGGCATGAACGCCACTTTGCGTTCCAGCGCCCGCATCAGCAGAGCGCGAGTGTCGCCACCGCTCTTCAAACGGACCCAGAAGAACAATCCACCGTTGGGCAAGGTCCATTCCGCCAGTTCGCCAAGATGGCGGGTTAGGGCCGCTTGCATGGCGTCGCGCCGCTCGCGGTAGAATGCCCGCAGCCGCTCCAGGTGTGCCGGGTAGTCGCGGGAATTCACGAAGCGGGCACACCACCACTGACCGATGCGGTTGGTGTGCAGATCGGTGGATTGTTTGAGCCGTACCAGATAAGGATGCACGTTCTCGGACGCGGCGATATAGCCGACCCGCAGGCCGGGAATGCCGGTCTTGGAAAATGTGCCCATGTACATCCAGGTATCCTTCTCGCCCAAGCGGGCGCAAAGCGGCGTGCGGTCCACCGGTTCGTAGACCAGCTCCCGGTACGGTTCGTCCTCCAACAGCGGCGTGCCGGTCTCGCGCAGTACCGCCGCGACCGCCGCGCGGGTCGCCTCGTCGTAGCAGACGCCGGCCGGGTTCTGGAAGGTCGGGATGAGGTAGACGAACGCCGGCCGGTGGCGATGGATGACTTGGCGCAACTGTTCCGGATCGATGCCGTTGGGCGCCAGCGGCAGTTCCTCGAAGCGGGCGCCGAACAGCCGGAACGATTGCAGGGCCGCCAGGTAGCTCGGCGCTTCCACCGCGACCGGTGTACCGGGGTCGATATACAGCTTGGAAACCAGATCGATGCCCTGCTGCGAACCGGTGGTCACCAAAATCTGTTCCGGCCGGCAACACAGACCGAGACCGGTCAATTGTGCGGCGATGGCGGCCCGCAATTCCGGCTCGCCGTCGGTGGTGCCGTACTGGCTCAGGTCGGGCGGTAGATCGACCAAATCCAGCAGCGGCATGGCCTCGCGAGCCGGTAATCCCCCAGCGAAGGAAATGATGTCGGGCTTCTGGGTGAGGGCGAGCAATTCCCGGATGAGGGAGCTGGTCAAACGGTCGATGCGTTCGGAGAACATAGGATTAGATTCCGTGATATTTCAGTGCTTAATGCCGAGCCACTCGTCCTGACGCGGCATCTGCAAGTGCCAGCCGCGTTCCCGGAGGTTGTGCAGAACCTCGGCCGCGTCTTCCTGGGCTAGCTTGCGATCGGGGGACAGTTCCAGATCCATGACGTGAACCGGTTGACCGATGAGTTGCAGCAGCGGTTCGGGGACGCGGGAGAAGTCCTCCTTAGCGGCTAGATAGAGATAAGTATCCTGCTTTTTTCGGCTTTTGTAGATTGCGCACTGCATTGGGCCTCTCCGGGCGGAAGGTTGGGAAGCGACAGGATATAATGCCGGACCGACCAGGGTTAACGGATGATACGCCATGACCACTATCAATGAACTATTGCAAGGTTTCCAGCGCTTTCGCGTCAAGAATTTCGAGCCGAACCGGGAATTATTCAACCGGCTGGCGATGCAAGGGCAAACGCCGCGCACGCTGCTGATCGGTTGCAGCGATTCCCGGGTAGATCCCGCCATTTTGACCGATTCCGCGCCCGGCGATTTGTTCGTGGTGCGCAACGTCGCCAACCTGATACCGCCCTACGAGACGGGCGGCCGCTATCACGGCACCAGTGCCGCCGTGGAATTCGCCGTTTGCAACCTGAAGGTGCATAACATCATCGTGCTCGGCCATTCGCGCTGCGGTGGCATCCGGGCGTTGCTGGAAGGCTACGGCGAGAACGAAGAGGGTGAAGGTTTCATCGCGCCGTGGGTCAAGATTGCCGCGTCGGCCCGCGACGAGGTACTGCAACGCTGGCCCGACGCCAGCAAGGAATTCAAGCAGCGGGCTTGCGAACGGGCCGGTATCCGCGCCTCGCTGAACAATCTCATGACCTTTCCGTTCATCCGCCAGCGAGTCGAGCAAGGCCAGTTGAAGTTGTATGGTTGGTACTACGATCTGGAAAACGGCGAACTGATGCAGTACGACCCCGAGAAGGATCGATTTTACGATCTGTATTTTGGTTTGATCCCGACCGATGCCGCTTGATTCTCGCGACATGCTCAGCTCTTTTGCGTTCCGGTTCAGCCGTAGGGTGAGTGTCGCGCGCGGCGCTCCCGGACATCCGTACGCCTAAATTAACCTCACTTGCTCCGACCAACGGATTTTTGCATGAATTCAATGACCGCTTTCCCCATCCGCCGTGCCCTCATCAGCGTTTCCGACAAGACCGGTATCGTGGAGTTCTCCCGCGCCCTGATCGAACGGGGCGTAGAGATTCTCTCCACTGGCGGCACGGCCAAGCTGCTGGCCAGCAACGGTATTCCCGCCATCGAAGTCGCCGATTACACCGGTTTCCCGGAAATGATGGACGGTCGCCTCAAGACCTTGCATCCGAAAATTCACGGCGGCCTGCTGGGGCGGCGTGGCGAAGACGACGGGGCTATGGTTGAGCACGGCATTCCACCCATCGACCTGCTGGTGGTGAATCTCTATCCGTTCGAGGCCACGGTCGCCAAGCCGAATTGCGCCTTGGCGGACGCCATCGAAAACATCGATATCGGCGGGCCGGCGATGCTGCGGGCGGCGGCCAAAAATCACGCGGCAGTCACCGTGGTAGTGGATGCTAATGACTACCAGCGGGTGTTGACCGAGATGCGCGACAACAACGGCGTGGTGAGTCAGGCCACGCGCTTCGATCTGGCAGTCAAGGTGTTCGAGCACACCGGCCGCTACGACGGCGCTATCGCCAACTATCTCGGTTCGATCCGCGCCGAAGGTGAACGCGATCCGTTTCCGCGTACTTACAGCACTCAGTTCATCAAGGCGCAGGACATGCGCTACGGCGAAAATCCGCATCAGGGCGCGGCGTTCTACGTCGAACCGAAGCCGGCGGAAGCTTGCATCGCTACTGCCCGCCAGTTACAGGGCAAGGAATTGTCCTACAACAACGTCGCCGATNNGATACCGACGCCGCGCTGGAATGTGTCAAGGGTTTCGATGCGCCGGCTTGCGTGATCGTCAAGCATGCCAATCCCTGTGGCGTGGCCATCGGTTCGAGCATTCTGGAAGCTTACGACCGCGCCTATAAAACCGATCCGACCTCGGCTTTCGGCGGCATCATCGCCTTCAACCGGCCACTGGATGGCGCGACCGCCAAGGCGATTGTGGACCGGCAGTTCGTCGAAGTGATCATTGCCCCGGAAGTCACGCCGGAGGCGTTGGCCGCGACCGCCAGCAAGCAAAATGTGCGGGTGCTGGCCTGCGGCAGTTGGGGCGCCGAGCGCGCGCCGGGCTGGGACTACAAGCGGGTCACGGGTGGCTTGCTGGTGCAGGATCGCGATTTGGGCCAAGTCGCTAGGTCAGAATTGAAAGTGGTGACCAAACGGCAGCCGACCGGCCAGGAAATGATCGATCTGTTGTTCGCTTGGCAAGTGGTGAAATTCGTCAAATCGAACGCCATCGTTTACGGCAAGGACGGCATGATTCTCGGGGTCGGGGCCGGCCAGATGAGCCGGGTGTTCTCGGCCAATATCGCCATCATGAAAGCGCGGGAGGAAAAACTGGACCTGAAAGGCGCGGCAATGGCGTCCGACGCCTTTTTCCCGTTCCGCGATGGTATCGATTTGGCCGCTGAACAAGGCATTACCGCCGTCATCGAACCGGGCGGCTCCATGCGCGACAACGAGGTGATCGCCGCCGCCGACGAGCACGGTATGACGATGGTGTTCACCGGAATGCGGCATTTCCGGCACTAAAAATAATACGCCCCTCTCCCTGTGGGAGAGGGATTGGGGATGAGGGTCATTTAAATGAATGTTCTGATCGTCGGCGGCGGTGGCCGCGAACACGCCCTGGCCTGGAAGGTGGCGCAATCTAGCCGGGTGAACAACGTCTACGTCGCGCCGGGCAACGCCGGCACCGCCCGCGAACCCAAGGTCACCAACATCGCCATCACCGCCGACGATCCGCCGGATTTGCTCAAGTTCGCCTTGGGTCATCATGTGGACTTGACCATCATCGGTCCCGAGGTGCCGTTGGTGTTGGGCATCACCGACCTGTTCGCCAATGCCGGCCTGCGCTGTTTCGGGCCGGGCAAGGCGGCGGCGCAACTGGAAGGTTCCAAAGCCTTCGCCAAGGATTTTCTGGCCCGTCATCGCATCCCGACCGCCCGTTACCAGAGTTTCACCGACCCCGATGCGGCAGAAGCCTATATCCGCGAAATGGGTGCGCCGGTAGTGGTCAAGGCCGACGGCTTGGCGGCGGGCAAGGGNNGACGAGGCCATCGCCGCCATGCGAGGCATGTTGAGCGGTACCGATTTTGGCAAGGCCGGCCACCGGGTGGTGATCGAGGAATTTCTACGGGGCGAGGAGGCCAGTTTCATCGTCATGACCGATGGCGAGCACATCTTGCCGTTCGCGTCGTCGCAGGATCACAAAGCGCGCGACAACGGCGACCGAGGACCGAACACGGGCGGCATGGGCGC
>DEHU01000031.1 GCA_002352125.1 Competibacteraceae bacterium UBA2792 | reverse complement strand
TTGGGGCCGACGATGGCCAGCACTTCGTCCTGGGTGATGAGTTTCTGGGCGGCGGCGGCGGATTGGTCGGCCTTGCCGGCGTTATCTTCCACCACCAGTTGCACCTTCATCTTCTCTTTGCCCACCTGCAAACCGCCGGCGGCGTTGACTTCCTTGATGGCCATCTCGGCGGCATTCTTGCACGAGGCCCCCACGGCGGGCATATCGCCAGTGAGCTCGGCGATGACGCCCAGTTTCAAGGTCTTCTCGGCTCCCCAAGCATCGAGGCCAAAAGAGCACAAAAGTACGGGTATCAACAGCGACAACACTTTTCGCATAAGCGTTTCCCTTTGTTCCAGTCACGAGCTATCGGATTTTGCTATTTTCGAAACGGAGAAACCGGGCGCGGAACCCAAAGCAGCAATCGGAGATTCCGGCCAACGATAAAACCCTAACAGACGGCGATATTTCCGCAACCCAAAACGATTATAGCCGTATTGGCGCCGTTTGCGCTGCCGTTTGCACAACCGCCGGAATCGGCCCGGCATTCGCCAGCGGCGGCGCTCCGCTCCTCAACCCTGATGAATTTGGCGGCGGCGGGCTTGCTGCGTTCCGGCGATCCGAACAAGCTGGCCGACCGGCTGCTACAAAGACCCCTTTGCTTCCCACGAAGGCGCGATGATCTGCTCCGAGCGCTTGCGGCAAACTTCTTCAAGCTGTTTGAGAATGGTTTCCATCCCGATCAATTTTTCCAGAATGGCGCGAATATCGTGCAGGGTAAAAATCACGTCTACATCCATCTCCAAATATTTTTCGCGCTCGCGATATTCCGTCTGCTCGATGGCCGCCTGAATGCTCTCGGTCTTGTCCACTTCGGTACCGAGCAAACGGATGAACACCCGGAGCTTCTGGCGTTGCTGACCGAGCCAATCGTTGTACAGATACAGCAGCTCGTAACCGTCTTCGATCGAATAAGCTTTATAGCGGAATTTGAGTTTGAGATCGTCGAAGGTGCTGTGTCGCAAAATTCGACCCTTCTTCCATTCGTCGATGGTCTGCTTGAATTCGAGCGGCAAAAAATCCACACCGGCCTCGATGCGGTTTTTGATGAACTCCAACTCGGCCATTTCTTTTGCGACCTTCTCGGCCGCGAGCCGGACTTGCTGATGGATCGCTTCAGTTCGGGTGTAGGCTTTCCTCGGCGATTTGTCTGGTGTTGCGGCGACATCCAGCCGGTTGCCTTCTTGTTCTGATTCGAGCCATTCGGCGATAGCCTCCTCGACGGCCCGCATTCGCCCCTCAAGCTGTTCGGTTTCCCGTCGCTCCTCTTTGGAGTGGCGCAGTTGCACGCGATCGGCTTCGGCTTGCTCCGCCGCTGCCCATTCGGCGATAGCCTGCTCCAAGGCAGCTTTCTCCGCCGCCGTCTGCTCCGCCGCCATCTGCTCCGCCGCCGCTCGTTTCGCCGCCGCCCGTTCCGCCGCCGTCCGCGCGACCGCTTCGCTTTTCGCCGCGGCCTGCTCCGCCGCGGCCTGCTCCGCCGCCGTCCGTTCCGCCGCCGCCCGTCTTGCCGCTAGCAGCCGTTCCTCGGTCAGCCGTTTCCGAGCCCGCGTATAGCGCATCATCAGCCAGCCGGCTATCGCGATGATCGCTCCAACTCCGATCAACACAAACAAGCCCGTCAGTCGCCAAATGCTCATGTACATTCCTTCCGGGCCGCCGGATTTTTCGAGCCCTGGCATCGTTCGTGCGAAAATATCAGCATACTCGACAACCAGATGATGTATCGCACCGATACCATCGGCAATCGAGGAAATATGCGCTCGCATAGCGTGCGCCATTCTCGCCAAAACCTGGGACCGTTCGTCCCGCCCCTGCGCCCGTTACCGCTCTTTCCCGCATATCGCTACGCCTCGCCTCCAAACAGCTCCAACAAGAGTGGCAACAAAAGAGCCAGTTCTCCAGCCATCAACGCGAATTCGGCATCGAACACAGCCTCGGGAGAATCGGTCGCCGTATCCTGCAACGATTCCCGCACTATGTCGAGAAATCGCAGCCGGCGGATCACCAGCATTTCGTCCAGCACGAAAGCGATCCGTCCGTTCCAGACCAAACCGAGCTGGGTAACCTGCTTGCCAGCCACCAGATGGGCACGGATTTCGTCGCCGGTCAAATCCTGACCTCGGCAACGCACGACGCCACCGGCTTCTCCCATCTCCCGCAATTCGCAACTATCGCCAAATTCGAATCCCGCCGGCGCACACCTCTCGACCAGCCAGGCGGTCATCGTCGCCGTCACGGATTGCCTGACCTCGGGTGGAGCAATGGGCAAAACATCTAGCGTCTTGCGCAACGTGCCGATGATCTCCTCAACTCCACGGGGGCTTGCGCTATCGATCACCAACCAGCCGCCCATCGTATCCAGATAAGCATAGCCGTGCCGGCTACGGACCAAAGCGCGGGGCAGTAACTCCTGAAGAAGCTGATCGCGCAATTCCTGCTTTTCCTTGTGCCGCACCGGCCGTTGTCGCTGGTCTTCGATCATGGCGACGCGCTCGGCCACCGCCTGATTGAGCACGCTGGCCGGCAGTATTTTCTCTTCGACCCGCAAGCACAGCAAGGATCGTCCCGCCACAACATGAACCAAATCGAGCGCCTTGCGACCCAACGGCGGCACCCAACCGGCAGCGCTTGGCTGAAAACTGGGGCAAGGCTGGAAAGCGCGCTGCGCCAATCGCGCCGCCAGCGCCTCGGGCGTTGGAGAAAACCGTTCGACCAGTCTAAATAGAGTCAGATTTTTAAACCACATTGGGAAAGATACTTTCGTGCAAAAGTTGAGTATTATCTGCCAACCGTTTGCTCGTCACCAACTCGGTCCACCCGTTATGCTGCGCGGCAGCGAAACGTCGGCATCATATTGCATTGCAGCAAAAATAGCGTTATGCTGCATCGCGAAATTTCGATAGGATCGACGATCTTCGACCAACATCCTCGCGGAGACCTGGCATGGCAAATGAAGCGCTCACCAAAATTTCCGAGCAGTATCAAACTTTCCTGAATCCCGTCATCAAGGCCAACAAGCTCTCGGCCGCCAATCTGGAAGCTTTGGTCAATTTCCAGCTCAACACGCTGCAATCGTACATCGATCTGGCGATAGGCCGGATAAAAGCCGCCGCCAATATCGACAATCCCGATAGTCTGCGAGATTTTTTGACCGGCCAAGCAGAATCGATCGCCAACCTCCATCAGAAGCTTTTGGACGACTCCAAAGCGTTAACCGATCTGACGACCCGCTTCAAAGCCGAATTCGATAAGCTGGTTCAAGACAGCTTGCCGATCAGCAAATAATTTCCCATCCGATTTACCGATCCATCGACGCGTTACGCCGGTGGATCGGGCGCGATCCCGTTGCGCCGCCCGAAAATCGCTATTCCCCCCTCCTCCGTCCCGTGCGGATCCATCACTTCTTTGGCTGCCAATCGGTGTCCAGTTGCGGTGCCTTTGCTATCATACAATTCTTGCAAACATCGCTTCGCTCCACCTCAACCTAATCACCAAACCCGTTTCGTTTCTCGTCGATGTCCAAAACTCGGATTGTCGTCGGTCTGTCCGGCGGCGTGGATTCTTCGGTGGCCGCCCTGCTGCTAGTCGAACAGGGACACGAGGTACATGGAGTGTTCATGAAAAACTGGGAGGATTCCTACGAGGTCGGCTACTGTGCCGCAGCGGAAGATCTAGAAGACGCCAAATCGGTGTGCGAAACGCTAGATATTCCGTTGCACCAGGTCAACTTCGCCGCCGAATACCGTGATCGAGTATTCCGCCACTTCCTGGATGAATACCGCTGCGGTCGGACTCCCAATCCCGACACGCTGTGCAACACCGAAATCAAGTTCAAGGCTTTTCTCGACTACGCCCGACGGTTGGGAGCTGACCGTATCGCCACTGGCCACTACGCGCGACGCGCGACGCGCGACGGTCGACAACACCTCCTCAAAGGCTGCGATTCCGGCAAAGATCAGAGTTACTTCCTGTACGGTCTCGATCAGAATCAACTGGCCGGCGCGCTGTTTCCAATCGGTGAGCTATCCAAGCGGCAAGTGCGGGAACGAGCGGCGGCGGCAGGCTTTGTCACCCACGACAAGAAGGACAGCACCGGTATCTGTTTCATCGGCGAGCGCCGGTTCCGAGAGTTCCTGGGCCGCTATCTGCCCGCGCAGCCCGGGCCGATTCGCTCGGCCGACGGCGAACCGCTCGGCGAACACGGTGGCTTGATATTTTATACCATCGGCCAGCGACAAGGGCTCGGCATCGGCGGCCGGCACGGGGGCAGCGGCGAACCTTGGTACGTCGTCGGCAAGAACCTCGAACGCAACACGCTGATCGTCGCCCAAGGCCACGATCATCCCGCACTGCTTCACGGCGGGTTGCGAGCCTCGCAATTGCGCTGGATCGCCGGCTTTCCTCCAGCCTTGCCTTTGCGCTGTCGAGCCAAGATTCGCTACCGGCAATCAGATCAGTCCTGCGTGCTCGAATCGGTGGACGCGAACGGCGCAACCGTTCGCTTCGCCGAACCGCAACGGGCCATCACCCCTGGCCAAGCGGTCGTCTTTTATCTCGAAGACGAATGCCTGGGCGGTGGGACAATCGACGCCGTCCGCGACTAACTCCCATGCCTCAGACCGACCACGACCGAACCATCGCGCTGGCCGCTATCCTGCAAGCCGCCGATCTGGTGCGCGGCATCGCTCGCCGCGGCCAAGCGAATTTGGAGGATGTCGATACCTGTTTGGCCAGCTTGCTCAAGATCGATGCGACCAGCAGCGGTGACGTCTACGGCGGAACCGACCACTTGCAATCCGGTCTGCGCCTGCTGGAGCAGCAGCTCGGCAATCCTCGCGACATGGAATTGACTCGATATGCGGTCGCGTTGCTGGGCTTGGAACGCAAGCTGTCCCGGCGCACCGATTTGCTACAGGCTATCGGCGCCAGCCTGGAAGACATCATTCGAAACCTATCCCACTTTCCGGTCAATCACAGCAATACCGTTGCTCGCTTCGCGGATATCTACCTTAAAAACGTCAGCACCTTGTCGCCACGCATCATGGTTAACGGCGCCCAGGTTTATTTGAACAACCCCGAGAACACCAACCGAATCCGGGCGTTGTTGCTAGCCGGTATTCGCGCGGCAACCCTGTGGCGGCAAAGCGGCGGCAACCGGCTAACCTTGCTGCTGCGGCGCAACGCCTTGCTGCGGGAAACCCGCGCGCTCTTGGCGGGCATCGTCTGAATGCCCGCTTCAGTTCTTCCGGTACGCCTCCACGACGTTGGGTAGCTGGCCGATTTTATCGAGCACTCGACTGAGTTGTACCACGTCGGTGATTTCGAGAGTCAACCCCATGCGGGCGATGGATGTTTCCTTATCGGTCAGGGTATTTGCTCCCAAGACGTTGACTTGGTCATTGGCCAGAATCGAAGCGATGTCGCGCAGCAACCCGGAACGATCGTGAGCGACGATCATGATATCCACCGGATAGGTGGCCGGCGTCTCGCCCCATCCCACTTCGATGATGCGCTCGTGGTGCTGGCTGGCCAGCCCGAGAAAATTGGCGCAATCCTGCCGGTGGATAGTCACGCCGCGTCCTTGGGTGATGTAACCGGCAATCGGCTCGAACGGCGCCGGCTGGCAGCACTGCGCCAACTGAGTGAGCAGGCTACCCACTCCGCGAATCCGCACGCTGTCCTTGCTCGACTCCGGCGGTTTGGCCTTGCGCGCGGTCGGCTGGCCCTCTTTGGTGACGGGCGGTGCCGGGAGCAAATCTTGAATTTTGACCACCACTTGGGCGGTGGTCAGCGCGCCGTGGCCGACGGCGGCGAACAAATCTTCCGGTTTGGAGAAGCCAAGCCTCTCGGCGACCTTTTCCAGCTTGAGATGCCGGATGCCCAGCCGCTGAAATTCCCGCTCCAACGCGGTGCGGCCAGCCACGATGCTTTTGTCTTGATCTTGCTGGATGAACCATTGCCGGATCTTGGCCCTGGCGCGGTTGGTCTTGGCGTAACCCAGATGCGGGCTGAGCCAGTCGCGGCTCGGACCGCCGGTCTTGGCGGTCAACACGTCCACCTGCTCGCCGTTCTTGAGCTCGTAGGTCAGCGGCACGATGCGGCCATTGACCTTGGCGCCCCGGCAACGATGCCCGACTTCGGTGTGGATGTGGTAGGCGAAATCCAGCGGCGTCGCCCCCTGGGGCAACTCGACGATGGCGCCCTTGGGGGTGATGGCATAGACCCGGTCCTGAAAAGCTTCGGCTTTTAACCGATCGAGCAGATCGCCATCGTCCGTCTCCTCGTCCCGGTATTCCAGCATCTGCCGCAGCCAAACGATTTGCCGTTCGGCCGTGTCGCCTGGCCCTTCGTCATCTTCCTTATAACGCCAATGGGCGGCGACCCCCAGCTCGGCGTTTTGGTGCATCGTAAAAGTTCGGATCTGCACTTCTACCGCTCGACCTTCCGGCCCCACCACCGCTGTATGCAAGGACTGATAACCGTTGGGCTTGGGATGCGCGATGTAGTCGTCGAACTCCCGATGAATGTGGTTCCAGTGCGCGTGCACCACGCCGAGCGCAGCGTAGCAATCGTTCACCGTCTCCACCATCACCCGCATCGCTCGCACGTCGAAAATCTGCTCGAACGATAGCTTCTTGCGCTGCATCTTCCGCCAGATGCTGTAGATGTGCTTGACCCGGCCGCTAACTTCGGCGCCGATATGAGCTTGCCGCAAATATCCGCGCAGTTCCTCCATGACCCGGGCGATGTAGCGTTCCCGGTCGGCGCGGCGTTCGTCGAGCGCGGCGGCGATCTGCTTGTAAACCGCCGGGTCCAGATAGCGCAGGGCCAAATCCTCCATTTCCCACTTGAGGCGGCCGATTCCGAGCCGGTTGGCCAAAGGCGTGAAAACATCCAGCGTCTCTTGGGCGATGCGCTGCTGTTCTTCGGCTGGCACTCCCCGGCCAAGCTGGCGCAGAGTGTGCAACCGCATCGCCAGCTTGATGAGCACGACCCGCACGTCCTGCGCCATCGCCAGCAGCATCTTGCGCAGGTTTTCCAACTGCCGACCAACGTGCTGGCCGTTCTGATGCAATTCGCCAATCGCGTCGAGCCTAGCGATGCCGTCCACTAGGCGCGCGATCATCGAACCAAACTCTTCCTCGACCAGCTTGAGCTTGATCCGGCCGGCCGCAACCGGCTCGTGCAATAGCGCGGCGGCTACTACGTCGTGCTCCATGCCCAAGTCGGCCAGCAGATCGGCGACCGCCAAATCCGGTTCGCCGCTCAGGGCGTAAGCGTTTCTGACGCTCTCGATTTGAGAAGCCGACCAGCAAACTCGAAGCGTGTCCAGCCAAGTGTCGAAATCCGCACCAACCAGCGCGGTTTGCCTAGAGCTGACCATATGCATCCCCAGAAAGCGATCCAATAATGGAACACTGCGCCGACGCCGAAAAACCGGCACGGCAGAAAACAGGGAATTCGGGCGGACGGATTCGAATTTGGTTTTTTGCGAAAATCCAGCGGATATCGCGCCTCCCCCGGCCCGGAAGAAAATTGGCGGATAAAAACGGGGAAGGCGCGAGGGCGGCTAATTGTTTTTGGCGCCCTGATCCACCCATTTGCGGATCATGACCAATTTTTCCTCCGGCAGCTTCACCTTGCCGTGGGGCATCTGGATGGAAGGATTCACGCCGGGCCGGCCTTCGATCAGCCGGTTCAAGCTACTGTTCAAGCTTTGGCCGGGGATGATGACCGGGCCCATCTTGGTCCCTTTCATCAATTCCTCATACGTGCTCACCGCCAGACCACTCTTTTGGTAACCCTCGCCATCGGGCGGGGTATGGCACTCCGCGCAGCTCGCTTTCAAAATCGGATACACGTCCTTCTGGAAGCTCACTGGCTTATCCGTTTTTTCGCCGGAACAGCCCGCTGACATGCCCAGCCCCAAAACCAACGCGAATGCAAGCAGTTTACGAGAGTTCATGGATCGCCCTTCGAACGCGTTTTAGTCGAATCGTAAATCGTTATGGATGGTACGGCCATAATCTTATCAGACTACGGGGACGCGGGGATGCCAGCATACGACGAATCTCTTCCTCACGAACTACCCCAGCCGAGATAAGCTACAATCAAAATCGATTTGATCGATTCGCGATCCGGATCGATGCCGATCAAGGCCGGCTTTACCCGCAAGGTCGAGATCCGATTAATCCCGAACAGCCGGCGCTCGTCGCCGACCCCGAATCGACCGCCGGCTCGGGCCCGGTACCGGCCCATCGAACGGCAACGTTCGCTTTTCGCCCCAGCCGCCGCGATACCCTTACGGAAAACCATCCTTTGGGCGATTCGCGTTATAATGAAGCGATAATAATTGGTGCGCTCGGCGCTTGGCGCCCATCTCCAAGCGCCCGCCACTTACCCGATGTCAAGCAACGCCGCAACGCTAGTGGCATCACCAGCAGGCCATTCGCGGTCTGGCGCGCCAACCGCCGTCGGGCATCACCCTCAACCGTCAACACAACAGGATGAAAAACGTGACGAGCCCGAAAATTCAACCCGAATTACGACGAATCCTCGAAGCCCGCCATCATGACCCCTTCGCCGTGCTGGGCCGTCATCCCCAGGACAAGAAGGTCGTGGTTCGCGCCCATCTACCTTATGCCCAAGAGGTTCACATCGCCGAGGGCAACCTGCCGATGCAGCGAGTCCCGAACACCGATCTGTTCGAGTGGCAAGGTAAACCCGAGCAAGTTCCCGACCGCTACCGATTGATCTGGCGCGATTCCGACCACCACGAGCACATTTCCTACGATCCGTACTGCTTTCCGCCACAATTGCCCGATTTCGACCTGTATTTGTTCGGCGAAGGCAAGCATTGGCACGCCTACCGGTTTCTCGGCGCCCATCTGCATACTGCGGATGGCATCCCCGGCGTGCTGTTTGCGGTCTGGGCACCCAACGCCGAACGGGTCAGCGTGGTCGGTAGCTTCAACCGCTGGGACGGCCGGATTCATCCGATGCGGGTCCGCGGTGGCAGCGGCGTCTGGGAGCTGTTTATCCCCAACTTGTATCCGGGCGATCTGTACAAATTCGAGATCCGCAATCGCCATAGCGGGACGATTTTTCTGAAATCCGATCCCTACGGCCAGCATTTCGAAATGCGCCCCAGCACCGCCACCATCGTCCCCAAGCCAGACCAGTACGCTTGGCGGGACGAGGATTGGATGAACAAGCGCAAAAACGCCGACTGGCTGCACGCATCGATGTCCATCTACGAAATCCATCTCGGCTCGTGGCGGCGCGGACCGGAAGGCGAGTTCCTGAACTACCGGGAACTCGCGCACCAACTGGTCGATTACATCAAGGACATGGGTTTTAGCCACATCGAACTGCTGCCGATCACCGAACACCCTTACGACGCTTCGTGGGGTTACCAGACCACTGGCTACTACGCGCCGACCAGCCGCTTTGGCACACCGGACGACTTTCGCTACTTCNNGCTACGAGGTGAAGAATTTCCTGTTGTCCAGCGCCCTGTACTGGATCGAGGAGTTCCACCTCGATGGGCTGCGGGTGGACGCGGTCGCCTCGATGCTGTACCTGGACTATTCGCGTAAGGAAGGCGAGTGGATTCCCAACAAGTACGGCGGGCGCGAAAATTTGGAAGCGATCGATTTTCTGCGCGAACTCAACACCGTGGTCCACAGCGAGCATCCCGGCGCGATGGTGGTCGCCGAGGAATCGACCTCCTGG
>DEHU01000089.1 GCA_002352125.1 Competibacteraceae bacterium UBA2792 | reverse complement strand
ACCAGCAAGATCGAATTGCGGACGATGATGCCCGCCAGCGCAATCATGCCGATCATCGACGTGGCAGTGAACTGAGCGTGCAAAAGGGCGTGTCCAGGCATGACGCCGATAATGGTCAGGGGAATCGGCGCCATGATGATCAGNNATGCCCATGTCGCGGAAGGTTTCGTAGGTAATCTGCCATTCGCCATCCCATTTCAGGCTGTAGCCGTATGGATTGTCCGGCTGGTGAACGAAAAACTGTTCCAACTTGCCTTCAACGACGAGCCGGTCGCGCAAAGCGGCGAAGATTTCGAACATGCCGTACAAGGGACTATCCAATTTCCCCGCCATGTCGCCGAAAACGAACACTACCGGCAACAGATCCTTGTGATAGATGGACTTTTCGCGCTGTGTTTTCTCCACGTCCACAATTTCCGACAGCGGTACTAACCGCCCGTCTCGACTTTCGGTTTTTAGTGCCAACACGCCGGCGGCGCTGGCTTTGTCGGCGGCCGGCAATTCCAGCCGGAGCGGAATCGGATACTTGGCGGTGCTGGAGTGCAAAAAGCTGACATCTTCGCCGCGCAAGGCGGTGTTGATGTCGGCGGCGACCGCTTGTTGCGATACGCCGAGCAAGGCCGCTTTCGCCCGGTCCACATGGACAATCAGCCGTTCGGATGGCGCCTCGACGGTGTCGTCCACATCCACGATGTCCGGTGTGGATTCGAACACCGCTCGCACTTGCCGGGCGGCCGCGATCTGGCCCGGATAGTCCAAACCGTAAAGCTCCGCCACCAGCGGCGACATCACCGGCGGACCGGGCGGCACTTCGACCACTTTAACGTTGGCATCGTATCGCCCGCCGATCTCCCGCAACGGACCACGGACCGCTAAAGCGATTTCGTGGCTCTTGCGATGGCGATGCTTCTTGTCCACCAGGTTGACCTGAATGTCGCCGACGTTGGCGCCCGCCCGCAGGTAATATTGCCGCACGAGGCCGTTGAAATTGATCGGCGCGGCGGTACCGGCGTAAATCTGATAATCGGTGACCTCTTCGACCGTGGCCAGATAACGGCCCAATTCGCCCAGCACCCGCGCGGTCTGTTCTAGAGTCGTTCCCTCCGGCATATCCACGACCACCTGGAATTCCGATTTATTATCGAAAGGCAACATCTTCAGCACAACGAGCTGAAAATAGGCCAAGCTCACCGAGCCACCGATCAGCAGCAGCACGCCGATGCCGAGCGTCCAGCGCAAAGGCCGGCCTTGGCGCCCGCGCAGAAAAGGACCGACCAGCCGCCGGAACAAGCGATGCGAAAAGTCCTCTCGTTTCGCCGGATCGGTCGAATTATCCTCTTCTCGGACAAGAGAAGGCGGCGCATCGGCGTCGGGGGCATCGAAACTTTCTCGCGGCGAATGTCGATGCTTCTCCATCACGCGCCGCAACACTCTGTAAGTCAGCCACGGCGTGAACACGAACGCTACGGCCAGCGAAATCAACATTCCCATGCTGGAATTGATCGGGATGGGGCTCATGTACGGCCCCATCAACCCGGAAACGAAAGCCATCGGCAACAAAGCCGCAATCACCGTGAAAGTCGCCAAAATGGTGGGGCCGCCGACCTCGTCCACCGCCAGCGGAATCGCTTCGAGCAAGCTGCGGCCTCCCAACTGGATATGGCGATGAATGTTTTCGACCACTACGATGGCATCGTCTACCAAAATGCCGATGGAAAAGATCAGCGCGAACAGCGACACCCGGTTGAGCGTAAAACCCCAAGCCCAAGAAGCAAACAAGGTAATGGTCAAAGTCAGAACCACCGCCGCGCCAACGATGAGCGCCTCGCGCCAGCCCAGCGCCAGCAACACCAGCACGATGACCAACGAAGTGGCGAAAATTAGCTTCGCGATCAAAGTCATGGCTTTGTCGTTGGCCGTCACGCCATAATTCCGGGTGACGGTAACGTTGACCCCTTCGGGGATGAAAGTACCCTTGAGTTGCTCGACCCGCTGCAAGATCTGATCGGCGATTTGCACCGCATTCTCGCCAGGTTTCTTGGCAATCGCCAAGGTTACAGCAGGAAACTCACCGCCGGTTTTGATACCGCTGCTTTCCGCCGCCGGCCCCGTCCCCAACCAAACATAGCGTTCTGGCCGATCCGGTCCCAGCTTCACGTCGGCGACATCGGCCAGATAAACCGGCGTGCCTTGATGGAGACCGACTACCAAGTTGCCGATCTCCTCGGGATCCATCAGAAAGCTGCCCGCCTGTACCGGAATTTCCCGGTTGTCACCCACTAAAGCTCCGGCGTCGGTCGAAGCGTTGGCGGCTTGCAGCGAACGGCGCAGTTCGGCGAGCGACAGCCCGTAACCGGATAGTTTGGCCGGATCGAACAACACTCGCACCACCCGATCCGGCGTGCCGATGGTATAGAGATCGCGCGTGCCGGGCACGCGCTTCAACTCGGTTTCCAGCGTATGCGCCACCCGCGCCAGATCGTCGGCACTGCGTCCGGAATCTTCTGTCCACAAGGTCAGACCGACGATGGGCACGTCGTCGATGCCCTTGGGTTTGACGATGGGTTGACCAACTCCGAGATTGGGCGGCAGCCAATCGGCATTGGAATAAAGCTTGTTGTACAGCCGGACGATGGCGTCGGTGCGCGGCTGGCCGACGAGGAATTGCACGGTCAGCACCGCCAAGCCGGGGCGGGATACCGAGTAGACGTGTTCCACCCCTTCGATTTCCGCCAACATTTGTTCGGCTGGACCGCTGACCAGCCGCTCGACTTCCCGGGCGGTAGCGCCAGGGAAAGGGATGAACACGTTGGCGAAGGTCACGTTGATCTGCGGTTCCTCCTCGCGGGGGGTAATCAAGACCGCAAATATCCCCATTAGCAACCCCACCAACGCCAGCAGCGGGGTAATCTCGTTCTGCAGGAATTTTTTGGCGATGCTCCCGGACAGGCCAAGATGCGATTCGGCGGCGGCGCTCATTTCACTTCTCCGCAGTCTGTTGCTGCCGTTCTTTCAGATAGATGCCGGCCTTGATCGGGTCCAGCGCCACCTGCTCGCCCGGTTCCAAACCGGCCAGGACTTCGGTTACTGCACCCTCGGTCCGGCCCGGCCGTACCTGTCGCAAGCTAACCTTCGTGTCCTCGATCACGTAAACGCCGCTCACTTCGCCACGCTGCACCAGCGCTTGTCGTGGCACCACCAACCGATTGTCCTCGCCGACCCGGAATGCGACTTTAACGAACATACCCGGATACAGATCTGGCGTTTTCTTGGGTAAATCGACGCGGACCTTGAACACGTTGCTCTGGGGATCGGCATAGGGGAAAAAGGTCAGTTTCTCGGCGGCGATTTCGGTCCTGCCGTTCTGCGCCAGCACTCGCGCTTGCTTGTGCTGGCGCACCGGGACGATCAATCTTTGCGGCACATCGGCCACCGCCCGCAATTCGTCGAGCGAGAAACCGGTCATGAGCGGCTTGCCGGGCTGAACGGTCTCGCCCAGTTGGACGTGCCGTTGCAGCACGATACCGCCATAGGGGGCGTTGATGGCGGTATAGCCCAACGATTCCTTGGCTTGAGCCACGCCGGCCTGGGCCGCTTCGAGCCGGGCCTTGGCGGCATCGAATGCAGCGGTGACCGCATCCATCTGGGCCTTGGATACCATCTGTTTTAGATAGACGCCACGAATGCGATTGTATTCGGCCTGCGCCTCGAAAAAACGGGCCTGCGCTTCGCGTAGATTAGCCTGGGCCTGATCGAGACCAGCGCGTTGTTCGATATTGCGCAGGCGGATAATCGGAGCGCCTTGCGGCACGAAGTCGTTGACATCCACCATGATGTCCTCGACCCGCCCAGCGGTCTGGGCGGAAACGGTACTTTGGTTGACCGCTTCGATTACACCGTCGAGAACCTGCTCGCTAGGCATCGTTTGCATCGTCGCTTCGGCAACCGGAAACGGGAATTCGGCGGCGACAATTGGCCCCGGCGCGGTGGCCAGCAAAACCCAAAACAATAGCGAACGAGTTGGTGCGGACATGGAAATACCCTTCTAAGCTAACGATATGCTTTATATATTAGCAAATTCTAATATTTTTGCGGCAGGGAAACAACAAACGGGAAACCGCACCACCCGTCGCCCGCTTCCGGAAATCGCAATCAAGGCAGGAAATTACGATGAGTCCGGACGGAACGCCCGGAATGCCGGTTTCGGCAGTGCACGCCGCCGGCTTTTCAATCCACCAGCAACGCGGACACCAACAATACGGCGGTCTCGGCCACTTCGCAGACCGCGCCCAAGGTATCGCCGGTGACGCCGCCCAAGCGGCTCAGCAACCAACGGCGCATGCCGAGAAATCCAACGCCGAGCACGCCGAGCAACACGCCACCCTGCCATCCGAGCAAGGCGACGACAGCAGCGGCAATCAGCAATAGCAACGCGCCGCAGCTCGAACGCGGCAGGTATTGGGCATAGGGCGTTCCCAAGCCGCCGGATCGTATATAAGGAGCGGTGATCAGCAATAGGACGATCACCGCGCGACCCAGTACCGGCGCCAACAGCAACACGGTACGCGCATCGCCGGCGAGCAGCGATTCCAGAGCGGCAAACTTGTTGAGCAAGATCAATACGATCACGACAATGGCGACCGGGCCGCTGCGCGGATCTTTCATGATTGCCAGAGTTCGATCCCGGTCGCCCTGGCCACCGATCCAGGCATCGGCGGTATCGGCCAAGCCATCCAGATGCAAACCGCCGGTCAGCAAAACCCAAACCGCCAAGATCAAACCGGCCAACACGCCAGGATCGGTCGGCCACAGGATCGTGTGCAGCCCCGCCAGCAAGGCACCGATCCCGAGCCCGACCGCCGGAAAAAACAGCACCGATAATCCCAGCTCCTGCGGCTGCGGCGGCGAACCGGGCAAAGGTACCGGTAGCCGGGTGAGCAATTGCAGCGCCAGAACAAAGGCGCGGATCATGCCAAGCGGCCGTTGTGGAACACCAGATGAGGTTCGGAACCCGGATCGCGATGCAGGCGAATTCGGCTGATGGCGGCGAACGGCACTTCGATTCGCCATATTCGCTGCACCGGCATATCCAGCAAGCGGCGGAGCACCATGCGAATGACGCCGCCGTGGGCGACCAGCAGGATATGGCAACCCCGATAATGTTCCAGCAACGCGTCCCAAGCTTGGCCGATCCGCCGGTCGAAATCGGCGATGGGTTCTCCCTGGGGAATGGGATAGGCGACCGGATCGCGCCAGAATCGAGCCAGCGTGAGGGGATCGGCAGCATTCACGTCGGCGACGCTACGGCCTTCCCAGATTCCGAAGCTCACCTCGACGAATTCGGGCACGATTTCCAGCGGCCGCTCCAGCCGCTCGGCCAGTTCGCGGGCAAACGCAGCGCAACGGATCAGCGGCGAGCTGACGATAGTTTGCCAGCCGCCATATTCGCCCACCGTCATTCGCATCTGCTGCCAACCGCACGGGCTGAGAGGATCGTCGATCGCTCCCCGGAATTTTTGGCCGCCTTCCGGCTCGCCGTGCCGCAACAGATCCACCGTGGTGAAATCGCTCATGTTTGCGAAACCCCGGCTTCGGTGAAAGTTGCCATCCGGGCGTGCAGGGCAGCAGCGGCGCGCAGGATCGGCATCGCCACGGCCGCACCGCTGCCTTCGCCCAGCCGCATGCCCATATCGAGCAACGGCTTGACATCCAACGCATCCAGCAACCGGCGATGACCGGGTTCGGCGGAGCAGTGCGCATAAAACAACCATGCAGCCAGTTGCGGTTGCAGCCGCACCGCCACCAGCGCGGCCACGGTGGCGATAAAACCGTCCACCAGCGCCGGCACGCCCAGTTGGCCGCAACGCAAGTAAGCGCCCGCCAGCGCGGCGATTTCGAAACCGCCCAGCCGCTGCAAAGCGACCAAGGGTTGGTCGCTGCGATGCTGGGCCAGCGCCCGCTCGATGACCAGCGCCTTGCGAACGACGCCGACGGCATCCAATCCGGTACCGGGGCCAGCGAGTTGCGCGGCAGGCAGGCCAAGCAGGGAACAGGCGACGGCGACGGCGCTGGTGGTGTTGCCGATACCCATCTCGCCGCCGACGAACAGGTGCGCACCCCCGATCGCAGCCCGTTCGGCGGCATCGCGGCCGGCAATCAACGCATCGTGCAGTTGCGCGACCGTCATGGCCGGCCCGTGGACGAAGTTGGCAGTACCGGATCCTACCCTGGCATCCAGCACGCCGGGCAAATCTTCCAGCGGTTGCACCGTGCCGACGTTGACGACTTCGAGCCGCGCGTTCCACTCCCGCGCCAGCACGCTAATCGCAGCGCCGCCACGCGCGAAATTGCGGACCATTTCGGCGGTCACCACTTGCGGGAAGGCGGAAACACCCTCGGCCGTCACGCCGTGATCGCCTGCGAACACGGTTATCCAAACGTGATCCACCCGCGGCTGTTGGGTACCTTGCATGGCTGCCAAGACAACGCCAAAATCTTCCAATCGACCCAAGGAACCGGGTGGCTTGGTCAGTTGCGACTGGCGCCCGCGGGCGGCGGCCAACACGACATCGTCCAAATCGGAAACGGGATCGTCAAACCAATGATGGCTCATGCGGAACAGTCCTTGAGAGTAAGAGGTAAACCCGCGACCACGAAGGTCGCTCGGTCGCAGCGGCTGGCGACCGCCTGATGCAGCCGGCCCGCTTCGTCGCGAAATCGCCGGGCCAAGGGGTTGGCGGGAACGATGCCCTGCCCCACTTCGTTGCTGACCAGCAGTATCTGGCCGGGCAAACTCGGGATCGCATCCAGCAAGGCGTTCGTTTCGGCATCCAGCCGATCATCCCCCGCAGCCAGCAGGTTGCCGAGCCACAGGGTGAGGCAATCGACCAACAAGCAACGATCTGGGGCGGCGCAGTTGTTCAGCGCTTTGGCCAGCGCTAGCGGCTCTTCGATCAATCCCCAATCTTTGGGGCGTTCGGCGCGATGGCGGGCGATGCGTTCGGCCATCTCCGCGTCGCCGGCTTGCGCGGTGGCGAAATAGATCACGTTCAGACCGCTGGCGAGCGCCCGCTGCTGGGCGAAGGCGCTCTTGCCAGAACGAGCGCCACCGAGGATGAGTTCTTTCATGTCAACGACTTATAATTTTTTCACCGCAAACCGCCGCTAGGGCGGCCTATTATCGTCGATTTCGAACAATTACCAAACGCGGCCGGCAACGCATTTTCATCGGCCGATGGGCATCGATAGCGACGACGGCGCCCATCAACATACTTCCCGCGAGCGGGACCAAAAATTACTGGGTTTATATGAGCGACACCTTCACCGACCATTTCGCTTCCGTTGCCGCCGACTATGCCGGTTTTCGCCCCACTTACCCGGCAAAGCTGTTCGCGTGGCTGGCGGACATCGCGCCCGGTCGTACCCTCGCCTGGGACTGTGCGGCAGGTAGCGGGCAAGCATCGCGCGATTTGGCCTTGCACTTCGAGCGGGTGGTCGCCACCGATGCCAGCTCGGCGCAGATCGCCGCCGCCATGCCCCAGCCGGGCGTGGAATATCGGGTCGCGGCAGCCGAAGCATCCGGTCTGCCGGATGCGGCCGTCGATCTCGTCGCGGTCGCCCAAGCGCTGCACTGGCTCGACCTGGACCGCTTCTACGCCGAAACGCGGCGGGTGCTGAAACCTGGCGGCATCCTGGCGGTATGGAGTTATGGCGTGCTTTCGGTCGAAGGCGCAACGGCGAATGCGCAAGTGGAGGCGTTCTACCGCGATACCGTCGGCCCGTACTGGCCACCCGAACGCCGGCTCGTCGAAAGCGGCTACCGAACGCTGCCCTTCCCGTTCGCCGAAATTCCCGCGCCTGCGTTCGACATGGAAGCGCATTGGACTTTATCGGAACTCCTTGGCTACATTCGTAGCTGGTCGGCAACCGGCCGCTATATCGCCGAGCGAGGTCACGATCCCGTGGCACCATTGGCGACGGAGCTGTCGCCTCTTTGGACGCCGCCGCACGACCGGCGCCGGGTGACATGGCCGCTGGCGGTGCGGGTCGGCAAGGCGTCACCGGTCGCCGGCAGACACAATCGATGAAATTGCGTTCGGATTCGGTTGCCCCTGCGACCGTCCGGCCAAATCGATCACGGGATCAGCGCATCCGCCGCCGGTTTATTCGCCGCACCGCCTGGCGTTGCGCGCCTCGGGCTTTCCCCCTAGAATGACTGCCCCTTGCGGCCCCCGGGCCGCGACTCCTTGCCTCACCGCGCCGCGGGAGGCTGTTTTCATCCGTAGGGAGCCCCGATGCGACATTACGAAATCGTCTTTATGGTCCACCCCGACCAGAGCGAACAAGTCCCGGCAATGATCGAGCGTTATCGCGCGATGATCCAGGAGGACGGCGGCCAAATCCACCGTTTAGAAGATTGGGGCCGCCGGCAGTTGGCTTATCCGATCAACAAAATCCATAAGGCGCACTACGTGCTGATGAACATCGAGTGCAGCCAAGCCGTATTGCAGGAAATTCAAAGCGCGTTTCGCTTCAACGACGCCGTCATCCGCAATCTCGTCATCCAGCGCGACGGTCCCGAAACCGAGCCATCTCCGTTGATCAAATCTCGCGACGAACGCGACAGCCACGGGGATCGCGACAGCCACGGGGATCGCGAGGGACGCACCGACCGCGAAGAGGCCGACGACGAGGCCGAAGCGGACGACGAAGCCGCTTGAGCCCTCGCCCGATGGGGTTGTCGTGGCCTCTTTGCCACCCACCGATAACTGCCTAACCATCGTCGGTCAAGTGGTTGGCCCTTGCGAAACTCGCACGTCCCCGGCGGGCGTGGCGATCGGTCGTTTCCTGCTGGATCACCATTCCAGCCAAATGGAAGCCGGCCTCCCGCGCGAAGCGCGTTGCCGACTTCCGGTCGTGGCCTGCGGCGAGCCGCTGGCCCAGGCTGCACGCCGCCTGCCGCCGGGAACACGCGTGCGAGTGCAAGGTTTCATCGGTCGCGCCAATTACCGCGAAAGCGAATACCGTTTGGTACTGCACGCCACCTGCATCGACGTTTTCGATGCCGAATAATCAACTATTGAGGATCGACTCAACATGTCGCGCTTTTTTCGTCGCAAGAAGTTTTGCCGTTTCACCGCCGAAGGCGTCAAGGAAATCGACTACAAGGACATCGCCACCTTGAAGAACTACGTCACGGAAACCGGCAAGATCGTGCCGAGCCGCATCACCGGCACCAAAGCCCGTTACCAGCGGCAGTTGTCGGTAGCGATCAAACGCGCCCGATTCCTGGCGCTACTGCCCTACTGCGACCGGCATTGAACTGTCGGTCCAGACAGCTCGAACCGGTCACCGGGATCACTCGCAGTGCGGTCGCTCGCCGCTTTCGTCGTGCGGAGCCGGCCGGCGGCGGTGCTGACCGCCGCCACGGCGGCAGTATTATTCTGGCTGTTCCCGCCGTTCTTGACCGTTGCCGGAGCGGTGGTGGCGCTGGTCACCTTGCGCCAAGGTGCGGCCGAGGGGGCGCTGCTCGCGATATTGGCCGGACTGGGTGCCGCCGGATTGACTTGGTTGGTGCTCGGCACGCCGTGGCCAATGGCACGGGTACTGCTGCCTTGCTGGTTTGCGTTATGGTCGCTCGCGTGGGTGCTGAGGACCACGGTCTCGTTATCCAGAACGTTCCAGGTGGCGGCGCTGCTGAGCCTGCTGGGCGTAGCCGGCTTTTATCTTGCGCTGGACGACCCGGCAATCTGGTGGAACGACGCGCTCGGCAGGCTGCAACAAGAATTAGTGGAATCGGCATCGCTGGGGCAAACGACAGACCAAGCCACGCTGAACGAACTGTTCGAGCTACTCGAAAGCTGGGCGCCGTTCCTGCCGGGCCAAGCGGCCAGCGCGGGCCTGCTGTCGGTGCTGACGGCGTTGCTGCTGGGTCGCTGGTGGCAGGCATTGTTGTTCAACCCCGGCGGTTTCCGTCCCGAATTTCACGGGTTGCGGTTGGGCCGGCCACTGGCGGTGCTGCTGCTGGCGCTGTTTGGCGGGGCGATGCTGTCTGGCTGGCCAGTGCTGACCAACGCCGCGCTGGTTCTGGGAACGCTGTTCACCCTCCAGGGCATCGCTCTGGTTCACGCCTTGTCGTTCAAATTACAGCTCTCGCCGGCCTGGCTGATTTTGTTCTACCTGCTGCTGATTCCGCTGCTATCGCAGGTGGTGATGGCGCTGGGCGTCGCCGATGCGTGGGCCGATTTTCGGACCCGCGTTCGTTCGCGGCCGGGCAAACGCTGAACGCGCACTTACGCGCATCGAAAAACTTTGGAGTTTAGCGATGGAAATCATTCTGCTAGAAAAAATCGCCAACTTAGGCGCCCTGGGCGATCGGGTCAAAGTCAAGCCGGGTTATGCCCGCAACTTTCTGATCCCTCAAGGTAAAGCCACTGCGGCCACTGCGGCCAACTTGGCTCGTTTCGAGGCTCGCCGCGCCGAACTGGAACGAGTCGCCGCCGAGGCTTTGGCCAAGGCTAGCGCTCGCGCGACCCAATTGGCCGAGCTGATCGTCACTCTTTCGGTGAAGACCGGCAGCGAAGGCAGGCTGTTCGGTTCGGTCGGCGCCGCCGATATCGCCAATGCGGTATCGGCCGCTGGCATCGAGCTGTCGAAACACGAAGTGCGGCTTTCTACCGGTCCGATTCGCCAGATCGGCGAATACGACGTAGACCTGCATCTACACAGCGAGGTCAAAACCCAAATCCGGGTCAACATCATCGCCGAAGCCTAAAATTTGGCGAATTATCCGCGCCGGGGTCTGGACTGAACTAGAATTATATTCCCCGCGCGGATTCCCCCGACGTTGCCCGTTGGCCGGATAACGCACCCAACCCTCGCCGGGGAACTTCGAGGCCGTACCGCCGAATCGTCGCAGCGGACGGCGGATCGTCGGTTTCGTTCCGAGAGTTCCGTCATGCAGC
>DEHU01000097.1 GCA_002352125.1 Competibacteraceae bacterium UBA2792 | reverse complement strand
CCGATTTCGGCCTTCATCTTCGGCGGGCGCTTGTCCAAGACCTTCCCGCTGGTCTATCAGGCCTACGACTGGAACCACGGCGTATTCATGGCGGCCACCATGGGTTCGGAAGCCACCGCCGCCGCCATCGGCGTGACCGGTATCCGGCGTGATCCGTTCGCCATGCTGCCGTTCTGCGGCTACAACATGGCGGCTTACTGGGGCCACTGGGTCAACATGGGCAAGCAGACTGGCCTCAAGCTGCCCAAGATCTTCCGCACCAACTGGTTCCGCAAGGATGCCAATGGCAAGTTCGCTTGGCCGGGCTACGGTCAGAACATGCGGGTTCTTAAGTGGATCGTGGAGCGCGTCAACGGTCAGGTCGACGCCGTGGAAAGCCCGTTCGGGTTGATGCCGCGCTACGAGGATTTGGACCTGCAAGGTCTGGATTTCACCAAGGAGCAGTTCGCGGCCATCACCAATATCAACCGCGCCGAGGCGGCTAGCGAAGTTGAGGAAATCAAGGGTTTCTTCGAGAAATTTGGCCAGAAACTGCCGCCGGAACTTGAAGCGCAGCGCCAGGAGTTCGGAAAGCGTGTCGAAAAGGCTCCCGAAGTCTGGAAGGTAGTCGCCTAATCTCGGCTGGAAACGCGGCCCGCGAGGACCGCGTTTTCCGGAAGATAAGGCATTAAAAAGCCGGCGCAAGCCGGCTTTTTGCGTTGGAATGCTTACGACTGGATCAGCCGGATATTGGAGCTTCTTCAGATCGCTGCCGCGAAAACTGACTCCATGACTTGCAGCGCGAATCGCGCCGAAACCGTGGCGGGACCACCGCCCATTTCGATACCGACCTCGACCGCCTCCAGAACCTCTTCGTATGTTGCGCCTGCCTGGGCCGCTTGTTCGATGTGCCACTGCATGCAGGACTCGCAGTCGATTCGCACGGAAATACCCACCGCGATAAGTTCCTTGGTCTTGCCCGGCAGTGCGCCGTCCGCGTATGCCGCGTTCTCCATCGTCAAAAATGCCTGGTAAACCTTGGATTTTTTATCGACCAACGTTTGATGTGCCCATTTCCGGGTTCGCGAAAGCGCTTGCAACCTGGTTTGATCCACTACCTAATCTCCCGCAAAAAACCGGCGGAGTTCCCCGACGACTTCCTCGGGTTGTTCCTCGGGAAGAAAATGCCCGCAGTCCAACGCCTTCCCCTCTACGTGGCCGGCGTATTGCCGCCAAACTGCCAGTACGTCGTAGGTTCGGTGCACAAACCCTCTCGCCCCCCAAAGCACCAGAAGAGGACAAGCGATTTTTTTATTCAAGTCCTCCTCGTCATGCACCAAATCGATACTGGCCGCCGCTCGATAATCCTCGCAGGACGCCCGAATCGTTTCCGGGTTACCGAAACAGCGAATGTATTCGGACACGGCTTTAGGATCGAATTGGGCCTCAGGAGCGCTCCAGCGTCGCAGTTTCTCGGTCAGATAGTAACCAGGATCGGCTCCAATCATACGCTCGGGCAGTCCGTTCGGTTGGATCAAAAAAAACCAGTGATAGTAGCCCGTGGCAAAATGTTGATCGGTGTGTTTGAACATGTGATAAGTGGGAACGATATCCATGACGCAGACTTTTTTGACCCGATCCGGATAATCGAGCGCCATGCGGTGAGCAACTCTGGCGCCTCGATCATGGCCGGCCACGGCGAATTCCCGATAGCCGAAATACTCCATCACTTCGACCATATCCCGCGCCATCGCTCGTTTGGAGTAGGTACTATGATCGGTGGCGCTTTTCGGTTTGGAGCTATCGCCATAGCCGCGCAAATCGGGACAAATCACCCGAAACTTGCTCGTGAATCGCGGTGCGACATGGTGCCACATGGCATGAGATTGCGGATAACCATGCAAAAACAACAGCGGGCTACCGGAGCCACCATGTTCCAGGAAAATGGAGGCTCCGCTCGTGCTGATTTGAATTTTGTTGAATTCTTTGCCGAGCATCGCCATAAAGTTTTCTCAATTGCCGAAGAGTTTAGCCGGGTGTGAATCGACTTTGATCTTTTCAGAGTCGTCGGCAATCAATAAGATTATAGGGTTCTAGTTCAAGGTATTTCGTTTTGGTTGGATTACGGTTGCTGATCTTGCGCCTCCGGTTGTGGTGTGTTGTTTTTATCGAGTTTCTTTCGGCGCTTCTCCTGCTGTTTTTCTTCTTGTTTCTTTTTTTTGGCCAGATCCTTCTGACGTTTTTCGTACTGATAGTTCGGTTTAGCCAAGGTTGTTCCTTTCGGTAGGTTAGGTCCCAAAAGAAGATCAATTAGGATTGAATTTAGGCTTTTTGCCGCTGACCTTAGGATATCTGCCAGCGGCCGATACGTTGTGTCCGAACCCGCAGATTCCATTTTGTTCAACGATCAGGATATTTTTTTTAAATCTGAGCACGATCTTGCAATCGTCGTCGACTCCATTCGGTTTAAATACAGCTATATCGCCTTCGATAAAGGCGGTACCGGCTCCTTCGCCGGTATTTGCCATTGGTCCATAGGGCGAACTGTACTCATAGACTCCGGAGAATTCGATGCGAAGCCGTTGTTTGCCTAGCGCCCAGATTTTGAATTCGCCGTTTCTGTTCCGCCAAGTTCCATTGACTTGATTGGCAGTCACGATAGTTTGCTGTGCTACGGCAATGGTTATCGGTATCAATACCTGCCCGATCACCGAAACAAGCATCGCGAGAAGAAAAAAGACGGTCCTCACTCTTTATCTGCCAATCAGTTCGATTGGATATCCATCTGGGTCTTCGATAAACGAAATGATCGTAGTTCCCGCATTCATTGGACCCGCCTCGCGCAGAATCTTGCCACCACGATCCTTGACTTCTTGCGTGGCTCTGTAAACGTCGCTGACTTCGATGGCAATATGGCCGTAGGCGGTTCCCATTTCGTAGCGATCCACGCCCCAATTGTAGGTAAGCTCGATTACCGTGTGGTCGGATTCGTCGCCATATCCCAGAAAAGCCAGAGTAAACTCACCGGCTGGATAATCCTTTCGGCGCAGCAATTTCATGCCCAGCACTTCGGTGTAGAATTTGATCGAACGGTCCAGATCACCCGTTCTTAGCATGGTGTGTAGAATACGCATAGTGTTTCTCCCGAAACAGGTTTACCGGTGAAGCCGGCGCGCTTTTTTCGAAACGCGCCGGCTTTCTTGGCTATCGCCGCCCTTTCAACGCTGCGATGCGCATCCGCAAGGCATTGAGCTTGATGAAGCCACCAGCATCTTTTTGGTCGTAAGCACCCGCATCGTCTTCGAAGGTAGCGATGTTCATGTCGAATAGGCTATCGTCCGATTTACGGCCTGCCACGATTACGTTGCCTTTGTATAGCTTCACCCGCACCGTACCGTTCACTTGAGCCTGCGAGGCATCGATCAAGGTTTGCAGCATCTTGCGCTCGGGGCTCCACCAGTAACCGTTATAGACCAGGCTGGCGTAGCGCGGCATGAGATCATCCTTGAGGTGCGCGACTTCTCGGTCCAGAGTCAACGATTCCATCGCGCGGTGCGCCTTGAGCATGATGGTGCCACCGGGAGTTTCGTAGCAGCCGCGCGANNCGGCCGATGCCGTGCTCGCCGCCCAACCGGTTCAGTTGGGTCAACACAGCAGCGGGCGCGAGCATTTCGCCGTCGATAGCCACGATGTCGCCGTTGCGGTAGTCCAATTCGACGTAACGCGGCTGGTCGGGCGCTTTTTCCGGCGATACCGACCA
>DEHU01000253.1 GCA_002352125.1 Competibacteraceae bacterium UBA2792 | reverse complement strand
TCCAGTTCACCCGGCTCGCTGAAATCGGTCATGCAAGCAAAGCAGATGGCGCTTTTCACTCGCTGGTCCCTCTTGGCGGCCAGGTAGGCCAAGGTACTGAGCAGTAGCGTGCCGCCCAGGCAGTAACCGGCGGCGTTGATTTCCCGTTCGCCGGTCGCTTGCTCGATGGCGTCCATTGCCTCGACGCAAGACAGCATGTAATCGTCGAACGTCTTGTGAGCCAGCCGTTCGTCCGGGTTGATCCAAGAGGTCATGAACACCGTGAAACCTTGGTCCACCATCCACTTGACCATCGAGTTCTTGGGCCGCATGTCCATGATGTAGAACTTGTTGATCCAAGGCGAAACGAACAGAAACGGCCGTTGGTAGACGGTCGGCGTACCGGGATCGTACTGGAGCAACTGCATCAACTCATTCTGAAAAATAACCTTCCCCGGCGTGACGGCGATGTTCTCGCCTGGCTTGAACGCTTGGAGATCGGTCATCTTGATTTGCAATTGGCCGCGCCCGCGCTCTAGGTCTGCCAGCATGTTTTGTAAGCCCTTGACCAGGTTATCGCCGCCCGAATCGAGCGTAGCCTTAAGCACGGTGGGATTAGTGTGGACGAAATTGGTGGGGGCCATCGCATCCACGAACTGGCGGGTGTAGAACTGCACCTTACGAGCAGTCTTGTCATCTAGTCCTTCGGCGTTGCGAACTAAGCTCTGCAAGCTGCCGGCGGCCAGCAGATAAGACTGCTTGATAAAATCGAACACCGCGTTTTCGGTCCACTGCTCGTCTTTGAAGCGTTTGTCGCCGGGTGGCGGTGCGATGACCGGTTGGATTTCGTGTCCCAACATCCGTTTGGATGCGGTTTGCCACAGGTCGAGGTAGTTCTTCCAAAATTCGGCTTGAGCTTGGATCAGTTTGTCGGGTTCTTGCAGCAGCCTCTCGAACAATTCTTGGAAAGACTTGCCGATGATGGCGGGATCGATCAAGGAAATCGGATCGCCGCGCTCCTGGCGTTTGAGGTATTCCTGCAACACTCGCTGGCTTTGCTCGATGATCTTGGAAAAGTTCTGAGCCAGCTTATTGAGGTCAGCGACTTTCGCATCGGGAGCGGACTGCGCGGTGGTTTTGGTCATGGGGAACACCTCATCGAACGATGATGACCACATGAAGTATAGGTGATGGCAAAGATCTTCACCGAAGCGGTCTTCTCGTCAAGTTTAGAGAACGAGAAGAGGATTCAATTTTGTGGCGCCATCGCGATGAGCCGCATATCCCGGTGTTCGGGAATGGGCGATAATATACTTTCTGGTATGGTATGGCCGAGAGCGCGAATCGATTTTGTGGTGCCGCACGTTGCAGGTGATGCTATATATAAGGAGGTACCGCAATTTTCGAGATCGGCCGCGTTTGTCGTTCGGGGATTGAGCAAGTTTTGGAAACGTGTTTCAGGTGGCTTGTGGCAGTTAATCTATTATTACTGCACCATTCTACCAACGAGATGCAACACTTATTTAACGATATTTATAGTGAAATATTTAAAACGCGCCGGCACCATTTTGTGGTCGGTCGAGAGGCTAAATTCGGTCGTCGGTTGGCAAGGGGAGAATAAATGGAGAAAAAGACCTATATCGTTTCCATGATCGGCATCACCGATGCCGAGCGGAATGTGCTGCGGAATATTTTTAAGCTCTCCCAATATCGCGCTTCTTCCTACGTTGCCGCCGTCCCTGGCGAGGCGACGGATATTTTGATAGTCGATGCTGACGATCCCCAGGCGATGGCCGAGTGGCGCCAAAACAAAGAAAGCGCGACTTCCGCTGGCTCGTCCAACAGGAGTTACCGGCCCAATATACCCACCATTTTAGTGACCAAGGAATCGCCTCCAGATTCTATACTCCACTACGTACGGCGTCCTTTTGTCGCCACTCGAGTCATTAACGCGCTCGATCAAGTAGTTCAAAAGGACTTGCGGAGTGCTAAAGAACGGATTATCGGAGAAGATACAAGCAAAAAAATCATCGCCGAACCGGCCAAAACCGAGCCCGATGCCGTCAAGGGTAGCAGTACCCTTACCGCTCTGGTTGTCGACGACAGCAGTCCCGTCAGAAAACAGATTGAACTGGAACTCAAATTATTTGGAATTGAGGTGGATGCTGCCGCGACTGGAGAGCAGGCAATTGATTTTATTAATAAAAACGAATACAACCTTATCTTCTTGGACGTTGTGTTGCCCGGTATCGATGGCTATCAGCTTTGTAAAGTTCTCAAAAAGGGTAAAAACAAGAAAAAAACGCCCGTTATTATGTTGACTAGCAAATCTTCTCCATTTGATCGGGTAAAGGGTGCTTTGGCGGGCTGTGATGCGTATCTGACCAAGCCAGTGAAACAAGAAACCTTTCAGAAGGTCGTCAAAAAATACTTGCGATGAATGCTGGTTGGCGCCTGCTGGGGGCAATCTAACCGAATTGCGGTGGGATTTGCGGCAGGCCACCGGCGAAGATGTGCGCCAAATCCAAAACGGGAATCAGATCGCTGCCTTGTTTAAAACAGGAAATGGCTGCAGAGCGCCAGTTGCGCGGTTTTTTCGGCAGCCCGCAGGCCGATTCATCGGTGACACGCGCTCGTGCCGGGATGCCGGCTAGCAGCAGCGCGCCATACTCGGGTTTTGCTCCTCGCCGCATTTGGTAGCCGAACACGCCAGCTAGCGTCCGTGATCGCTGCGAAGGTTGTCCGTGCAGCCAAGCGGCCAAATCCATCGCTGGCAGCACGGCATCGTTCCAAACCAGTATATGCCGGCAATAATAGGGGCAAAGCGGTACTTCCAGAAGGGTCGGTACTTCGATCAAGTGTATTAGCTCACGCTCGCCGACGGCTGCACGCAATCGATCATCCAACGCTAATATCCAGGCGGTACTGTCCGAGGAGCTTTCAGGCATCGGTGTTCTCCGCGACAGCGGCTATCAAAGCTGCCAAGTGCTCGGTGGTGGTCACGCAGCCCAGTCCGTCTCCAAATGGGGCTAACGCCTGAATGGGAGAGCCCGGCGGTCCCATACAGGCCGGAAGTGCGGCGAGCCGAGGTGGTTCTAGCAGCGATTCGACTCGGTCGCAGACCAGGCCGAAGCGGTCAGCGCCGTTGCCGAGCAACGGGCAAACCCGGCGAGTTGCAGCCAATTGCGGCAAGAGCTGCAACTCGCCGGACAAACAATATACCGGCCACCATTCGTCTTCGAGCGCAAAGGCGCCAATGCTCCCAGGAGCGCGCACTTCCTGATCGATGTCCAGGAGCGATCCCAACAGCCGGATTTCCGCTTGGGGTAATAACCATTTGCGTCCGTCCAGAATCAGCGCAGTAAATCTCTGAATTTTCAGAAGGTCGGCTAGCGCTGCTCGAATTGGCCCGCTCATGCCTGCAGCAGCTTATGGATTTGATCGAGCAGGTCGTCTTCGACGAACGGCTTGGTGAAGTAGGCGTTGACGCCCACCGTTTCCGCCTCGCGCCGATGTTTATCGGTTGAACGCGAGGTGATCATGATGATGGGAAGGTCGCGCGTCACTGAGTTGGCGCGCAAATGCGCCGTCAGCTCTAGGCCGTTCATGCGTGGCATCTCCAAATCCGCCAGTATCAAGTCCGGCTTCTTGCCGTTGATGATCTCGATCGCCTCCAGTCCATCACGCGCCGTGCGCACCTCGAAACCGGCATCTTGAACGAACTGGGCCAGCGAACGGCGGGCGCTCAGCGAATCGTCCACCGCCAGCACGACTTGACGGTGGACGGCAGGTCCGGCGTGTTCGGCGGTTCGGGCGGTCGCGTGTGGCCGATATCCAGCATCCCGGGAGCGTAAGAGTTCTGGCAGGTCGAGCACTGGTGCGACGCTACCATCACCCATAATGGTAGCGCCAACGATACCTTCGAGCTTGGGGAGATAATGCCCCAGGCTTTTGACCACCAGGTCACGGCTGTCTACGATTTCTTCCACCAGTACTGCGCGAAGGGTGCCCTTTTCGTCCCGGACCAGCAGAACGGGCGGCGCGGCGCGACCATGTTCTCGGCGATCCGGCGGCAAGCCGAGCAGTGATTCCAGCGGTACGAGTTCGTAGATGTCGTGGCCCAATCGGTAGGTGGTGGTGTCGCCGACGGTTTGGATCGTGCCGACACCGAAATACAGAACCTGCTCGATGCCTCGATCGGAAAGCGCATAAATTTGGTTGCGCATGTGCAGTAGCAGTGCATGCGTGGAAATCAAGGTGACCGGCAGCCGTAATTCCATCAAACAACCTTGCCCCGCCTTGGTTTGGATACGTAACGAACCTTTCATATCCAGGAGCCGGCTATAGACCATGTCCATGCCGATACCGCGGCCGGAGGTCTGAGTCGTTTTGCCGTGAGTGGAAAACCCTGGCAGGAGAATCAACCGGATCAGCTCATCTTCATCGTGTGCTCTGTCCGAGGAGAGCAGGCCACGCTCTTCTGCCGTGCGGCGAATCGCCGCCAAGTCCAATCCCGCGCCGTCATCTTGGCAACGGACGACGATGTTATTGCCCTCGCGCACGAAATTGAGTTCTATTCGTCCCGTTGAAGGTTTGCCTATGCGCCTGCGATAGTCCGAAGACTCGATCCCGTGGTCCACGGCGTTGCGCAGGATATGCATCAGCGGATCGACCAAACCGCTCAAAACGTTGCTGTCGACGAGCGTTTCGGCGCCTCGTATCGCTAAATCCGCTTCCTTGTTTACGAGTCGGCAGGTTTGGCGCACGCTGCGCTGCAAACGTGGTACTACTGTCTGGATCGGTACCATGCGGGTGCGCAGTACCGTTTCCTGACTGTCCCGATGCAGGCGGCTCTGGTCTACCAGCAAGGAATCCAGTGTTGCCAGATTATCCTCGATGGTGCGGTTGAGCTCCCGAGAGTCGGTGGCCGCTTCCACCAAGCGATGCGTTACGGTATTAAGCTCGTTGTATTGTTCCAGCTCCAGGGGGTCGAAATCGCCGCGTTGCATCGATTTGGAGAGCGGCGAGGAAACATTGCGAACGTCGACGAGCTGTTCGAGTTCGGCGGTCAATTGTTGCAACGAGCGGTTTTGCCCCAACATCGCTTTGGCTTGCGCGATGATTTTGCGAACTCGTTCTTGGACTTGGCCGGTCAGAATGATGCTTTCGCCGACCAGCCGCAGCAAATCGTCGACCAAATGGGCGGGAATCCGCAAAGTTGTTTCGGCTGCGGCTGGTTGCAAGGTTGCCGGTGCCGCTTCAGGCTGTTCGGTGGGCGTCGGCCGATGGGGTGTTGGCATCGCGGTTTCGTCATCGGTCGGTATTCCGAAACGGTCGATGCGGTTGGCCCAGTCCAATACTTCTTGCAGCACGGCGAGCGCTTGCGAGGGCGGTGTGTTGATGCCGAGCAACGCTTCGCTCATGATTTCCAGACAGTCGGCCGCGTTCAGCAAGGTGCTTGCTAAAGGCCGATTAGGTAGCGAGTCATGCTTGGACAGCGCTTGCAATATGTCTTCAATGTGATGAGTTAGCGTGGCGATACCGCGCACTCCAACCGTGTTGCCGGCACCTTTCAGAGTGTGGGCTATACGCTGTGCCACCTCGACATCCTTGAGCGTTCCGTCTCCAGCGGCCAATCGTTGAATGGCGGTGGAGAATTCGGCCGCTTGGTGGGGCAGTTCTTGGAGAAGGCTATCCAGCAATTGCTGGTTGACATCGGCCGGCAGCGCTAGCGATACGTCTTCGGGCAGCGCCTGGTGCGGGCGAATTTCCGCTTCGACCTCTTCGGTTATCAGTTTCGGCGCAACTAACAAGTTGACGAGCGAAGCCGCTTCTTCCGTTCTCAGCGGCTCTGGCCAACGGGCGTCTTGCAGATGATTTGCGAGAGCCATGCAGACTGAGCGATCATCTAACGCTCGCAGGTAGGCAAGCACCAGATCAGGCCAAGCTTCGATTACCTGCCGTCGCTCCGCATTTAAAGGGCTGCTCTGAGTGGACAGAGCGTTGAGATTGTCCTGTAACCGGGCACAAGTTTGTTGCAATCCCATCAAGCCGATGGAAGCTGAAGCGTTGGCTAGAAGCTCCAAATGCTCAGCATAACCCGATAGGGCTTCGCTGCGGGCGTCGGGTGTGCTAGCAGCGTCTACTGCTACAGCTAAAATGTCGTCGGCATTTTGCGATATCTGAACGATTTCCGTGCGCAAGATTTCCAGCATTTCTTGCTGGGCGGCGTCTGGACCAGCTTTCGCCGCAGCAGTTTCAAATTCCTCCTCGGCTACCTCCTCGACTTCCTCCTCGGCTACCTCCTCGACTTCCTCCTCGACTTCCTCCTCGACTTCCTCCTCGGCTACCTCCTCGACTTTGTCTTCGATTCCCCGGGTGGCTTCTATTTCGGTTGCTTCGATGACTTCCGGCGCTGCTGCCGCGATCATCGTGGCTGTTTCGCTTGCCGGTTCTAGAGTTACGGTTGCTTCTTCTTCAAAAGTTTCGATAGGGGGTATCGACGCTGCTTCGACTACCGGCAATGGAAATTCTACTGCTCGGTGATTGGTCGCGGTATCGCAAGCTTCAGTAGGTTCTATTGTTTTTGAAGCGATATCTTCATCTGTTGGCAACGATAGCGTTTCGTCACAAACGATTTGTTCGGCCAGAGCGGTAGGCTGCTCAGCGCCTTCTACTACTATCTCTGATAGCGTGGTCGGCCCTACCGATCCAGTTTCCGGCGGAGTCGTCCCGGTAGCCGATAAATCCAGTATCAGCAAACCATGCAGAGTTTCGGCTTCTTCCGCTGGCAAGGGTGCATTCCAAACCGGGTTTTGCAGATGTTCTAGCAATGCCTCGCCGGCTTGCGGATCGCCAGGAGACATCAGGTAGCCAATAACCAACGTTGGCCATTCTTCCAGCCGCTCTCGCTCGGTGTCACCTAAATCGCGATTTCGAAAATCTGGATTGGTCAGGTTTTCCCTGAACAACAGGCAGATATCTTGCAGTCCTAGCAAACCCGCATTGCCGGCGGTCGAGCTGATGCGCTCTATTTGATCGGCGTAACGGCGAATTCCTTCGGCGACTCCATCCTCTTCGAACCTTTCGAGAATGCCGAGTACTTCGGCGACTTCCGCTTCCAGTACGGCGAGCTGGTCTTCCGGTATGGACATAGTTGTCTAAATCCTCCCTCGCAAGCAGCTATAAACCTGCTCCAACAGTCGAGTTGCTGCCCCTTACGCTGGTAATCGAAATACGCGCACGGAGTTCAGCAAGTTCTGGGCGTATTCCACCAGGTTAGTGGTTTGGACGGTCTGTTCCTGCAACTGTTGACTGGTCTGGCGGGTGCCTTCCTGAATCTGTTGCGCACGGTCCAGCAATTGGCTGCTAATGCGAACCTGTTCTTGCGAACGAGCCGCGATCTGCTGTACGGCATCTACCAGCTCGGAAGTGGTTTCCTGCGTGCGCTTCATCTGATCGCCAGCCTGCTCCGCCAGTCGGCTACCGTCGACGACTTGGCTGATGGCAGCGTTCATGGCGTTTACCGTATCTGCTGTTTCAATCTGAATATTGCTAACCAAGGTGGCGATTTGCGAGGTGGCTTCGCGGGCGTTTTCCGCCAGTCGTTGCACTTCGTCGGCCACTACCGCGAAACCGCGTCCCGCTTCGCCGGCCGATGCCGCGTGCATGCTGGCGTTTAGCGCCAGGATATGGGTGCGTTCGGCGATGGTGTTGATCAGGTTCACCACGCCGCTGATTTCTTGGGAACGTTCGCCCAGTCGCTTGATGCGCTTTTCCGTCTCGCGAATGGTATCGCGAGTGTTGTTGATGCCGTTGACCGTGCTAGTCACCGTTTGCAGCGCCGCTTGAGTAGTCTTGATAGCGGTTTCGGCGGCATCGTTACACGTCTGGGCTAAGTTGGCGATTTGCCGCATAGCATCTGCGGCGGAGGCCAGATCGGTGGCGGTTTGCTCCACCGTCTTGCGCTCGTTCTCGGCTACGGCGATCACTGTATCGGACTGCGATTTCACCTTGTCGGAAGCGGTGGCGACCTCTTCCGAGATGCGAGTCACACCCTGTAGTACCTTGGCGGTTTCGTCGGTCAACAGATTAAGCGCGTCAGCTACAGGGCCGGTCATATCCTCAGTGACTGGTACCTTGACGGTCAGATCTCTCTGGCTCAATTGGGACACGGCTTGCAGCAGTTTGATGATGGAGTCGTTTAACTGTTCGTTTTCGTGTTCCGCTGCCACTAGCGCGTTTACGCGATC
The DNA here is from genome assembly GCA_002352125.1 of Competibacteraceae bacterium UBA2792. Lineage (GTDB taxonomy): Bacteria > Pseudomonadota > Gammaproteobacteria > Competibacterales > Competibacteraceae > Competibacter_A. Next base: position 8,464 of record DEHU01000253.1, on the reverse strand, counting down.
ATTCAACATCTGATCGAATGCCCTGCCCAATTCTGATAACTCGTCGGCACCGGCCAAACCGGTGCGAGCGGTGTAGTTGCCTTCGCCCACCTGATGCACGGTAGACATTAGTTGGTTGACGGGATTCACAATAGCGCGATAGGTCGTGCTACCCAAGCCGAAAGAGGCCGCGATACCGATCAATCCGATCGCTACGATCAGCACCGTAAAGGTGTTACTGGTGCTTTGCGCCGTTTTCAAGGCTTCGGTGGAATTTTCTCGGTTCCGGTTCATGCTCGATGCCAAGGCTTTGTAAAAGGGATTAATTAATGCGTCCAAGTCGTTGTTGATAAATAGATTCAATTGGGCGCGATCCCGAATAGCGAACAGCTTCTCCAGTTGGGCGAAGGTGTCGTCGATATTGTTCAGGCTGGTTTTAAATTCTTGTTGTAAACGCACATTATCCACTGCATTCACAGAATCGAGATACGCCCGCCAGCCATCCTGAAATTTTTTCTTGATCACCGGCAAGGTATCGTTCGCTTGTTCCCAGGTGCTGGTACCCCGAGCCACGTTGTTAACTGTTGTCAGGAGATCGTCGCGGAGGATATCACCCAGTTGTCCTAAGCCAACTTGTTCGCCCACCGTCCGGTTGACGTCGACCACAGCGTTGCCGATGCGGTTCATGCCAAGATAGGCGATTAGTCCGATCCCCACCAGGATGACGAGCTGGACGATGATGGTGAAGGTCAAGCGCGCGTTGATTTTTTGGCCGCCCATGACTGTGTTACCTCGAAATTAGATTGTTAAGCCCGACGAATCGAAACGTTTGTTCGCGTCTCGTGCAGATCATTGTTTGAACAGCGATTCCAGATCGCCGGGTTTGAGGGGGACGAACTCGCCGTCTTTCAGGTGGGTCAGCAAGACGAAGCTGGAACCTTGATTGCCGGCGGTGAAGTCCACTTTGACGCCGCCGATGTCGTAGGGTTGGCGGTGGGCGGCTTTCAGAAAGCTCTCGCGGGTCGGTGGGCCGTCGATGGCCTGCATGATCGCCAAGAACAGCTTGCCGACGATATAACTTTCCAGCGATACGTAATCCAGGTTTTGTCCCAGCGCCTTGCGGGCCTCCGCGACCACCGGCAGCGGCGAATCCAACGACGGCACAACCTGGGTGGCGATCACCTTATCCGTAATTTTGTTTCCCTTGAGCATGGTCGCAAAACGGCTGTCCGCGGCCGGCGACGGCGAACTGAAAATCCAGGATTCGCCCTTGTAGCGAGCATATCCCATGAACGCCGTAGCTGGTTCATAAACCGCTGTAGTGGTTACCAGCCGGCAGCGATTGCCGCTGGTTTCTTCCCACTTTTTCAACGAGGCGTAGCCGTCGCGCGCGCTCGTGGTATCGCGCTGGTAAACGCCGACGGGGCCGACGTTGTTGCGCGCGGGGTTGTCCCCTGGCATGTCTAAGATCTGGTCTAGCTTGGCGACGATGGGGGCGGCGCTGGGATGCTTGGCCAGGGCCGCACGCAACCCTTTGATGCCGCTCATTCCGTAAGCGTCGTTCTGCGCGTAGCCGCAAACCTCGGCCGGGTTTACCCCAGCGGCCAGCGCTGCGCCGACCACGCTCTCTACTTCGCTGGCGTAGCTGGCGCGGAAGTTCAGCACGTCGCCCGGCCCGGTAAAGGCCGCGCCGGTGTAAAAACCGAGCGCCGGTATCTTGTTCTCCGCCAAAACCGGCAACACCGCCTTGGTGGTCGGCGTGCCAAAACTGTTTATCATCGCGAAAATACCTTCCCCGATCAATTGCTTAGCTGCTTCAAGCGCCTTGTCTGGGCTGTAGAAGTCGTTGATCGCGACGAACTCGATTTGGCGTTTCTGAACCATTTGTCCGGCCAAGGCTGCATCCATCCCGTGTTTCATCGCTAGGCCGTAAGCCTTGAAATCACCTTCCAATGGGATGGTGGCTCCAATGCGGATCGTTTTATCGGTGATTCCCGCATTTTGAGCCCAGCTCCAAGAGGGGAGCGAGCACCATATCAGCGCTAGCCCCAGCACGATTCCTCTCATCGGTCGTTGCCGGTCCATCACTCGATCTCCACCAGGATGATGAGCTGGACGATGATGGTGAAGGTCAAGCGCGCGTTGATTTTTTGGCCGCCCATGACTGTGTTACCTCGAAATTAGGTTGTTGAGCCCGACGAATCGAAACGTTCGTTCGCGTCTCGTGCAGATCATTGTTTGAACAGCGATTCCAGATCGCCGGGTTTGACGGGGACGAACTCGCCGTCTTTCAGGTAGGTCAGCAAGACGAAGCTGGAACCTTGGTTGCCGGCGGTGAAATCCACTTTGACGCCGCCGATGTCGTAGGGTTGGCGGTGGGCGGCTTTCAGAAAGCTCTCGCGGGTCGGTGGGCCGTCAATGGCCTGCATGATCGCCAAGAACAGCTTGCCGATGATGTAGCCTTCCAGCGATACGTAATCCAGATTTCGCCCCAGCGCCTTGCGGGCCTCCGCGACCACCGGCAGCGGCGAATCCAACGACGGCACAATCTGGGTGGTGACGAATTTGTCGGTGATCCCTCGTTCTTTAAGCAAAGATTTCATCGTATTGCCCGACGCATTCGACGATGTGCTGAAAATCCAGGGTTCACCCTTATAGCGCGCATAGGCCATGAACTCGGCGGCTGGCTTATAAGTGGCCGCAATCGTCACCAGTCGGCAACGATTGCTAGAGCTGGTTTCCCAATTTTTCAGCGATGTATAACCTTCGCGTGCGTTTACGGTATCGCGCTGGTAAACGCCGACGGGGCCGACGTTGTTGCGCGCGGGGTTGTCCCCTGGCATGTCTAAGATCTGGTCTAGCTTGGCGACGATGGGGGCGGCGCTGGGATGCTTGGCCAGGGCCGCACGCAACCCTTTGATGCCGCTCATTCCGTAAGCGTCGTTCTGCGCGTAGCCGCAAACCTCGGCCGGGTTTACCCCAGCGGCCAGCGCTGCGCCGACCACGCTCTCTACTTCGCTGGCGTAGCTGGCGCGGAAGTTCAGCACGTCGCCCGGCCCGGTAAAGGCCGCGCCGGTGTAAAAACCGAGCGCCGGTATCTTGTTCTCCGCCAAAACCGGCAATACCGCCTTGGTGGTCGGCGTGCCATAGCCGCCTAGCATCAGGAAAACACCTTGATCGATTAATTGCTTGACCGCGTCGAGCGATTTGGCGGGGTCGTAAAAATCGTTGATGACCACGAATTCGATGCGGCGTCCCTGCACCGATTGGTTGGATAGCGCCGCCTCGATTCCGCGTTTTAGCGCAAGCCCGTTCGTTCTGGTGTCCCCTTCCAAAGGCATGTTAGCGCCGATGCGGATCGTTTTATCGGTGATTCCCACATTTTGGGTCCAACCCCAAGGCGCGAACGAATATAATGCCAGCGCAAGCCCCAGCGCGATTCCTTTCATCGGTCGTTGCCGCTTTATCGAGTTGATCGGTATAGGGGTCGAGCGGTAGGGTACACGCATCGTTAGGTTACCTCTTAGAGGTTATTTTGCTTGTTTTTCGAAAAAATATTTATTTTATAATCAAATCGTTGAATTCGTGGCCAGCAGAATCCAATTTTTGGTTTAGCGGGGTGGGGAAATTGGATTGCTCCCCCAATTTATATTGTTTTGGTTGGGCCTTTCTTATAAGGATAGAACGATTTGATCGTTTGAGAGCCATTGTGCCGAAAAATATCGCCAATGCGATGACGAGTCCTGATACGGCAAGACCGCGCTTTGCGGTCGTTGCCGCCACAGCAAGTGATTCTTCCGACACCGCCGGCGATTCGGTTACGCCGCTCCGGCTATACGCCCTCCGAGCGCCTGAAAAAATCCTTGGTGGTCGAATTCCAACCAGATGACATCGTCTTGCGCGTAAGCGCCAGCGACGTGATTTCGCAGTGCCGTCGGTAGCGGCGGTAACCGGGAGAGGGCATGGCTGGTCATCGCGACTTGCGGTAAACCGTCGATGAGAATGCCCGCTACTTTGTCGCCTTGGTCCAAGATCAGCAGCCGGCGCTTTTCTCCCTTGACGCTACCGTCTGCCAGCTCAAGGAATTGTTTTGTGTCGAAGATCGGCACCAAGTTACCGCGTAGATTGACCAATCCTAGGAACCAGGGCGGTGTGTTGGGTATCGGATAAATCGATGCCTGTTCCAGCACTTCGCTGGTCGTATCTTGACCGATCAGCAAACCGATGCCGCCTATTCGGAAGCCGTATCGCGCACGCCGGCGTTCGGCCGGCGCGATGCTGGGCGTTATGCTGCGGGGCGGTGGTTTGAAGCGATTGAGGGCTGTGCTCGGTTTGAGCCAGCGTCGAGGAGCGTTTGCGGCTTTGTCGTTCATAGTTGGCCGGGACGGTGGCGGCTTATAGAAACGCCTTCAGTTGGTCGATGATAGCGTCTGCCGTGTAGGGTTTCGTGACGAATGCTTTGCCGCCTTGCATTTGCGCCCATAGACGGTCCGCTTTCTGGTTCTTGCTGGTCACGAACACGACCGGAATACCTTTGGTGGTGGTTTCGGCGGCTAAAGAGCGACAAGCGGCGTAGCCGTCCATGTCCGGCATGATAATATCCATAAAAATCAAGTCAGGTTTTTCTGCTATAGCTTTTTCGATGGCTTCCTTGCCGCTGGTCGCGGTGACCACGACGCAACCGGCTTCGGTTACGATGTTCTTGATGTTAGCCAGATCGGTCGGGGAATCATCGACTACCAGCACTTTACGAATGGGCATAGACGTGTCCTCTTTAAAACGGGTTACATCGCTGGGTTCAATTTTAGCAAGGCGACGATTTAAATTCCGCCTCGGCGATCGCTCTCACGCTCAAAATTTGTGGGTATGCGCCGTTTGAGTTACTGGGTAACCACGGTGTGATGTGGTGTTGCTCCGCATCTTTGAAATTGGCGATGGTTGCGCGCGATCTTCGTTTCAATACCGAAAGCTCCGGAAGATCGCGCGAGGCAAGAAAAAGTAGAAAAAGGTGTTCGAAAAGTGTTGCTAGCTGATGACGACCGGGGAGGATGATCGTGGCGTTATGCCACCAGCCCGCCAGGACAACTTACGCCCGTACCGCCCAAACCGCAGTAACCGCCTGGATTCTTGGCCAAATATTGCTGGTGGTAATCTTCGGCGTAGTAAAACGGCGGTGCCTCGACGATTTCGGTGGTGATCGATCCCCGACCGGCGACCATTAGTGCTCCTTGATACGCCTCGCGACTGGCTAGGGCGGCAGCGCGCTGGGTATCGTCGTGGACGTGGATCGCAGAGCGGTATTGCGTGCCGACATCGTTGCCCTGGCGCATGCCTTGCGTGGGATCGTGCGATTCCCAAAAGATTTTGAGCAACTGCCCGTAAACGACGATGGCGGGATCGAATATCACTAGCACGACTTCGGTGTGGCCGGTCAACCCGCTACACACTTCCTCGTAGGTCGGGTTGGGCGTAAGACCTCCAGCGTACCCGACCGCAGTGGTATAAACCCCTGGCCGGGTCCAAAATTTTCGTTCCGCACCCCAAAAGCAGCCGAGACCGAACACCGCTCGTTCCATTCCGGTCGGAAAGGGCGGTTGCAGCGGGTGGTCGTTGACGTAGTGTCGTGCCGGGATGCGCAGCGGTGTAGCTCGACCCGGCAAAGCTTCTTCCGGGCGCGGTATCTGAATTTTGCGTTGCAACCACGACATGGTTTTTTCTCCCGATCAAATAGTGACCGACGAATAGGACCTTTTTGGTGGGATAAGGGTTCGGTCGTACTGTCCCAGATTCGGTTTGCGGCGTCGCTGCAAGCGAGAACGGACGGCTTTTGCGGGATCTTGCGTCTTTCACTCCCATCGAAACAGCCAGACGCCGATTGCCATGGCTCCGACGCTCATTGCGGCCAATGCCAGCAGGTGGCCAGATACGTCCATCAGACCAGCTCCATCGAGCATGATCGACCGGGCGGCGTCGATGATGTGGGTCAGCGGCGCCAGTTGCGCGGCTTTTTGCAGAAAAGGATGCACGCCTTCCAGCGAAAACCAGACGCCAGATAGAAACGTCATCGGCCAACTGAGAACGTTCAGCAAACCGGCGGCCAATTCTTCGCTGGTGGTGCGGGCGGCGACCAGCAAGCCGAAACTGATCAAACTGATCGCTCCGATCGCGAACACGACGAACAAGTCGAGATAGGAGCCAAACATCGGAAACCCGATCACTCGATCGGTACCGACGAACACCAGTGCGGTCGAGACTAGAATCAACAAAAGCCGGGAGGCGATTTGGGCCGATAAAAATTCCAGCGGTCGCAGCGGCGTGGCTTTTAACCGCTTGAGCATCCCATTTTTTCGGTAGCGCACGATGACGTAGCCGACCCCGAATAAGCAACTGAACATCATGTTCATCGCCAGCACGCCCGGCATGACCCAATCCACGTAGCGGATGATGCGACCACTCACGGTTTGCTTGCCAAAAGTGGAGCCGGCATCGGCTCCGCGCAGCATCCGTTCCAAAACGTAACCTTTGGGAGATTCGTCGTTGATCCAATAACGGCGTCCAGTGGGATCGAACAGCATATCGAGTTGGTGGCGCTCGATTTTGGTCAATGCCGTAGCCAGATCGGTAACGGGGATGAACCGGACATAGCGCGTGTTAAAAAAATTGCTACCATGCCAGCCGCTCGTGTCGCCTAGTACGCCAACTTTATAGAGATCCAGTCCTGGCCCCGAAAAGGCGAAAGCGAAGCCGGCAATCAGGGATATCGGGAAGAGCAGGTTCCAAGTTAGCGAAGATCGGTCGCGCAGAAATTCTCGATTGCGACACGCGAATACCGCCCAAAACCGAACGAAATTCATGTGCGCAACTCCCGACCGGTCAGTTCCAGGAACAAATCTTCCAAAGTGCGCGGACGGATTTGCAAGCGCGCTAGGGAAATATCGTGTGAAATCAGTTCCTTGATAGCCGCATTAACATCGCGGGTAAAAATTTCTACGGTATCGCGACAATGCATCACCGTCAGCGACGGCGGAAGGGGAGGGTCCGGAAAATCGGTTTGTGGCAATTGCAATACTACGTCGTCGAAATGCGCTGCCAACAATTCGCGGGGAGTGCCTTGAGCGATGATTCGGCCATGATCCATGATGGCAATCTCGTCGCATAACTGATAAGCCTCTTCCATGTAATGGGTAGTCAGCAACAGGGTTTTGCCGCGTGCCTTAATACGGTGAACCAACTCCCAGAAGTTGCGGCGAGCTTGGGGGTCGAGGCCGGTGGTCGGCTCGTCCAAAAAGATTAGCTCCGGGTCGTTGATCAGGGCGATGGCCAACAATAGCCGCTGCCGCTGGCCGCCGGACAGCTTGCGGGTATCGCGGTCGAGAAATTCGCCTAACGCGCAAGCATCGATCAGTTCGGCCAACGGTAGGGTACGCCGGTAGAAACTGCCGAACATCCGCAGGTTTTCGCGGCCAGTGATGTAATCCTGGAGTGCGGTGGCTTGAAACATGATGCCGATGTCTTCGCGAAAGCGCGATCCCAGTGGCTCTCCCCGGTAGCGGATGATCCCGCTAGTGGGTTGCTGGATGCCTTCCAGCATTTCGACCGTGGTGGTTTTGCCAGCGCCGTTTGGTCCGAGCAGGCCGAAGCAACAGCCGGTCGGAATAGATAAATCGAGACCATCCACCGCTTTCGTGCCGCGAAAGTGTTTGACCAGATGACGGGCTTCCAACAGCGCGAGCATAGGGGTGGGGGTCAGGAAAAGATAATAGCGCGTTGATTTATCTGGCCAACGATAGGATCACAAAAAGAAAGGCGGGTTACGCATGCGTTTCCCGCCTTTCTTTGCTCTCGTCCGCCGAATCTATGCGGTCATATCCTTTTGTTCGGCCTCGTTTTCGTCGCTTTTGTCTTCGGTGATCGCTTTGGCTTCGGACTCGCTGCTTTCGAAGACGTGGCCGTTGCTGGTCGCAGGCCGACTGGGAACCCAGTTGCGCCGCCGCTGCAAGTGATAAGCCAGTCCCGTACCTGCCGGAATCAGCCGGCCAACGATGACGTTTTCCTTCAGCCCGCGCAGATCGTCGCGCAAGCCGCGTACCGCCGCCTCGGTCAAGACGCGCGTGGTTTCCTGGAACGACGCAGCCGAGATAAACGATTCGGTTGCCAGCGAGGCCTTGGTGATGCCGAGCAGCATCGGTTGCCAGCGGGCCGGCATCCGGTCCTCGGCTTGGGCCCGGTCGTTTTCTTCCAGCACCCGGGTCCGCTCGACCTGCTCACCCTTGATGAAGCTGGTTTCGCCCGGATCGAGAATTTCGATCTTGCGCAGCATCTGGCGAATGATGACTTCGATGTGCTTGTCGTTGATCTTCACGCCTTGCACCCGATAAACGTCCTGAATCTCTTTGACCAGATAGGCCGCGAGTTCCTGCACGCCGAGCAACCGCAGGATATCGTGCGGATTCGGTTCGCCTTCGGCGATCATTTCGCCCTGTTC
>DEHU01000205.1 GCA_002352125.1 Competibacteraceae bacterium UBA2792 | reverse complement strand
AAAACCGGCATCAGCGCATGACTGGGCAAGCTGTCGAATTTGGCTTCGTTCTGCTTCATGGCAGGACCTCTGCGGTTAAATCGAGCGGGTTGAACGGCAGCCGCCCGGCAAGCAGAACACGAGCAACGGCAAAACGTCCGGGCGTAAGAACGAGGCAGCCAGCATCGGGGCCGAACACCGGGCAGGCAGCGTTTGGCCCCGGATCAATCAATCGTGCGCGGCGGCGCGGCGCTCGGTATTTTCGTAAATGAAGTATGGTTTGGCGCGGCCCTCGACCACGGAATCGTCGACCACCACCTTGCGGACGTTTTGCATGCTGGGCAAATCGTACATGGTGTCCAACAAAATATGTTCGAGGATCGTCCGGAGACCCCGTGCGCCGGTCTTGCGCTCCATGGCCTTGCGAGCGACCGCCCGCAGGGCATCCTCTCGGAACTCCAATTCGCTGCCTTCCATTTCGAACAGCCGGTTGAACTGTTTGGCAATGGCGTTCTTGGGCTCCGTCAAGATTCGCACCAACGCACTTTCGTCCAGTTCGGTCAGCGTCGCGACCACCGGCAACCGGCCGACAAATTCCGGAATCAAACCATACTTGATGAGATCTTCTGGCTCGACTTCCATGAGCACTTCGCCGACGCTCTTGTCGCTATCCTTGCTCTTGACGTCCGCCGAAAAACCGATGCCACCCTTGTCGGAACGGCTACGGATGACCTTGTCCAAACCGGCGAAAGCCCCGCCACAAATGAACAGGATNNGATGTTGGTGGTATCCACCTGCAGAAATTCTTGCTGGGGATGTTTGCGGCCACCCTGTGGAGGAACCGAAGCGATGGTGCCTTCGATGAGCTTCAGCAACGCTTGTTGGACACCTTCGCCCGACACGTCACGGGTAATCGAAGGATTATCGGATTTGCGCGAAATCTTATCGATCTCGTCGATGTANNCGTGGTGGCGTCGGCGATGGTGAAAGGCACGTTCAGCAACCGCGCCAAAGTCTCTGCCAGCAATGTCTTGCCCGATCCGGTAGGGCCGATCAACAAGATGTTGCTCTTGGCAACTTCGACCTCGGCATTTTTGGTGCGATTACCACGCTGCAGTTCCAACCGCTTGAAATGGTTATAAACTGCAACCGAAAGGACTTTTTTGGCGCGTTCCTGGCCGATAACGTACTCGTCGAGAACCCGGTTGATGTCGTGCGGCTTGGGCAACTTATTAGCGGTCGCGGGAGCAGCTTCCTCCATCTCCTCGCGGATAATGTCGTTGCACAATTCGACACATTCATCGCAGATGAACACGTTGGGTCCGGCAATCAACTTGCGCACCTCGTGCTGACTCTTGCCACAAAAGGAGCAGTACAACAGCTTGTCGTCGTCGCTCCTATCACTTCGGTCTCTGCTCATAATGCCTTCCTCATCATCGTGCGGTCATTCGGAACCGACGAGTGCAACATTCCGACCCCTGCCGCATGGCCAGCGCCGCCAAGTACCGCGACTCGGGCCGCGACACGAACCAGACGCCAAGTGTATGGATTCGGTATTCGATCTCGCTTTGTCGCGCCAGCCAAACGGCTGCGCGGTACGCCAAGAAGCGAAGCTGTAGATTTCTCGCCGAGTCACGCCGGTGGAACACGCTCGCTCAACACAGCATCGATCAAACCGTATTCGACCGCTTCGGCTCCACCCATAAAATTATCGCGGTCGGTATCGATGGCGATCTTTTCAATCGGTTGGCCGGTATGTCTGGCCAGAATGCGATTTAGCCGATCTCGAACCAGCAAAATTTCCCGTGCATGGATGTCGATGTCGCTGGCCTGCCCTTGAAATCCACCCAACGGCTGATGGATCATAACGCGCGAGTGCGGCAAACAAAATCGCTTGCCCGTCGCGCCGCCGGCGAGCAGCAGAGCGCCCATGCTGGCCGCCTGCCCCACGCACATGGTGCTGACGCTCGGTTTGATGAACTGCATGGTGTCGTAAATGGCCAAGCCAGCACTCACCGAACCACCGGGCGAATTGATGTAGAGATGGATGTCTTTGTCCGGATTCTCAGCTTCCAAAAACAGCAATTGTGCGACGACCAGATTCGCGACGTAGTCCTCGACCGGCCCCACCAAAAACACCACCCGCTCTTTCAGCAGGCGAGAATAAATGTCGTAGGCGCGCTCGCCGCGCGCAGTTTGCTCCACCACGATCGGCACGAGGTTGAGCGCGCGGATACTGCCGGAAGAAGAACCGTATTCGCTCATTCGGCTGACTCCTGCTCCACCGGTTGCTTGGCGGGGGTCATGATCTCGGCGAAAGTACTTGCTTTTTCGGTAATTTGAGCCCGCTCCAGCAACCAGTCTACGATCTGGTCCTCAAGCACTAAAGCGCGCACGCTATCGAGCGCCTGCGGGGTTTGTTCGTACCAACGCAGCACCTCAGCCGGCTCCTGGTAAGTGGATGACGCTATTTCTAGGTAATCTCGAACCCGCCGCTCATCGACTTTGATCTCCTGGGCCGTGGCTAACCGGGAAATCAACAGCCCCAACGCCACCCGGCGACTTGCCTCGGGCTCGAACAATTGGGTTTTGAGCTGTCGGGTTTTTTCGTCTTTGGCGCCAGCAGGAAAATGCAACTGGCGCGCCAAGTGCTCGACTTCGGTTTCGATCAGCACTTTCGGTAACGGAATGGGATTGGCGTCCAACAATCCTTGCATGACTTGGCGTTTGACCACTGCTTTGATGCCTTCGCGCAACTCGCGCTCCATGTTTTCGCGCAGCGATTGCCTCAAACCGGCAACACCGTTTTCTTTGATGTCGAAGTTTTCGGCGAAGACATCGTCCACTTCGGGCAAGTGAGCCTCTTCCACGGCATGAAGCTTGACCCGGAAATGTGCGGTTTTGCCGGCGACATCCTTGACCTGATAGCTCTCTGGAAACGTCAGATCGAATTCGGTCTCCATTCCTGCATTCAGGCCGATCAGTCGATTCTCGAAATCGCCAAGCATGGAATTTTTGCCTAACACCACGCCGACATTTTCGCCTTTACCACCGGCGAAACTCTGGCCGTCGATGGTGCCCTCGAAGTCGATGCGCACTCGGTCGCCTTGGGCGGCAGAACGCTCCACTTCGTGCCAAGTCGCCCGCTGCTGGCGTAGGTTCTGCAGCATATTATCCACGTCTTGTTCGGTGACCTCCGCTGTCGGCCGCTCAACCCCGATATTCTCGAACCCAGTTGGATCGAATTCGGGCATGATCTCGAAGGTAGCGGAGTATTCCAAATCCTGACCGTCTTCGAGATTCTTGGGTTCGATCTTCGGGCCGCCTAAGGGGTTCAGCTTTTCCGAGGTCAACGCTTCGTGCAGGGTGTTTTCCATCAACTCGCTGACCGCTTCGTAGCGAACTTGGTCACCATACAGCCGCTTGACCAGCTTGAGCGGTACCTTACCTGGACGAAAACCATCTACTTTGACCCGCCGAGACAGGGACAGCAGCCGGTCCTGAATTTCCTTGGCGAGTCTCTCCGCTGGAACTTGCACGGTCACCCGGCGTTCCAGATCGCTCAGCGTTTCGACTGAAACCTGCATTGACGCACCTCAAAAAACTGTTGATCGTTGCAAATCGGCAAACCGCCAAACAATATTCCTCGTTTTCCTAAGGAACTCGGACCGGCAAAGTTCCTAGGCGCACGATGCGAATGGTGCGAAAGGAGAGACTCNNCGCGTCTACCAGTTCCGCCACTCTCGCAATCAAGTACAGCTTGCCAGCAAAAACTTCATAAAACCGAACGCGGCGAATTACTGCCACCTTTAATGAGTATACAGGACAATGCGCCTCTCCGAATAGAAATCGGGCCGCAACAAAGTTCGCGACGGCTGGCACAAAGCGGAGGCAAAGAGAAGAAAACGCTCGGATTTTGAAGATGGTGGGCCGTGTAGGACTCGAACCTACAACCA
>DEHU01000021.1 GCA_002352125.1 Competibacteraceae bacterium UBA2792 | reverse complement strand
TGGAACTGGCGCTGATGGGGATGTTTACCGCGCTGAATCTGTTGCAGTTCTGGCTGTTCGCGCTGGCCGAGGTGATTCCCGCCGCGCTGTTGATCCGGCGCTGGGGTACCAGTCCGGTGCGAGACCGGGCCGCCACGCAGTACGTTCGTGCCATGTTGGGCGGTCTGGCGGCGCTGCTGGCCGGCATTCTGTTGTTGGGTTGGCATCACGCGGCCACGGCTGGCATTTGGTCTTTCGACTTGGCCGCTCTGGCCGAGACCCCGGTTCCGGCCGGACAGCAATCGCTAATTTTCGTCCTGTTGTTCGGCGGGTTGGCGGTGCGGCTGGCGCTGTTTCCCTTCCATGCCTGGCTGCCCATCGTGGCGAAGCACGGTACGGTGGCGGTGGGAATGGTGCTGCTGGTCGGGGCGAAGGTCGGCGTTTACGCGCTGTTGCGTTTCGTTTTGCCGCTGCTGCCCGCTGCCGCCCAGCAGTGGGACGGCTGGGTGGTGGCACTGGGTCTGGTGGGCATGGTGTACGGCGCGCTGCTCGCCGTGTTGCAGGTCGATCTGCGCCGGTTGCTGGCGTTTGCGGTAATCAGCCAATCCGGCGTGCTGATGGCCGGGCTGTTTTCGCTGAACGAGTCCGGGTTGAAGGGCGGTCTGCTGCTGAGCCTGAATCTGGGTTTGGCGGCAGCGGGTTTGTTCATCGCCGCCGGACTGTTGAACCGCCGCCTGAACACGACGCGGTTTCATCGATTGGGCGGCCTGTTCGATTCGCTGCCGCTGCTGGGCTTGACCTTCCTGGTGGTAGTCCTGGGCAGCATTGCGATGCCGGGGACGCCGGGTTTCGAGGCGGCGCATTTGGCGCTAGAGGGGACGTTGGAATCCTACGGCTGGGGCGTCGCGACGGTGGCCGCTTCCGGCAACGTGCTGGCCGCCGGCTATCTGCTGTGGGCCTATCAGCGGATTTTCCTGACCCGCAATCCCAAGGTTTCGTCGCGCCCGCTGACCGATTTGCGCAACCGCGAATTGATCATGGCGGGCCTGCTGTGTCTGGTGATGATCGGAGTTGGACTGTACGCCGATCCGTGGATCAAGATGATCGGCGGGGCAGTGGAGAGGGTGGCAGAGATATTTGAGGTGGGGGGGCAGCATTAGCGGATTGACTGCAAAGTCGGAGCTTGGCGGGAGTTAAAGAAGGGGTACCTGCTGGTACTCTTGCTCTTTGATTTTCGGCCCGGCCAGCAAACAATCATCAGGTATTTCCAGCGTTTCTCCCTTGTATTTCGGATATAGCGAGGCGAGATTCCGTATATTGCTTTCCAAGGAAGCAAAATATTCGTTATCGATCTCAACGCCGATGGCGTCGTAACCGACAGCCTGGCAGGCCGCAATCGTCGCGCCCGATCCGCAAAATGGGTCCAAAACCCATCCGCGACCTAATGGCAAGAGGCTGCGCACCAAAACACGCAGGAAGTGCTGGGGCTTCATGGTTGGATGATCCGAGATCGATTCCTCGACCGCTGGGGTTTTACCGCTTTGGATCACGTCGGGGAGAGGTTGGTCGACGCCGAGCCTGCGGAGTGCACCCGTGCCCCATTTTCTCAAATTTTGCGCCACGGTCTTTTCTTCGATTGGCTTGCGGAAAAGCATCCACGGCTCGTAGGCACCACGCGGCGTGACGCATACCTCAGCAAATTCCCGTTCGGCGAGTTTGGGGCGATCACCGCCACGGAATCCGCGATAAAGGCGCATGACGGCACCTCTGACCTCATAGCCCGCCTCGGCCATTCCAGTTTGCACCAAATGCTGTAGCATCGGCGTGCCAGCAAGAAAAACATGAGCACCGGGAATCAGAATGGGCATCAACACTTCACCAAATTCGCGAAAGAAAACGCGAACGTGCTCCCGTTCCTGGCAGGTCAAGGTTGTGAAGCGGGGAAGCGGCGCCCGCTGGCTGCCGCCGATGGTTGGCGGCAATCTCCACACGCCGCCGCGCCCATTACGGAGCTTCGCCATTTCGTGAGGTAAGAATTCGACGATGCCAAACGGAGGATCTGCACAGACTCCATGAATGCTTGCGGGCGGTTGCTCACGCAACCACTCGAAACAGTTCGCATGGTGCAGTTTGTGCTGTGGCATATTTTTAGTTTCGTCTATAGTTGAAAGACTGTCAAGCTCATGGTCGGTAAACTGCTCGATCATGAGCGAAGCCCAAAAGATTATTGGCGCATGCGTGCGCGCCCTGAGAGAGCAGAAACGTCTTTCTCAAGAAGCGCTTGCCGTCAAGGCAGGCATTAGCTACCAATATCTTTCCGGCGTCGAAACCGGAAAAGAAAACTTTAGCATTCAGGTGCTGGAATCCCTGGCAAGATCGCTTGATCTGCCTTTGCGGGCACTAGTGGTGACCGCCTACGATGTGAGTGTCAGTTCTCTACCTCCTCGATTGGAAGCCCAATATTTCAGGCCACAAACTCCACTGCCTGAAGGGCTGAGCATTTCTCATATCGAAGCGGCGGCGAACCTTACACAGTCGATCATTCATCGTATCAATAGAAACATGATCCTGGAAATCGACCAAACTCTTCAATCTCTCATTCAAGGAAATAACTTTTCGGGACTTATTTCAAATATTTTTACTAATGCAATAAATGCTTGTTCGCCTTATAAACATAATCACGATCAACGATACCCAGATCTCATTTACAAGCTATTCAAATCGGAACTTGCAATTGAGCTTGAGGTGAAAACCACGATTAATATTGGAAAAGGTGGTGAAAGCCATAATGGACATGGCGGTTGGCATATAATAGCTTGCTATAATTTTATCGGAAATGGTGATATCAAATTTGTTCATATCATGCTCGCTGAGCTGAACGGACATCAGCATGCAGAACCTGATTGGCGCTATGTAGGTAGCAAGGTCAATTTTGATACGGGTAGCCAACGAACGGAAACTTATGTAACAACATTGACTGGCACAACAAAATTGCGCGATGGTTCCGTATATCTGGATACCAGCAAAGTGAATTTCGTGCGATGGCGTCAAGCAAGAAGAGACAGGATGCCTCCGTGGTCTATTTTCGCAAAAAATAACTACTGATAGATTTTGAAAATGGGATGGATATCAAAATAGCCATAACCGAATCCGAGATCGCAGCCTGTTTTCCTGCAATGCGCGAATTGCGACCGCATTTGACGGAAACCGATTTCGTATCTCGGGTTCAACGCCAAATGAAGAATCACGGCTATGTTCTCGTCTATGTCGCCTTGCAAGACGAAGTGGTCGCAGTGGCAGGCTATCGTATCGCCGAATTTTTGGCGTGGGGACGGACTTTCTACGTCGATGATCTCGTCTGCCGTGAGGCATTCCGCAAGCAAGGTTATGGCGGGAAACTGCTCGACTGGCTTTTGGAAAAAGCGCGAGAGTTGTCCTGCGACCAGTTCCATCTCGACTCGGGCGTGACCCGGCACGACGCCCACCGCTTATATCTCGGCCGGAAACTGCAAATCAGTTCCCACCACTTTTCCAGGGAGCTTGGCAAGCGTGTTACCTGATCTCGAACCATCATCCGCCGCCGACCCGGTCGGTTTTCCGATTCTGACTCTGTTGATCGTGCTGCCGCTGGCCTGGGCGCTGGTGCTGCCCTTCCTGCGCGAGAATCGCGCGGTGCGCGTCGTAGCGTTGGCGGGTGCCGGGCTGGAGTTGGCTCTATCCCTCGTGATGCTGGCAGCACTGCACCCGGAAATGGCCGGGATGCAGTTGGTGGAACGGGCATCCTGGATTCCCAGCTTGAACGTCCATTATCTGGTTGGGATGGACGGTATTGCCGCGCTGTTTCCGCCGCTGACGGCGCTGTTGTTTTGCGGCGTCATTCTGTCCTCCTGGACGAGCATCCAAGCGATGCCCCGATTGTATTTCGCTCTGCTGTTGGGGCTGGAGAGCGCGATCATGGGCGTGTTCTGCGCCCTGGATCTGGTGCTGTTTTTCTTATTCTGGGAACTGACCCTGGTTCCCATCTATTTTCTGGTCAGCCTGTGGGGTATCGGGCCGGAACGGCGTTTTGCCGCCGTCAAATACACTCTGTTCATGCTGGCGGGTGGAATTCCGTTGCTGTTTGCCATTCTGCTGCTCGGACTCTATCCCACCGATGGCGCCGGCACGCTGATCTTCGACTATCCGGCCTTGCTCGAAAAACCGCTGCCATCCGCGTTGCAGGCGACCGTGTTTCTGTTGCTGTTCGTCGGATTCGCCGTGAAAGCGCCGCTGTTCCCATTTCATACTTGGTTGCCGACCGTGCTGCGGGAAGGGCCGGTGGGATTGAGTGCGCTGCTGGTGGGGCTCAAACTCGGCGCTTTCGGCATCTTGCGCTTTGCCGTGCCATTGGCTCCAACAGCGGCGCGCGAGTATTTCTGGCTGATGGCTGGACTGGGCCTGTTTGGGGTGCTGTACGGGGCGCTGGTGGCACTGCGGCAATCCAATCTACGATCGATGCTGGCGTTTTCCAGCGTCAGCCACGTTGGCTTGGTGATCGTGGGGATCGCCGCGATGAATGTCCAGGGCGTGCAGGGGGCGATTTTCCAACTGGCAAATTTCGGCGTGATCGCCGGCGGTTTGCTGTTGCTGACTGGCTTTTTACATCATCGCTTGGGTTCGACCGATCTGGCGAGTCTGGGCGGATTGGTCCGGCCCCTGCCGCGACTGACGGCTTTTTTCCTGCTGCTTGGCATGGCATCTATCGGTTTGCCAGGCACCAACGGCTTCGTGGCCGAATTGCTGATCCTGATCGGTGTGTTGCAGACATCACCCGGCTTGGCGTTCGTTGCCGTGCTGGGCGTGATTTTGGGCGCGGCGTATTTTCTGGGCTTCTACCAGCGGGCATTTTTGGGGCCAGTGACCGATCCTGCGGTGGCCTCTGCGGCGGATCTTCGGCCGCGCGAGTTGCTGGTCGCTGGCGTGATGGGATTGCTGGTACTGGCTGGCGGTTTGTTCCCCAACTGGGTTCAAAACGTTACGGCGAGCGCGGCAAACGCCTGGGTGGGGCGGGCAACCGCAGACCAGGCAGTCGTTGCGACGGAGGTTGGCCTTGGTGGATATCGCCCCAGTAACTAGCGGCCAGCTTTCGGCGGAGGCAGTCGCCGGGCCCAGACGGCGAGTGCCCGAATGTGATCGGGCGTGGTGCGGCAGCAACCCCCGATAAGCCTCGCCCCGTTGACATACCAGCGCTCGGCTTCGGCCGCGAACGCGGTGCAAGTGGCGGTTCCTTCCCAGCGGTGGTTTTCGGCGTGGTAAATTTCGCCCGAATTGGGGTACACCACGATGGGCTTGCGCGTGGCGGCGCGGGCGGCCAGAACCAGTGCCGGAACATAGCGCGGCGCGGTGCAGTTGACCCCCACGGCGACAACTTGCGGTTGATCGTCTAGCCATGCCGCGCACTCGGCCAGAGCTTCTCCGTGGCAGAGATGCGCTTCGTCGCGGGCGCTGAAGCTAATCCAGGCGTTCGCGCCGGGAAACTCGGCCAACAGTCGCACTAGCGCTCGCGCTTCGGCGAAGCAGGGCAGGGTCTCGCAGGCCAGCAGATCGGCGCCCGCTTCCAAAAGAGCGGTCATCCGTACGCGATGAAAGTCCATCAATTCGGCTTCGCTCAAGGGGTAGTCGCCTCGATATTCCGAACCATCGGCCAAAAATGCGCCGTAGGGTCCCACCGAGGCCGCTACCAAAGGCCGAGGGCGACCGGCTCGATTTGCCGGTTCCTGCCAGAACACGTCGCGCGCTTCCAGCGCCAGCCGCACCGAGCGCCGCAACAGTTCGAGGCTCTCTTTACGGCTTAGACCTCGCCGCGTAAACCCTTCTACGGTGGCCTGATAGCTGGCGGTAGTCGCGACGTCGGCTCCAGCCCGAAAGTAATCCAAATGCACCTGGCGAATGATTTCGGGCGCCTCGATCAATATCTTGGCCGACCAGAGCGGATCGCGCAGATCGCAGCCCCGACGCTCCAGTTCGGTGGCCAAGGCGCCGTCCAACACCAGAACCGGGAACTGTTGCAGCAATTCGGTGATCGGATTCATTGCTGTGGTTCCTGGCGAGTCCGTCGTTTGGCAGCATCTTGCATGAAGCGATTGATATCTTGCTCGAATGCTTTGATGTCCTGAGGGCGGGCGGGTGCCATTGGCATCGCCGCACCGTTTGGCGCGCTTTGCGGCGGTGCCGAGGCTGGTAATTTGTTTAGCCACCGAACCAAAGCGATGCCGGTCACGGCCAATACCAACAGCAGCAACACCACGCGCATGTCGAATCTCCTCGCTCGCGCAATCGGTTCGTTTAATTTACTCGCCCTGTGGACGGCTGTCATCGCCCGGCTATGCGGCCGGTCGGCCTTGAGCATCTCGCCCACGAATGATCGAGAGAAATGCATGGCTAGCCAATGCAAACAAATTGCACTCTCATTGCAGGAGGATTTTCGTGAATCTCCCCGTTCATCTGTACAGCATGGCGATCTGCCCCTTCGCGCAACGAACTCGGATTTTATTGGAGTTGAAAGGTATATTGTTCGAGCTAACCGAAATGGAATCCACTCGGCAAATGCCGGATTGGTTTTTGAAGATCAATCCATTGGGGCAGGTTCCCGTTATTCAGCATGATGGAATCGTTTTGAACGAATCGAGCATCATCAACGAGTATCTGGAAGAGGTTTTTCCAATCCCGCGTATCTTTCCATCTGCGCCTTATAAAAGAGCGATCTGTCGGATCATGATCGATTACTGCAACCACGAATTCGTTCCTCGAATGTATCGTTTGCTGATGAATCAGGCACGCGAGAAAGATAGGGAATTAATAGAAGATGCCTTAAAAAGTTGGCACTGGGTCAACGATTTTCTATTGCGCCACAATCCGGATGGTACGTATTTGTTCGACGAATGCGGTTTTGGGATGGCCGAACTCAGTTATGCCTCGTTTTTTCAGCGGTATTGCCTAAACGAATACTATCGATATTTCACGATACCGCAGGAACAGGATTATTTGCGGGTGCTCAAATGGCGCGATGCGATTCTCCGACATCCTACGGTGGTTGAAACTGGCATGCCGAACGAAGCATTTATCAAATATTATTACGATTATTCTTTGGGATACGGCAATGGTGCCATTCCGGATGGACACGAGAGCAGCTCGTTCGACCGGGCGATTCCTTTGGAGGAACGACCGATGCCACCGAGACCGGAGCGCTCGTCCAAGAACGAGCTTTGAGTCCTCAACGACTGGATCGCTGGTCGCTTGCTCTACTGGCTGAACCGCTCGTAACAAACCTCGAAGCCGTGCGCGGCCATGCATCGCTCGAAAGCGGCACAAAAGGCATCGCCGTAAGCGGCGGTACAAGTATACGGATCGTAGCTGTCGGACTTCGATTCGATGACGTAGGCGACCTCTGTATCGGTGTCTGCGCCGTTCGATTCGAGCAGTGCACCGGCGGTTTCGGTGTAAGCTGCGGTGGAAGACACCCGGCTATCGTTGGCCAGCGCGCCCGATCCAGCGCAGCCAAGCACCAAACCGATGGCCGCAACCATCGACCACTTTGCTTTCGTTTGAACCGCCATCGTTCGATCTCCAGAGCGTGTTAAAGTCGGGATCGACCGTCCGGAGCAGGGGCATCGCGGCATCGGTCGATCTTTCAATCCGATCAGCACGCATCGTGCCAGCGACGAACCGCGAGTTCGTTGCGCGATAGCGCTCGCGCAAGTGGTAGATATAACTAAAACAATCCTCAATTTACTCGATTAAAGGCACGACATCGACGCTACCGGCTCGACGATCTCGTTCGCTTCCGGATTGTTGCCCTGGTTCCCGCACGAGTTCTCAAAAACGGACCGGTCCACAATGGACCGAATCGAGCAAATTGGATCGGCCAAGGCGCCCCGGCCGTTGCATGGCGGGTAGCCGGCCGTTGTCTTTGGCCGTTTTCTCGCTAGGAAAATGGCGTTGCTTCAATCTTGCAGCAACTCGTAGTTAGCCCGATAGGCGTCTGCCAATGCGGCCAGATAGATTTCGTTAGTCTGTTCGGCCTCGAAACCCAACTGTTCCAATGTGGCCCAGTCGCACTGCTCGTAGGCGAGAGTGCAGGCCAAGACGCGACCCAACGCGCCTTCGTGGCGCAACAACGCCGCGTTGATGTCTTCGTCCAACGGCAGCGTCGCCAATACGTCCGGCATCGGCGCCTGGGTAACCAAATCCAACACCGACAGCAAGCCTACGGTAAAGCCAGCATCGCGTTGTTTCAATCCCAGATGTTCCCCTAGCGATTCGCACATTTTGGCGCGGACCAAGGCGATGTTTTGCAAGTCGTCGCGGGAATTGTTTGCGGCAGACAGCGACAGCAAGGTCGCCCAGGAGCGGATATCGCGCAAACCCAGCAGCGCCACTGCCCGCTGGATCGATTCGACCCGCCGGGGCAAATTGAAGTAGGCGGAGTTGATGTGCCGCAACAGTTTGTAGCTGAGGGAAACGTCTTGAGCGATCAAAGATTCGACGGCTTTCGTGTCGATATCCGGCTGGTTAAGGGCGCCGATCAATCGCAGTACCGTCAGTTGGTTGGCAGAAATACCGTGGAATTTGAGCAGGCGGGGCCGAGAGAAATGACGACCTTGGAAGTAATCGAATTCTATCGCCCGACACGATTCCAAAATCTGTTGATCCTCGATGCCTCCTGCAATCGGTGCCACGCCGTGTTGCCGGAGTCGGGCAACGAGCTGGCGGGCGCTCGAATCTGAGGTGAGCGACATGTTCAACCGCGCGTAGTCGACGGTCTTCAGCAAAGCCCGGTACGCTTCGTTGTCCACGTAGTCGTTCAACAAGAAGCGATAACCTTGTTGGCGCAGCGCGCTCAGGGTATTCACCAATCCGGTATCCACGATGATATCGGTGGTCACCTCGAATACGAGCTGAGGCGAAGGAGCCACCGCTTTTTGCAGGTACCCTTGCAGGACGAATTCGCGAGCGACTCCCAGAAACGCTTTACCGTCGCCCACCAGCCGTTCCAATCCCACCTCATCCAGCGTATCGAACAATATTTGCGAACCGGTCAATTCACCGTCGAGCAAAGCGGTGTTCTCGATGTCGGTGGGATGGTAAAACAGCTCGTAACCTTCCACCCGAAAAGCCGAATCGTAAACGGGTTGTCGGCCCAGATAGATTTCTTTCATGAATACCCCAATTTTGGCTCGCTACGGCTGCCGTCTCGAATTTTCGATAGATTAACCGTGCCCCGAAATCTGGGCAATCCAGAAAGCTGGAGGATGTCATCGGCCCAAGAAAGTTTGTCTGGCAGCGGTCGCTGGGCTACGACGGAAAATTCTGAGCGTATTTCGCCACCCATTCGGCTGCCGCTTCCGGCCCCGAGAGCGAACGCCCTTCTTTCGTCAAAACTTCTTTTTGGTAGTGGTGGATTTGGCAAATCTGTTCGACCATCCGTACCGAAAACTCGGTGTTTGCGTCCGCGAATTGAACGCCTACG
This sequence comes from Competibacteraceae bacterium UBA2792, assembly GCA_002352125.1. Classification (GTDB taxonomy): domain Bacteria; phylum Pseudomonadota; class Gammaproteobacteria; order Competibacterales; family Competibacteraceae; genus Competibacter_A. The sequence goes on along the minus strand of DEHU01000021.1, from coordinate 10,547 downwards.
TCGTAATAGCCGTTCGTGCGGCGACACCAGACGATGGTGCCGGTCGTCTCGAAGGCTGGTTCCCGTACCGGGATCGTGATTCGGATGATGCAGCCTCGTTGAAGGGCTTTCGGGGTTCGAAAGCATAACCCGCCCTGGCTAATGTTATTCAGGTGCTCCCGCCGGCCGGAGCCAAGGCGGGTGACGCAGTATTCGATAGGAATGTCCGAAGGATGGCGAATGAATTGTCGCATGGGCGGTTTCCCCAGTTTGGCAGCGGTGCAGTTCACTCTTTCGTCCATTGCCGAAGCACGAGTGGATTTTCGTCGTCGGGGGTAGATGCGTTTGGTTTGGAGTGGTCTAGCAATAGACCAACGACCGAGACACATAAGAAGATACCGTCCCATACCGGTTTTGCCACTTTTTTAAGGATATCGAATTGTGGGTATGACTCTCGGAACATCGTTCCGGTGACGCCGGGGTTGAGCGGCAAAAGCCCGAGCATCTTCTTCGGTGACACGTTGGCAGCCAGTTACGAGCTTTGCCAACGGCGCGCTACAGCCTGGATATCGGTAGATGGACTCGCGACATTAACCGGGTTTATCGCTTCGTCATTCGCTCGTGGAGGTGGAATGCGACGGGCGGCCGGCAAATCCGGCGCCGGCCGCGCTGCGGGCTCGATACGTTTCCCGAAACCCGCAGGGGTCGGTCGTCTCATTCGGCCGGGAAAGGATTTCGCTCCGCGAATCCGGCTTGATGCCAATAGGGATAGATTTTCGGCACGGCACTGGCTTGATCCAGCTTGGCGACCTGCTCCGGCGCGAGGTTCCAGCCGACCGCACCCAGGTTCTCGCGGAGCTGGCGCTCGTCGCGAGCGCCGACGATCACGGTCGCGACGGACGGGCGTTGCAGGAGCCAGTTGAGGGCGATCTGCGGGACGGTCTTGCCGGTCTCGGCAGCGATTTCGTCCAGGGCGTCCACGACCCGGAACAGCAGCTCATCGGGAACTTGCGGGCCGATGCTGACGGCGACCGGGCTTTGGAGGCGGCCGGGTGGAAGCGGTTGGCCGCGCCGGATGCGACCCGTCAGCCGGCCCCATCCCAGCGGGCTCCAGATGACGCCGCCGATGCCTTGGTCGAGGGCGAGCGGCATCAGCTCCCACTCGTACTCCCGGCCCACGAGGGAATAGTAGGCTTGGTGCGCCACATAGCGCGCCCAGCCGTATCGCGCCGACACCGCCAGCGACTTCATCAGGTGCCAGCCCGAAAAGTTCGAGCAGCCCACGTAGCGGATCTTGCCGGCGGTGACCAGATCGTCGAGAGTGCGGAGGGTTTCCTCGACCGGCGTGGCGGCATCGAAACCGTGGAGCTGGAACAGGTCGATGTAGTCCGTGCCGAGGCGGCTCAGGGCGCGGTCGATGGCCCGAACGAGGGCGTGGCGCGAGGAACCGACGTCGTTGGTGCCGGGACCGTGGCGGAAGGTGGCTTTGGTGGAAATCAGGATCTGGTCGCGACGGTTTTTGATGGCTGCGCCGAGAATTTCTTCGGCGGCGCCGCCGGAGTAGATGTCGGCCGAATCGAACAGGTTCAATCCGGCGTCGAGGCAGAGATCGACGAGACGTTTGGCTTCGGCGACATCGGTGTGACCCCACGCCGAAAACAGCTCGCCGCGACCGCCGAACGTGCCGGTGCCGAAAGACAGGACGGGCACTTTGAGGCCGGATGCGCCCAACAATCGGTATTCCATCGCGAGTTCCTCCAAAGAGATCGAGAGAGATCGAGTCGATTTGCGGCCGGGAACCGCCGGGGCGCCGGCCGATGGATTGGATACGGAATGCTGATTAGAGGCGAAACGCTGGTCGAGCGTTCCGCGACCCGGCGGGACGATCCTGTCAGATAGAACGGCAACCCCGCTTGTAGCCGCTCATTCGGACATAAATTCGAGCAAGCGGCCCGCGGCATAATCGACCAGATACAACTCTCCCGCTTCGTCCTCGCCGAAACTGGAAATCAGCGCGGCCGAGGCCGGCAGTTCCTCGTTGATCCAGGTTCCATTCATCGGGTGAGCCGCCCAGAGCCGACCGCTGGCAAAATCGCCGTACACGTAGCGTCCAACCAGTTCCGGTACGCGCGAACCGCGATAGACGTAGCCGCCGGTTATCGAGCGGCCAACACCATGATCGTACTCCAGCACCGGCAGAGTCAGCGTCCCGTCGTCGCAATCGCTGGGCGGATCGAAGCAATGCCGGCCTTCCATTCGCCGCCAGCCATAGTTTTGTCCGCCGGGACTGCCCGCCGATTGAAAGTTGACCTCTTCCCAACTCCCTTGACCGACATCCGCGATATACAAGTCCCCGGTCGCGCGGTCGAAACTGAACCGCCAAGGATTGCGCAGGCCCAGCGCCCAGATTTCCGGGCGAGCATCGGTCCGGTTGGCGAACGGGTTGTCGGCGGGTATCCGGTAGGGACGCCGATCGACGTCGATCCGCAGCAGCTTGCCCAATAGCGTGCCGAGGTCCTGTGCTCGATTCTCGGGATCGCCGCCGCTGCCGCCATCGCCCATGCCGATGTAGAGATAGCCGTCCGGACCGAATTGCAGTTGCCCGCCGTTATGGTTGGCGTAGGGCTGCGCCACCTTCAGCACGAGGCGCTCGCTGCGCGGCAACGCGACGTTCGGCTTCCGTAAGGCCGCCCGAAACCGGGACACGACGGTATTTCCCGCCCGATCGGTGTAGTTGACGAAGAAAAACCGATTTCTAGCAAAATCGGGATGAAAGGCGATGCCGAGCAAGCCGCGCTCGCCGCCGCTCGTCACCCGGTCGCGGATGTCCAGGAACGGCGTCGGCAACACCCGTTCCCCGTCGAAGATCACGATTTGTCCACTCTGCAAGGCGACAAACAGGCGCCTGGAACCGTCGCCGGCCTGGGCGACCGCGACCGGCTGAGCCAAGCCGGTCGCCACTTCCCGCAGCACCACTCTTGCCTCCGCCAGAGGCAGCCAGCCGCACAGCAAAGCGACGCTCAACAGCCCGCTCCACAACCTGCCCGAATCGATACGGTAGCGCATGATGGTCTCCTCGTTGAGAGATCGAGAGATTGGCCGGTAACCCTTCGCGTCCCTCGCTAGCCTTTTGAAGCAGAGACGAGGGCGGCGTTTGCGCCGGCTGGACAGTAACCCATTTGCGAACTTGGACCATCGCCGGACCGGCACGATTGCCGGCGGGCGCGATCCGTGTTTCGAAATCTTGCCCGCGGCGCAAACCGGCTCACTGCACGACCCGAATTCGCACGGCCGCGCCCTCTTGCAAGGCGTCATCGGGATGAGTGACGATCCGTTCACCCTCGTTTAAACCAGAGCGAATCTCTACATTCAACCCGCCCCGCTGGCCGATTTCTACCGCGCGGCGGCGGACTTGGCCGTTCTCGATCACGAACACGGCCCAGCCTTCGCCTTGGCGGAACAGCGCGCTGGCAGGGATTTGGAGCACCCGCTCGCCCTGCCAAACGACGAAGCTCGCCTCCACCCGGTAGCCGTCGCCCAAACGCGACCACGCCTCGGCGGGCGAGCGCAAATCGGCGATGACCCAAACCCGTTGCTCTTCGACACCCAACGCCGACAGCTTGGTGAAACCTACTGGCTCCACGCTCCGGGTGATCCCTTCCAGCGGTTGCTCGCCTCCCCAGCGATCTAAAATCACCGGTGTCCCCGGTTGGATGCGCACCGCGTCGGGGGACAGCACATCCACCGCCACCTCCAGAGCGCGGGGGTCGCCAACCTCCAGCAGCGCCGCACCCGGCTCCACGATGCCTTCGCTCTGGCGCTGGCGGGCGAGCACTCGACCGTCCACCGGCGAGCGAACGATCACGGTCTCCTGCGCCGCACCGCCCGGCTGCGCCGCCGAGTGGTGCAACGCGGTTTCGGCCGCTTCCACTTCATGCCGCGCCACCTCCACGGCGAACTGGGCAGATCGCAGTTGGGCTTGAGTCTGGCGAGATCGGGATTCGGCGCGGTCACGTTCATCCTTGGTCACGACACACCGCTTTTGGCATAACGCCGTCAGACGTTCGAACTCCAGCTTGGCGTAATCGGCCTCCGCTCGCGCGGCGGTCGCGGTTTGCTGGGCAGCTTGCAAAGATGCTTCGCTGGCGGCCACGCGCGCCTCGGCTTGAGCGCGGCGGCGCGGATCGAGCACTTCCGAGGGCAGCGGGTCGATCATCGCTAGCGGCCGGCCCTTCTGGACATCGTCGCCCACATCCAGCTCGATGCGGCGCAGGTAGCCGGCCACTGGCGCCGAGATAACATAGCGGTCGATGATCCGGGTTTTGCCTTCCGCTTCAACCGTCGCGTGCAGCGGCCGGCGGGCAACGGTCGCCGCTTCCACCCACAATGGTCTGGGCCAAAAACCGTAACCCAGCGCGACCATGATGGCCACCGTCAGCAGAATCAATCCGAGGCGTCGTCGCACGGTCATGATTCAATCCCGGGTCTTGAGCACGGCGATCAAATCCAGGCGATCCAGCTTGCGCCGCACCAGCCAACCCGACAGGAGCGCCGAGGCTAGGACCACCGTGGCCGCAAAAGCGTAGGTAGAAGGGTGGATGATCAGCGGAATGCGGTACAGCTCCGACCGGGCGCCGCTCACGAACAGGGCACAAATGCCCCGGCCGACGACGAAGCCGAACGGGATGGCGAGCAGCGTTAGCAGGCCCAGTTCGCCGAGCAGGATGTAGCCGATTTCCGCCCGGGTGAATCCCAGTACCCGCAGGCTGGCCAACTCCCTGCCACGCTCGGTCAGGGCAATGCGGACACTGTTGTAGATCACCCCAAAGGCGATGATGACCGCGAACACGGTGGCGATGAAAGTGAAAAACAGCATGGTCTGTTCCATGGTCCGGTGAAAATTACGAATTTCCTGTTCGCGGATGGCGGTGCCGGCAATGCGAGGAATGTCGCTCAAACGCCGGTAAAGCTCGGGTTGCGCGCGCTCGTCGACCGCCAGATAGGCACCGGAGATGGTGGGTCCCTCACGCAGCAGCCGGTTGAGGCCGGCAAGGTCCATGTAGCCGGTCACGCCGAGATATTCCTTGACTAGGCCCACCACCGGTACTTCCCGCACGGGCCGGTCGCCTTCCAGCACTTCGACGAGCAAACGATCTCCGACCCGGACGCCCAGCAATTCGCCCAGGTAATCGGTCAGCAGCACGCCGGCCGGCGGGAGCGAGAGCGGGCGGAGATCGGCATCCAGCAATCGCTGCAGGTCGCCGCCAGCGGGAACTCCCTTAAGCGTGGTGCGATGGGATCGCTGTTGAAACCGCAACCGGACCGGCACGGCGCGATAGACCTCGACTCGCTCCACGCCCGGCAGCTCCATCAGGGAAGAAATGGCTTGCCAGGAAGTCGGTTCCACGAAGGTGATCGCGAGATCTTCGCGTTGGGAGAGCTTGTAGTGAACGTCCAGCATGTGCTCGATCGTGGCTTCCTGAAACCGGCCCATCATGGTGATACCGCAGGCTAGCGCGATGCCCAGCACCGTGAGCAGGGACTTGAGCGGACGGCGTTCGATGTGACGCAGAATCATCCGGCTGGGTTGCGACAGCAGTCGTTGCAAACCGAGCCGCTCCACTACGGTAGCGCGATAGCGGGTGGGCGGTTCGGGGCGCATCGCCTCGGCGGGACGCAGGGCGAAGGCGGCCCGCAAAGCGAAGGCGGTGCCCGCCGCCGCTGCGCCGAAGTTGAACAGCGTCGCGCCGAGCACGAGCGAGAGCGTAAGACGGTAGTCCAGGAACGGGAAGCGGAAAAACGTCATATACAATTCGGACAAGCGGCGGCCGAGTTCGGCGCCAGCGAAAACGCCGACCATCACGCCGGCGAGAACGATGATCATCACCAGCTTCAAGTAATGCAGGGCGACAGCGATGTTGCCGTAACCGAACGCTTTGAGCGTGCCAATCAGATCGCGCTGGGTACCGATGAGCCGGCTTATCACCACGTTCAGCAAAAATACCGCCACCCCCAGAAACAGAGTCGGAAACAGCGTCGCCGACAAGGTGATCTGATTGAACTCCTCGGATAGAAATCGATGCGATGGTTGGTCCTCCCGGTCGTAGGCACCCAATCCACCGTACGGCGTCAACAACCGGTCGATGGCGTCGATGACCTCCGGCGTGGCGCGAGCACCCGCTAATCCCACCACCGCATCGTTGAACGCGCCTTCCATGCCGTAGGCAACCCTCGCCGCCCGTTGTCCCATCCACAGTACGCCATAACGCTGGTAATCGGGAAACAGCGAGCCGGGGCGCATTTGGTTGATGTATTCTGGGGATAGCGCCGTACCGACGATGGTTAGAATCTGGCGACGACCGTTGATGACGACCCGTAACCGATCGCCCGGCACCAGCCGATGGGCGTTAGCGAACGCCTCGCTGATGATCGCTTCGTCGTCGCGATCCGCTGCCACCAAACGGCCTTGCCGCAGATAGAGGCGGTTCAACCGAGGTTCGCGGCCGTCCGGGATCGAGATCAAGCGGCCGGTTATCGGCTCCGAAAACCCGGCTACTTCCAGATTGATGGGGGCAACCACCCGGGTTTCGACTTCGGCCACGCCGGGAATAGCCGCGATACGCGCCCGCAGCGATTCCGGCGCGCGTTTTAACGAGACGAATACGTCAGCGAAACGGTAGTCGCGGTAGTAGCGAGCTTGGGTCTGGCGCAGCGCGTCCAGGGTGGTGCCGAACATGATATGGATGGCGACACCGCACACGATCACCAGCGCGATGGCGATGGCCTGGCCCTTCAGTTGCCAGAGTTCGCGCCAAAGTTTGCGATCCAGAGCTTTCATGGTGGCGCTAAGCCTACCAGACGATTTCCTCGGGCGCCTGCCGCCAGGCATTGTGGTCGATGTGGGCGATCAGGCCATTGCTGAGGTGGATGACCCGGTCGGCCATGGCGGCGATGGCGGCGTTGTGGGTGATGACGACGGTGGTGGTGCCCAGCTCCCGGTTGACGCGGTCGATCACCGCCAACACCCGGACGCCGGTTTGCACGTCGAGCGCGCCGGTGGGTTCGTCGCACAGCAGCACTTCGGGCCGTTTGGCGACTGCCCGGGCGATAGCCACCCGCTGCTGCTCGCCGCCGGAGAGTTGCGCGGGGAAGTGATCCATGCGGTCGGCCAGCCCGACCAGGGTCAGCGCATCCTCCGGCGCCAGCGGGTTGCGGGCAATTTCGGTGACCAAAGCGACGTTCTCCCGCGCCGTCAGGCTGGGAATGAGGTTGTAGAACTGGAACACGAAGCCGACATGCTCTCGCCGGTAGAGCGTCAGTTCCGGCTCGCCTGCGCCGGTCAACTGATGGTCACGGTAGCGCGCGTCCCCCGATGTTGATGCATCGAGCCCGCCGAGAATGTTGAGCAGCGTCGATTTGCCCGAACCGGAAGGGCCGAGCAGCACAATGAACTCGCCAGCGAGGATATCGAGATCGACATCCCGCAAGGCATGGACCGCCGCTTCACCCGTGCCATAGGTCTTCGTCAGGCCGCGCGCACGGAAAACCGGCTCGCCTGTCAACCCATCGTGGCCGGTCCTGTCTGCCATCGTCAATCGTTTCGACCTGCGGGAAGGATTTTCCACCCTAGGCTCGCTGCGCGCATTGCCGAATGATCTCGAACAATACACCTATCCTACCCGGAACCCCTCGTCGCCAGAACCGTTTCGACCTCGGCCCGGACCGGCGCACCGCTCGCGCCGCCCGCACGCGAACATTTGATGGCCGCCGCCGCGTTCGCGAACCACATGGCAGATATGGCATCCTGCCCCTCCCCCAGCGCGAAGGCAAAGGCCCCATGCCAGACATCACCCGCGCCAAGGGTATCGACCACGCGGACCGGAAACGCCGGGACATGGCCGCTTGCCTCGCCGGCAACGAAATAGACGCCGTTCGCACCATCGGTGACGGCAGCGAAGCCAGATCCCTTCGCGGCAAGACGATGCAGGCCGGCGGCAAGATCGTCTTCGCCGCTCCATTCGCGCAAGCCCTGCGCGGAAAAGACGGGATGCGTCGCCAGCGAGATCAGGCTTTCGTCCGTCGGCTTCCGGTCACCGTCGAACACCGCCGGAATACCCCGCGCGCGGGCAAGCCGGAAGAGATGTGTCGCGCCATGCTCCCACCGCGTGTCGCCGAGCACGGCAGCGGCATCCTCAGGCAGGTTGCGCGGCAACCAATCGGGCTGTTCGGGCATCGCAGGATCAAAGTGGTTGACGATCGTCCGGCTGCCGTCTGGCTCGATAACGATGGCCGATCGCGATGTCCGTGTGTCAGGAATTGCGGCCGAGCCGGAGAGATCAAGGCCCTCCCCCTTAAGCCGGGTGCGCAACAGGCGCCCGGTTTCATCATCGCCGAACCGGGCGATCAGGCGAGCGAGGCCCCCAAGGCGGGCGATCGCCAGCGAGGCATTCGCGGCATTGCCCCCGATGACCGATTGCAGCGCGGCTGCGCGATGTTTCTCGCCGGGTCGGAGCGGTTCCGGTATCGAGAAAACCTCGTCAAGAACCACGATTCCTATCGAAACGACCGCTGTCATTCTCGCACTCCTAGGGGGCGACAGGCGGTACGCGTACGATGTCCCATGCACCCTCCCACAGGCCACGCCGTGCTTCTTTCGCACGCCCGAGCGCGGCAAGGATCGCACTGTCGTTGCGACTGGTGGGGCGAGCCCAGCCGCCATCGACGAGCCGTAACGCGAGGTCGGCACCATCGACCGTGCAGTTCCACAAGCCCGTCCCAGGATCGCGCGGCTTGTTCGCCGGCTTGCCGGATACGAGCTGACACAAAGGTTCCCTGTCCCGGATCAGACCGATCAGCGCCGCGCGCGATTGCAGACCGCACGCCCAGAGCCGTTTCTCGTCGCCGAGGCAGATGGCAGTAGCCGGCGGCCCCTCGATCCCATCGAGCACAAAAGCCCGCGTCTCCGTAGTGAAAACATGCGCCTGTATCGGCTCGAACGGACCCGTAACGACAACGCTCGGCCGAAAGCCGGATCGCATGCCGAAATCGCGCCCCGAATAGGGGGTCAGGCGCGCCGGCTCCGCATTGTCGGAGGACGTCTCGCTCGCTGGCATGGGCGCTGGCGCAGGGGGAACGACGATCGCTTCCTGCCTGTCGCGTTGACGGGCCGCATGGACGGAATAGGCGATCAGGCCACATGCCGCGAGCAGGAGCGTGATCGCTCCCGTGATCGCAAGGCTCCGCCATTGCGGAGGTGCCGCGCCCGGAGAGGGCTCCTTGCCTCGCATGTCGCGGATATCCTCTCCCACGGGCACTCCGGTTTCGGTTGAGGTGAGAAACGCCCTGATCGACCGGAACGGGAATTTAGTCGCGGCCTGGACTGTGAGCAATCACGAATGCGGTGAGAAACCGGTCAAGCCCCTTGCATCAACCGGGCTTCCGGCAACAATACGCCGCCCGCTGGAACCTCGTGCCCGTGCCACAAACCGAAGCTCCGACGCCACCCTTCCGGGTCTGGTCGCTGATCGTGACGATCTTTGGCGATATCGTGATGGATCGCGGCACGATCGCCGAGCCGGAGCCGGTCTGGATCGCCCCGGTGCTCGAATTACTGGCCTTGCTCGGAGTCGACGCCGCTGCCGCGCGCACGAATTTCTCGCGCCTTGTCGCAAACGGAACCTTGATGCGCGACAAGACCGGACGAAACACCTTCTATAGGTTAAGCCCCGCCAGCCGGGCCGACTTCCGCAAGGCCGCATCGATCATCTATGGCCGCGACCTTCCACGCCACACGGGACGCTTCTCGCTCGCGCTCATCGATCGAGCGCCGGATCGCGCAGCAGCGCGCGAGCAACTCGTCCATTCCGGGTTCCGCTTCGTCACGCCTGGCGCCGCAATCCTGCCGGAACGCGAGACAAAGCAGGCGATTACCCTCCCGGAAGGCGTGATTCCGGCACTGGCATCGGCTTCACGGTCCGTCGCGGAAGCGGCCCGCGAGGCCTGGCAGCTCGATGCACTGGNNTGCACTGGCCCAGAGTTATCGCTGGTTTCTCGGCGAATTCGCCGACCTGCAACGGGAAAATCTCGTGCTCGACCCTGCAACGGCAGTCGCCCGGCGGGTTCTGCTGGTTCACCATTTCCGGCGGCTGATTCTGCGCGATCCACTGCTTTCGGAGGAGAATCTTGCAGCGGACTGGCCGGGCGCGGAAGCACGCAGCCTATTCGATACCGGCCTCGATACTCTGGCGGAATACTCAGCCGTCTGGCTGAAGGACCACGGTCTCGGCGTCTGATCGCATTCCCGCAAACGATTGCTTGCGAGTTAATGCGCAACATTTTTTGTTGACACAAGTCAATTTTGTTTCAGAATGCTGTCAATTGGGCAGAGGCCCGAAGGGAGAGACGCCGATGTATGCGCAGGCTTTGGACCAGAAGGACAAGGCACCTTCCGCGGTGGAAGATCCGGAACATCTTGCCCGCTTCGAAGCCCGTTGCGCGGCCGAGGAAAAGATCGAACCGAAGGATTGGATGCCGGAGGGGTATCGCCGCACGCTCATCCGCCAGATTTC
>DEHU01000127.1 GCA_002352125.1 Competibacteraceae bacterium UBA2792 | reverse complement strand
TACCATTTCGGGCTCATCACCAGATACGCCATCTTGGCGGTGAAGGTCGGGGTCTGTCGCTCCTGTCGACCCACCACGACCTTGGCTTCCATCACCCGCTTACCGTTTTCGACCACGTTCATCTTGAAGCTGGGGATGTTCACCAAGATGTAACGCGAACCAAATTCGTCCGGCAACCACCGCCACCGTTCCATGTTCAGCTCGACCTGCCGGATGCGCTGAGAAACGGGTACATTCAGGGCCGCCAAGGTAGAACCGCTGACAGTTCCGGTTTCCGATAATCCATGCCGTTTCTGAAAGCGGCGCACTGCATCGGCGACCGCTTTATCGTATATCGGATTCTTGCCGGCATCGCCCTCGGCCAAATCGCCGCCAGCCTGTAACCGCAGGCGCAAGCTGCGCACTTGAGCGCCTTGGGCTCCGGGCTTGAGCGAGACGCCGATAGTCGGCCAACCGCCTTCCTGCTCGACCTTGCGATATTTTTGCAACACCTCGCGCAGTTGAACGTATCCCTTGCCCTTCGGCGCTAGCTCGTGCAGAGATTTGGCGATCCCCCCATCGGCAAGCGCCTCGCGCAGCACTTCGGCAAGATCGCGAGATCGCGGTTTGATGGCCCAGTCGGGATCGACCTTGCGGGGCGGTAACCGGCCCGAGAGCAGATGGGAAGCGTAAGTCAGGAAAGTGCTGGTGAGCAACAAATCGGCTTCGGCCGGCTGGCTGGCATCCATCGCGTCATCGCCTTGCTGAAGCGACGTAAGCAATTTTCGCAGATGGCCACGATCGTAATCGGCGGAACGCAGCCCTTCGCGTTCGGCTTCGCCCAGCGCCTTGAGCAAATCGTCTGCTGCGGGTTGAGGCCTGCCGCTGGAGTCCAGCCAAGCCGCTCGATAACCGCGTTGCGCGTAGAAAGAAACCAAATATTCCAGCTCATGCACATCGCGATTCTGGACCTTCAGCCGCGTCGGCGGCGGCTCGGTTCGTATCCGCTGGCAAATTTGGCCGGCAACCCGATCTTGAAGTCCGCCGCCGCTCGCAGGACAAGGAGGTAGCGACGGTGGTGCGGCGGCGGTGTCCGCCGCCGGCACTTCCTCGGTGTTGCCGACAGGATCGGGCTCCATGTCTTCCTGCGTTTCTTTTGGCGTTTGATCGGCCTGCAAGCTGGCCATCGACGGCGACGAGGGCGATTTAGCCGCATCGCCTGCAACGTCAGGCCGAACTCCAGGCGCTTGCCGATTCTCGGCAACTTGCGCCCCCACCGGTATGGTACCGAGCGCGCAGGCGCTTAATAGCGCACAAAACCATATGGGAAAAACGATCCGCTTGGACATGGAAACGACCAACCTAAAGCTCTGGGGTAACTTACAGTGTCGTATCAGCATACCAACAAAGTATCAAAATGGCCACTTATTTAGCTGCGCGAAACAACAGCGATCAAACCTCTATCCAAATTAGATTGGAAGATTGGTCAATGATTCCTCGATTACCAGTGAGAAACCTCCTGCAGCTCCATCAAAATTTCGTTCAGCGGCGCGTCAGCGTTGTCCACGACGCAGACCAGGTTGGCGACGCCGCACACCGATTGCTCAACGCCCCGGATGACCCATCCGCGCGGCGGAGTCCATCCCCTCATGCCGGTAAACATCGCCAATTGATCGGCGTTGCCCTGGATCATGCGCCGGTAATCATGCGCGAATTGCGCCAGCCGCCCCATGTCGTTGTGGCTCATCAGGCCGTAACCTTCGATCAAATAACCGTCATCGCGGAAATGGCAGATCACGTTGACCCCGTCCAATGCCAATAACCGCCGGATCATGCTCATTGAACCTGCTCCTGTTTTTCCAGAATCGCGAACGCGGCTTCGTAGTCGGCCTTTTCGTTGGCCAACACGACGCCGACGAACGGCGGCAGGCTAAACTTGCCGGCCTGCTTGTATTGTTCGCGGTTCAGGCCACTGACCACGACGGACCAATCGAAACCGATCAGGGTAAATTCTTTGATCGGATAAAATCCCGTCATGGCCGTTACTTTTTCCCAGCCGCGCGCCTGCATGGTGGCGATGCTCATGTTGGCCGAACACATGTGGGCCAACAAATCGAGCGTCGACTCGTTGATTCGGTCGGGATAGGCGATACGCTGTTCCAGCAGTTCGCCGCTGCCCCGGAACTCGAAGGCCGCCATTGCCCCCGGCAATCGCATCAATTCGTCGAGTGTCGTCATCGGTCTTCTCCTCAATCCCTTCAGAATTTGGTATCGAATTCAGATTTAGATCAGATCGGCGGGAACGTTGGCCAAGGCTTGGCACATGAAGCCGACGATGTCGTTGACTGAACCCTTGGTGTTTTCGAGCAGGCAAAATACATTTGCGATCACGCACACGGTGTAATCCGGGCCGTGCACCATCCATCCTCGCGGCGGCTGCAAACCGCTGCGCGACTGGAAGGCTTCGAGCATGCTGCCTTCCATGCTGACGCCCATGGTGGTCGCGCGACACATGATGGAAGCCATGCGAGCATGCTCTTCGGTCAAGGCGCCTCGATAGGAAAACCGGTCGCCCCGATAAGCGTACTCGCCGGCAGCGACGACGCCGGGTTTGGCCAGCAGATCGGTTACAACGCTCATCCGGTGATATCCTCGGGTGGTGGTTAGCTTATGATGAATTCGGATGTACGGCCGAACTGCAACTTGTCCAAACGCGCACATTTTCCTCAAAACCATAGTCAAAGCGCCTCGAAAATGCACGAATCGTCGCAGCTTATCGAGCGATCGGCCAAAAACTACGCCGCTGTATCGATCAAACCGTGATCAAATCCTACTTTTCCCTCGCGGCCAGCGCGGCTACCGCGCTACCCATCGAATCGTCGCTGCCGGGAATTCGCGCCGCGTTGCGCGATTCCACCGTTCTGGTGCTGCAAGCGCCACCGGGAGCAGGAAAAACCACCCGGGTACCGCTGGCGCTGCTGGAAGAGTCCTGGCTGGCCGACCGGACCGTTCTGCTGCTGGAACCGCGCCGGCTGGCGGCACGAACAGCGGCGGAGCGTATGGCCAGCTTGCTGGGCGAATCCGTCGGTCAAACCGTCGGCTACCGCATCCGCTTCGAAAACCGAGTCTCGCGCCAAACCCGCATCGAAGTGCTGACAGAAGGCATCCTGACCCGTCGCTTGCAGCGCGATCCGGCGTTGGAAGGTGTGGGATTGGTCATTTTCGACGAATTCCACGAGCGCAGCCTGCACGCCGACTTGGCGCTCGCCCTCTGCTTGGATAGCCAGCGCGGCCTGCGCGAAGACCTGCGCCTGCTGGTGATGTCGGCGACTTTGGATAGCGCGGCGGTCTCCCGATTGCTCGGGAACGGGCCGGTCATCGCCAGCGAAGGCCGCGCCCATCCGGTCACCCGGCATTACTTGCCGCGCGATCCCGACGGCCTCGATCTTGGCGTCGTGGTCCGCGCCATATTGGCCGCGTTGAACCGATGCGGCGACGATTTACTGGTATTTCTGCCGGGCGCCGCCGAGATTCGCCAAACCCTGCGGCGACTGGAAACCGAACCGGCCTGCGCCAGTTCGATCATGTTACCCTTGTACGGCGATCTACCTAGCGCCGACCAGCAACGCGCTATCCAGCCCAACCCCGACGGTCGGCGCAAGATCGTGCTCGCGACGCCCATCGCCGAGACCAGCCTGACCATCGAAGGCATCGCCATAGTCGTCGATTCCGGCTGGACCCGCATCCCGCGCTTCGATCCGCGCAGCGGTCTGACCCGATTGGAAACCGTGCGGGTTTCCGCCGATGCCGCCGAACAACGGGCCGGTCGGGCCGGCCGGCTGGGACCCGGCGCCTGTTATCGGTTGTGGAGCGAAGCCACCCAAAACCGATTGCGGCCGCGACGGATTCCGGAAATTCTCGAAGCCGATTTGGCGTCGCTGGCGCTGGAGCTGGCGCGATGGGGGGCAACCGACGCTGCGGCGCTATCCTGGCTCGACCCACCCCCGCCCGGCGCGTTGGCGCAGGCACGCGGTCTGCTGGCCGATCTCGAAGCCCTGGATGCCAGGGGGCACATCACCGCCACCGGGCAAGAATTGGCGGATATTCCACTGCATCCCAGACTGGCGCACCTGTTGCGATGTGGGGCAATCCTCGGCTTCGGCGATCTAGCCGCCGATCTGGCTGCCTTGCTGGAGGAACGCGATGTGCTGCGTGGCGAGCATGTCTTCGGTAGCGATGTTGCGGCGCGGTTGGATGCCTTGCAGGCATTTCGCCGCGATGGTCGCGATGGCGCGCGACGTCGGGGAGCCGATCCGGCCGCCTGCGCCCGCGTCGATCAAGCGGCGCAACGTTGGCGGCAACTGCTGAAGGTGAGCGAGGAAAAATCGTCGCCCGAATCTACTGCGGCTGGGCTGTTGCTGGCGCTGGCTTATCCCGATCGGGTAGCGCGTCGGCGCGATGGCAGCATGGACCGTTATCTGCTCGCCAGCGGGCGCGGCGCGCGGCTGGCGGCTGGCGATCCGTTGCTAAATCGCGACTGGTTGGGCGTGGCGCAGTTGGATGCCGGCAGCGGCGAGGGTCGAATTTGGTTGGCCGCACCGGTCGATCCGGCCGATTTGGAGCAGCATCTCGCCGCCCGCATTCGATCCGTTCGAGAAGTGATCTGGGACGAGCGGCAAGCAGCCGTGGTCGCGCGGCGGGAGCGACGGCTAGGCGCGTTGGCGCTCGATAGCGCCCCAGCGGCGAACGTCGATCCGGAATTCCTGCGTCGGGCAATGCTGGCAGGCGTGCGCCAACTGGGCCTCGGCTGCCTGCCGTGGACCGCCGAGTTGCGCGATTGGCAGGCGCGCGCGCTGTCTTTGCGGCACTGGTTCCCCGAAGATGGCTGGCCGGATCTGTCCGATGCCTGGCTCGCCGAACACCTGGAAGATTGGCTGGAACCGTGGTTGGACGGCATCACCCGACGCGAACATCTACAACGGCTGGATCTAGCGGCGGCCTTGCACGGTTTGGTCGACGGCCACCGGCGGGCGCGGCTGCACGAACTGGCCCCGATCTATCTCCTCGTACCCAGCGGCTCCCGGATTCGGCTGCAATATCAGCCGGGCGAGCCGCCGGTGCTGGCGGTGAAGCTGCAGGAACTGTTCGGGCTGGCCGATACGCCACACATCGCCGAAGGCCGAATTCCGGTCACCCTGCATCTGCTATCGCCAGCGCAGCGACCCATTCAGGTGACGCAGGATTTGCGCGGATTCTGGGAACGCACCTACGCCGAGGTCAGGAAGGAACTCAAGGGCCGCTACCCCAAACACCCCTGGCCGGACGATCCTTGGACTGCGACGCCGACCCGCCGGACGCAAGGAACCAGACGAACCGGCGCCGGTTGACCGTCGTTCGTTCAGGGAATCATCTCGGTGAACTGGCCGGGAACGGTTACCGTAATCACCCCGCCCCAGGTACACATCAGGGTAGACGTGTTGTTGAGCGCCGGCATGTTGCCCAGCAACACGGTCGGCGACCCGACCACCCACGGCGCCGGCGTGACCGGCACGCACGGCATTGGCGTCAGCACGCCCATGGCCGCCGCCGTCGCCGCCGCCACGGCGGGATTGCTCGGCGTGATGCACATCCCGAACGGCATGATGTTGACCATGGGGATATGATCCATGATATTCGCCGCCGGCATGTTGCTGGTCAGGGTCCGGTTGATCGGCAGCACCGTGAGAACGCTGGGCGCGACGCCGAAACTGCACATCAGCGTTGCGCCGTTACAGACATGCATGGGCATAGGCGTACCTCCAGAATAGCCAATCTAACGATTCACTATAGCGCAACCAGCGCGAGAGAACGGAGTAGCACAGAATCCTGTTCGAGCCGCGGAAAAACTGACGGCCGGCCTTTATCATTCCTTAGCGCACAGGGCACAGGGCACAGGTCGCGGAGCACCAATGGTGGCAACGAAAAACATCCGCCGCGATTGGTGCCTGCCGCTTATGGTTTCAGCGGCGGCAAACTACCCATCGGCAGCTTGCCCTGCAAACTGCGCAGCAGCTTCGTCAAGCCGCCGCCCTTCATTTTCTTCATCATCTTCTGTGCTTGGTCGAACTGCTTGAGCAGCCGGTTCACGTCTTGAATCTGAGTGCCGGAGCCGGCGGCAATGCGACGCTTGCGCGAGCCTTTAATGATGTCCGGGAAACGGCGCTCCTGCGGCGTCATCGAATTGATGATGGCCACCAGTCGCTTGACTTCTTTGTCGGCCGCCTGATCCTTGAGGGCTGCCGGCGCGGCGTTGAAGCCCGGCATCTTGTCCAGCAGGCTGGCGATGCCACCCATCTTCATCATCTGTTCCATCTGCTCGCGAAAGTCTTCCAGATTAAACCCTCGACCCTTTTGAACTTTTTGCGCCAGTTTGAGCGCCTTTTCCTTGTCGACCTTCTGCTCCATCTCTTCGACCAGGCTCAATACGTCGCCTTTGCCGAGAATCCGGGATGCCACCCGGTCGGGATAGAACGGTTCCAGCGCGGCGGTTTTTTCGCCGACGCCGAGAAACTTGATCGGTTTACCGGTGATCTGCCGGATCGACAAGGCAGCGCCGCCGCGGGCGTCGCCGTCGGTCTTGGTCAGCACCACGCCGGTCAGCGGCAGCGCCTCGCNNTCCACCACGAACAGGGTTTCGACCGGGGCGAGCGCGGCGTGCAACCGCTGAATTTCCGCCATCATCTCCCGATCGATGTGCAGGCGACCGGCGCTATCGACGATCAACACGTCCACGCCGTGGAGACGGGCGTGATCCAATGCCTGTCGGGCGATGTGCTCCGGCGCTTGGTCGGGCATGCTGGGAAAAAACTCCGCCCCGACTTCACCGGCCAGCTTGCGCAGTTGCTCGATGGC
>DEHU01000180.1:209-3946 GCA_002352125.1 Competibacteraceae bacterium UBA2792 | reverse complement strand
AGCAGTCGAACCAGACCTTGAAAGCTGGTGCGCATCTTGGGCATGGGGCGGTTGTCTCCTGAGATTATGTTATGTTGCGTTAACGTGTGCGAAATATTGGAGGACTGTTTTATGCAGCCGGAACCCATCGACGGTAAACCAGTCACCACTAAGCCAAGCGATCAGGCGTTGCTGAATGCCTATTATCAGGAACCGGTCAAGCAGGCGGAACGCTTTGCCGACTTGGCCAAGGAATTGTTTAAGGTGGAACTGGCGATTCCTGGAATTTACGCCGCCGTACTGCGCTTGTCTGGCATGGAGCAGTCTACCAATCACAGCGTCGTATGGGCTGCGTTTGCATTCTGGACAGCAGCTTTGATCTTGACGCTACGGACAATTTTTCCGCGCAAGTACGAGGTGCTGGAGAATGTTGTGTGTTTGAGCCGCCCAATATCCCGCCCTTCGCAGCGGTGACTTTTTCGCTCGCCGATCTGTGGGTTTGAATATACTGGTTACCCTCTTCATCACCGCCCGCCTGCCCGCTTATGTCCACATCCCCTGTTTCCCCCGCCGAATTTGCCCCCCTACGTCTACGCAAGGACGAAGATCGCCGCCTGCGCGCTGGCCATCTCTGGGTCTACAGCAACGAAATCGATGTCGAAGTCACCCCGCTGCGCGATTTTCAGCCCGGCCAGCCGGTGGCGATTCAGGCCAGCAACGGCAAGACGCTCGGCACCGGCTACATCAACCCCCACGCTTTGCTGTGCGCCCGGCTGGTCAGCCGCGATGTGGACCATCCTCTCAGCCCCTCGCTGCTGGTGCATCGCCTCAACGTCGCGCTAAGCCTGCGCGAGCGGTTGTACGATCGACCGTATTATCGATTGGTCTACAGCGAAGGTGATGGTCTGCCGGGTTTGATCGTGGACCGTTACGGCGACCTGTGCGTCGTCCAGATCACCACCGCCGGCATGGAGCGACTGAAGGACGACATCCTCGCCGCCCTGCAAAAAGTGTTGAAACCGGCGGCGGTGCTGTGGCGCAACGACAGCCGGATGCGGGAGATGGAAGGGCTGGAACGCTACGTCGCCGTCGCCACGGGCGAAATCCCGGATATCGTGACGGTCGAGGAAGATGGGCTACGCTTCCAGATCTCGCCGCGCACCGGCCAGAAGACCGGCTGGTTTTACGATCAGCGCGACAACCGCGCCCGGCTGGATCGCTACGTCGCGGGTCGGCGCGTGTTGGACGTGTTCGGCTATGTTGGCTCTTGGGGAATACGGGCAGCGGCGCGTGGCGCGCAGGAGGTGCTATGCGTGGATTCCTCCGGCTCAGCGTTGGAACAGGCGACGGCCAACGCGGCATTGAACGGTGTCGGCGAGCGGGTGCGAACCCAGCAGGGCGATGCCTTCGAGATACTCAAAGGCTTGCGCGAAGCTCGCGAGCGTTTCGATATGGTGATCGTCGATCCACCCGCTTTCGTCAAGCGTCGCAAGGATTTTAAGGAAGGCGCGTTGGCTTACCGGCGACTCAACGAAATGGCGATGCAGGTGCTGGAGCGCGACGGAATATTGGTGTCCTGCTCCTGTTCGCAACTGCTNNCGGCAGGGGCCGGATCATCCGGTTCCGCCAGCGATTCCAGAAACCGACTATCTTAAGATGGTGATCGCAAGAGTATTGCCGGCCTGAGGAATTTGGGGATCAATCAAAAACGGTCTTTTGCCATGCCCATGCACGATCGGGATTTGCAGCAACTGATTCGCATTCTGGAAGAAATACGCGACAATCAAAAAACGCAATTGGAGCGCCAAGCCGAATCGCTCGCGCTGCAACGCGAGCAGTTTGCGCTGGTCCAGAAGCAAACCGAACGCGCCGAGCGCCTGCAAGATCGTGCCGAAGAACTCCAAGTCAAGGGCGCGCAACTCGTCACCGGCGCACGCAAGGGAATGGTGGTCGTTCTGCCCATCATCGTTTTGTTGCTCGCTTATTTGAGCTGGCTCATCTTGCGGTGAACGCCTTACCGGATGGTTTCCGGAGGAAGAAGTCGGCGACTTCTCCGCGCCACGCCGGTAGCTAAAACCGACCAGTTTGATAAATAATTACCGTTCATTCATCTTGACGAACTGATTAGAGAGGACCTATCCATGATGCAGTTGAAGGAAATTTTGAAAAACAAGGGAGGCCTACCGGTAATCGTGCCCGAGGCCAGCACCGTAGCATCGGCGATTCGGACCATGAACCAGCATCGCGTTGGTTCGGTGATGGTGCAAGGTCCTGGCGGCGAACCGATCGGCATCCTGACCGAACGCGATATGATACGGTTGTATGCCGAAGGCGAGAGCGATTTCGAAACCATGTTGGTCAAGGATTGGATGACCACCGAGATGACCATCGGCAAGCCGAGCGATACCGTCAGCGAAGTGCTCGCCATCATGACCGTCAAACGGTTCCGCCACCTGCCGGTGGTCGATGATGGCAAAATGGTGGGCGTAGTCTCCATCGGCGATTTGGTGAAGGCCAAGCTGGAGGAAACCGCCTTCGAAGCCAAGGTGCTGCGCGAATACATCACGACCTGATCGCGGCTATCGGGATGCGATCCGGCATCCCTTGTTTTCCTCTTTCCCCGCTCGCCATGAATGCTGCTCCTTTTTGGGAAACCAAACCCATCGCCGAGTTGGCCCTAGCCGAATGGGAAGCGTTGTGCGATGGGTGTGGCAAATGCTGCCTGCACAAGCTGGAGGACGAGGAGACGGGCGAACTGTTCCACACCAACGTCGCGTGCAAGCTGCTGAATCTTGCCACGGCCCGCTGTACGCGCTACGCCGAGCGTTTCCGCTGGGTGCCCGACTGCGTGCAGTTGACGCCCAGCTTGGTCCGGCAAGTGAACTGGTTGCCGCCGACTTGTGCCTATCGCCTGAGAGCGGAAGGTAAGCCGCTGCCGGATTGGCATCCGCTGCGGACCGGCGATGCCGGTTCGACGGGCCGGGCCGGCATGAGCGTGTGCGGCTGGGCTGTGCCGGAACGGCGAGCGCGGCGATTGGAAGACCATATCATCGAGTATCCATCATGAAAGTCCGCTGCATCACCTTGGGCGCATTCCAGGTCAACGCCTATCTGCTCGAAGACCCCGCTACCGGCGCTTGCGCGGTGATCGATACCGGCGAGGGGCCGGATTTGGCGAACGCGCTCGTCGAGATGGAACCCCGCCCGGATCTGCGGGCGATTTTGTTGACCCACGCCCATTTCGATCATGCCGGCGGCTTAACCGACTTGCAGCAGGAATTCCCTGAGGCCGTTACTTATCTTCCGGCGCTAGAGCGGCAACTGTTCGACATGCTGCCAAAGCAGGGTTCGTTTCTGTTCGGCATGGCGGCGTTCGACCGGCCGTGCGGACGAATCGACCGGTACATCGAGGACGGCGATACCGTCGAGGTGGGCGAGTGGCGGTTTCGCTTCCTGTCCACGCCGGGCCATACGCCGGGCCAGGGTTGCTATTACGACGACAAGTATGTTTTCTCGGGCGATACGCTGTTTGCCGGCAGCATCGGGCGCACCGATTTTCCGCTCAGCGATCCCGANNTGATGTGGCAGAGCTTGCGGCGGTTGATGGAATTGCCCGGACATCTGATCGTGTGCAGCGGCCACGGTCCTGTCACCACGCTGGAGGAGGAACTTCGCGGCAATCCGTTTTTGGATTACCTGCGCCGCGAACGCGGAATGCCCAGCTACGGTTTCGACATGGCGCCCGGACCGCGCTGGGG
>DEHU01000180.1:0-143 GCA_002352125.1 Competibacteraceae bacterium UBA2792 | reverse complement strand
TTCAGCTTTACCGGCCTGATGCAGCGCGGTGGCAAAACCGGACCCCACCGGGACGGTTGGGGCATCGCCTTCTACGAAGGGCGCGGTTGCCGGACCTTTCACGATCCCGCCCCGAGCGCCGAATCGGAAATCGCCCGGCTGGT
>DEHU01000259.1 GCA_002352125.1 Competibacteraceae bacterium UBA2792 | reverse complement strand
CCACCCTTGACCAGATAATCCGGTTTGACCTGGCAGATCAGCCGTTCCGGGGTATCTTCGTAGAATGGCACCACCCAATCCACCACCGACAGCCCAGCCAATACCCGCATCCGCTGTTGCAACGAATTGACTGGCCGATCCATGCCTTTGAGGCGGCGTACCGAAGCGTCGTCGTTTACCGCCACGATCAGCCGGCTTCCTAGCCGTTTGGCTTGTTCGAGATACGTGACGTGACCGGCGTGCAGGATGTCGAAGCAACCGTTGGTCATGACGATGGTTTCGCCGTGGGCCTTGGCATCGGTTACCGCTTGCAGCAATTGCGCTTCCTCCAGCACGCCGCGCGGCGGCTCGTCGTGTTCGTACACGACGCGCCGCAACTCGGACGCGGTGACGCTGGCAGTGCCCAATTTGCCGACCACGATGCCGGCCGCCAAATTGGCCAACAGCGTGGCGCTCGGCAGCTTCAGCCCCGCGGCCAAACCGGCGGCCAGCGTGGCGATAACGGTATCGCCGGCGCCGGTCACGTCGTACACTTCGCGAGCGCGAGCCGCCAGATGCAACGGCTCGGCGCCCTTTTCCAACAGGGTCATGCCCTGTTCGCCCCGCGTGACCAACAAAGCGTCCAGCTCCAAGTCCCGGCGCAATGTTTCGCCCTTACCCACCAGTTCCGCCTCGTCGCGGCATGGGCCGGCGACGGCCTCGAATTCGGCCAGGTTAGGGGTCAGCAAGGTCGCGCCGCGATAGTGGCTGAAGTCGTGGCCCTTGGGATCCACCAGCACCGGCCGGTTGGCGGCGCGAGCGGCGAGGATGTAGTGCTCGATCCCGCGCAAGGCGCCCTTCCGGTAATCGGACAGCACCACTACGTTGGCTTCCGCTAAGTGAGCGGCGAAGCGATCGCGCAGCGCCGCCGGTTCGAAACCGGGAAAGCCATCCTCGAAATCCAGCCGCAGCAGTTGTTGGTTGCGGCTCAGCACCCGCAATTTGGCGATGGTGGCCTGCCCGGGCAAGCGCACCAGATCGCACCCCACGCCCAGCCGCCACAATTTGGTCTCCAACGCTTCGGCGGCATCGTCGGCGCCGACGACGCCCAGGACTCGCGCCTGACCCCCCAAGGTGGCGATGTTGACCGCCACGTTGGCTGCGCCGCCGGGACGCTCCTCGACCTCTTCGACTTTGACCACCGGCACCGGCGCTTCCGGCGAGATGCGCGCGGTGGAACCGTGCCAATACCGATCCAGCATCACGTCGCCGACGATCAATACTCGGGACTGTTCGAAACGGGGAATGAGTGGCTTCATCGACTGATTCGAGGGTGTTTCATAATAGTCGCATGATAGCATGAGCAACATTAGTGAGAGTTTACTCGAAACTCCGTATCGTTTAATCCTATCGCATTCGGTTCGATCTCGATTCTCGACATGATGAACAGCAAGGATCTCTATCTGCGCTTGTTGCGCTACGTTCGGCCGTATGCCCGCATTTTCGCGCTTTCGCTCGCCGGCACGGCGGTGGCAGCGGTTACCGAGCCGCTGGTGGCCGCGCTGATCAAGCCGCTGCTGGACGGCAGTTTCGTCGAAAAAGATCCCTATTCGATCCGGATGATGCCATTGCTGTTGGTCGGTGTTTTCGTCGTCCGGGGAATCGCCGACTTCGTGGGTTCGGTGGCGATGCACTGGGTCGCTCATCGCGTGGTGATGGACCTGCGCAATGCGTTGTTTTCGCGGTTGCTGGTGTTGCCGACCCGTTATTTCGACGATCACTCTGCCGGCAATTTGCTGTCCCGGTTGACCTACGACGTCAGCCAAGTGATGACCGCCACCACCCAAGCGTTGGCGTCTCTGGTCAAGGACGGGCTGGCGGTGGTCGGTTTGCTGGGCTGGATGCTGTATCTGAACTGGCAGTTATCGCTGCTGGCGTTCCTGATCGCCCCCGGTATCGCCACGATCGTGCGTCTGGTCAGCCGGCGGTTGCGGCGATTGAGTCGGCAGTTGCAGGAACTGATGGGGGAACTGACCCACGTTATCGACGAGGCCCTGCAAGGCCATAAGGTGATCAAGATCTTTGGAGGACAAGAATACGAGCGAACTCGCTTCAACCGGGCCAACAACCGGGTCCGCCAATTCAACTTGAAGCTGGTCGCCGCTTCCGAGGGTAGCGGACCGTTGGTGCAATTGCTGGCGATCATCGCCTTGGGCGCAATGATCTATTTTGCCTCGCTGCAATCGGCGGCCGACCAGATCACGGTTGGCGGTTTCGTCTCTCTGTTCGGAGCGATGGCGATGTTGTTGTCGCCGATCAAGCGGTTGACCAAAGTCAACGAACAATTGCAGCGCGGACTGTCGGCGGCAGAAACGATCTTCGCGTTGCTGGACGAGCCGCCGGAGCCGGATCGAGGTACCCGCGCCATCGGCCGCGCCCGAGGTCAAGTCCGTTTCCGCGCCGTCGATCATCGTTATCGCGCCGAAGGGAAGCCGGTGATTCGCCAGTTGAGCCTGGAGGTGCAACCGGGAGAGACCGTCGCTTTGGTCGGGCCCTCCGGCAGCGGCAAAACCACGTTGATGAATCTGCTGCCGCGATTTTACGAACCAGACGCCGGCGATATTTTGTTGGACGATGTGCCGATCCGCGAGTTACGGCTAGCCGAGTTGCGGGCCAACATCGCCTACGTCGGCCAGGACATCGTGCTGTTCAACGACACCGTCGCTGCCAACATCGCTTACGGGACCGGTTTTCGGGTCGGCGAAGCGGACCTCGTTCGAGCCGCCGAAAACGCCCATGCCATGGAGTTTATTCGCGAATTACCGCAAGGTTTCGACACGCTCATCGGCGAAAATGGCGCGCGGCTATCGGGTGGTCAGCGCCAGCGGCTCGCCATCGCTCGCGCTCTGCTCAAGAATGCACCGATTCTGATCCTGGATGAAGCCACCTCGGCGCTGGATTCTCAATCCGAACGCAAGGTTCAACGGGCGCTGGATACTTTGCGCCAGGGTCGTACCGCTTTCGTGATCGCTCACCGCTTATCCACCATCGAGAACGCCGACCGTATCGTGGTGCTGGACAAGGGATGCATCGTCGAGCTGGGCACACATGCCGAACTGTTGGCTCGAAAGGGTTTGTACGCAAGTTTGTATCAAATGCAGGTACATGATACACAAACAACAAAGTTGCATAATCCATAAATTTATTTTCAAATGTGCAACAAATAATATTTTGAGCGGTCGAATTTGGCATCGATACTTGTAGTGCGGATGATGTACAGTAATACCGATTCTTCAAAAAAATTAGCGCCCTTATTGCGCCAGGCCTTCCGGCAAGGTCTCGAAGCGGTTACTCGAGGCGATGATCGAAATCCCTATGTTCCCGATAGCTACCTGTTCCACGCTTGGGTAGCGGGCTGGGCGATGCTCGCTCGTGGCTGGTGCGAAGCGAGCGAATTTCGACCGCCCTCCAGCCGGCTTCGATCCTCTCTGCAAGCGCCCGGATGAAGCCCAATCCGGCGCGTTCGGTCCAACGAAAACACCAGAACCGGGTATCCGCTCATGAACAAACCGTTTTTCCTGCTACTCGCCAGCAGTCTGTTGGGTGCCGCATCAGCCCGGGCTGCCGAGGGGGATTGGGATCAGGCCAAAACCGCTCACGAGCGCGGCGATTATGCGGCCGAAATCGCTATCGTTCGCCCGCTGGCGGACAAAGGTTATCCTTTCGCCCAGTTCAATCTGGGGGTGCTATACGATGAAGGCAAGGGCGTGCCAGAAGACAATGGCCAAGCGATAGCGTGGTACCGGAAGGCGGCAGAACAGGGCTTGCCGCAGGCGCAGATCAATCTGGGAATCATGTACGAACAGGGCGAAGGTGTGCCGGCCGATTTGGGATCGGCCTATTTCTGGTACGCGCTGGCAGAATCCCAGGGCGATAGTCAGGCACCGCAGGCCAAGCAGGACGTGGCCAAAAAAATGACCCCCGCCCAAGTGAAAGACGCCGAACGGCGGGCCAAAGAATACAAGGCCACGCACACTTTCCCCATCCCGCCTCTACCGCCAGCGCCGGAATCCGGCGCCGCGCACGGCAACGGCTGAACACGGCTTGCGACCGGCGCCACAGGCTCACGAAGCCGGATAGACGATCAGTTGTTGTCCGGTTTTTAGGACGCTATCGACGCTCAGACGGTTCCACTGCGCCAGCGTCCGGGAAGGAACCCCATGCCGCTTGGCGATCACGGTAAGCGTCTCGCCTTTCTTGACCGTGTATCGATTGGTGGCTATCAGGCGAGCCCCCGGTACTTTTGCGACCAAATTTTGGGCCTGTTCCTGCGGCAATAGCAGCTTGTAGGCGCCCGACGGTGGTTCGACGCCGGGCTTGAACCCCGGGTTGAAGCGGAAAAAATCGTCGGTGGAAATGTTCGTGACAGCCAGTGCATCGAGAATTTTGACTTCGGGGGCGACATCCACCCTGAATAGATAGGGCTGGTTACGGATGGACGGAAGTTGCAGGCCATACGCTTCGGGATTGGCGACGATTCGCGACAGGGCCAATATCCGGGGCACGTAATTCTGTGTCTCTTTGGGAAGCTTCAGCAGCCAATAAGGCGATTGTGGCCGCGCTTCCGGTGGCGCGGCGGCAGATGCCTCCAAGGCTGGAGTGTCCGTGACCAGAGAAGCCGGCACGGTAATCGGCGAGGTAGAGATTGGCCGGACGGCGGCTAAAGCCGGTCGGGCCGTCGAGCGCGAAGGGGGTAGGTCTTTCGCTGGAGAGGCGGCGGACGGTTGCGGTTGCTTGCTGGCTTCGATGGCTTCCTGCACCGCGCGCGGACCGGCGTTGTAGGCTGCCAGCGTCAACAGCCAATCGCCTTCGAACAGTTTGTTCAAGTAGCGCAGATAATCCAGAGCCGCCTCGGTCGAGGCGTGAACGTCGAAGCGGCCGTCGTAACCTTCGCTGATCGCAAGGCCCCGTTCCTGGCCGGTGGCCGGAATGATTTGCCAGAGACCGGCGGCTTCTTTCGGAGAAACGGCGGTCGGCTCGAAGGCGCTTTCCACCATCGGCACCAATACCAAATCCATGGGCATGCCGCGCTGATCTATTTTCTCGACCAAATAGTGCAAGAAGGGTTTGGCGCGCTGCGAAAACAGGTTTACGTACCCCGGATTGCGCTTCAGGTATCCGATTTGCTCGTCGATCCGGGCATGCTCCACATCGGTCAGCACCAAGCTTTCGCGTACTCGATTCCAAAGATTGTTGCTGGCGACCCCAATTGGCTTGCGGTTGCCTTTTTGGTTGGAAACCACGGACTTGCGCCCGGTTTTGGGGGCGATAGCCGGTTTTGTGCCGGCGGCGGCCATCGTCGCTTTTTCCTGCTCCTGGGATTTCCGTTCTGAAGCTTGAGCGGCTTTTCCCGGCTGTATGGGTATGATCAGACTTATCCGGGGCTCAGCCTTGCTTCCGCTTTTGCCCGGATTTTTTTCTTTTGCCGAAAAAACGATATCTTGCGATGAAGAGAGGGGTTTGCGGTCGCCGGGACCGGGGGTCGCAGAGGGACGGCGATATTCGGAAGGATCGCGGGTTTGCCAGTAATCGACGAACGGTGGCGAATCGGAGGTTATCGGCTTTTCTGGCTCGGGAGCAGCATCTTGGAGGCCGATCGAGGATAGTCCGGCGCAGGCGCTCAAGGTTGATACGATAGATAGCACGGCGATGTTTTTGTCGATTCTTTTCAGCATTCGCTATTTCCCGGTCAATATGGGCAATCTTGGCCGGACGGCGACTATACGGCCGCTGCCGTTCGGCCAAGATTGCGCTCACGATCCGCCGTTTCGCGGAGCGGTACCCCTCCAGTTTTGGCCGTTGCGGCCGATAAGACTATCAAAGCCCGGCAACGTGCCCGGATTGTACGATACCGATTTTAGAGGAACGAAGATGAACGGCGACAACATCCACTGCAAGGCGCTCGACAAGGCCAGCGTCAGCATGGCGATGGCCGACCGGGTGGGGCTGCACGGCTACTCCATTCTCTCGTATGCCATATTCNNAGACGCGCGCACGGCTGGACCTTCACCCGCAAAGGTAACATCGAGATCATCCGCGTCGAGGCGGAAGCTTTGGAGCAATTGTATCCGGCGGGGATGACCGGAAACGATGCGACCCGCGCCTGATCGTTCGCACGACCCGTTTCGCCGTATTTTTATGTCGCGCCGGTCGCGACCGGCCGGCCCGGATCGCGAATCCACTCGCTCCACGAGCCGGCGTACAGCCGCGAGCCGCCCAGACCGGCGGCTTCCATCGCCAGCAGGCTATGGCAGGCCGTCACGCCGGAACCGCAGGCATGCACCGCTGCCGTCGGCGGCCGTCCGCCCAGAACGTCCACGAATCGCAGCCGCAATTCACCGATTGGCAAAAAACGGCCATCGGCCGTCAGATTGTTCTCGGTCGGCAGGTTGACCGCCCCCGGAATGTGGCCAGCCACCGGATCGATCGGTTCCATCTCGCCCCGGTAGCGCGCCGCTGCCCGCGCGTCCAACAATAATTCCGTTGTCGTCAAGGCCTGTACTTGCGCGGTCGTCAGCCATAGCTGGTCGTTCGATCGCGCCTCGAATCGCGCAGGCTGAACAGCAGGCGATTCGGCGGTCAACGGCAACCCGGCTTGTCGCCAGGCTACGATACCGCCGTCCAACACCGCGCAAGCGGTGTGTCCCAGCCAGCGCAGCAACCACCACAGCCGCGCGGCGGCCAACATCCCGCCCGCGTCGTCGTAGGCGACCACTTGCGTGTTGTTGCCGATGCCCCATTCGCCCAGTCTTTGCGTCAGACGTGCCGGATCGGGCAACGGATGCCGGCCGGAGGCCAGCGTGATGGGAGAGGATAGATCTTCGTCCAAGTGCGCGTAGCGAGCGCCCGGAAGGTGTCCTTCCGCATAAGCCCGGCGGCCCGCTGCGGTATCCATCAGGCTAAACCGGCAATCGACCACGATCCAGCCGGGATCGTCGAGGTGGGCGTGCAGAGTGGCGGTGTCGATCAGGGTAGCGTGGATCATGGATTTTCTACGTGCAATCGCCGATAGCCGGCGGCGGCATGGTAAAACAAGGCGAGCCGGTTGGCGAACTCAAGGCGCCGGCGCCAGCCATTCCAGTCGGGTCTGTCCCGCATCGCCGACGCGCAAGCAACGCAGCAACTCGGGCAGCAAGCGATCCAGCGTTTCGTCCAGCTTCCACGGCGGATTGACGACGATCATGCCGCAACCGTGCAAGCCCGGCGGACCATCGTAAGGATACAGCCCCAGTTCCGCGCACAGAATCGCGGGAATACCCGATTCCTGCAAGGCTCGTTGCAAGCGCAGGCTGGGCGCGCGGTCGAGAATCGGATACCAGACGGCGGCAATGCCGGTTGCCCAGCGGCGATGAATCCGTCGAACCGCTTCGGCCAGCCGCTCGAATTCATCTTTGAGTTCGTAGGGCGGGTCCAGAAGTACCAACCCCCGCCGTTCGGGAGGCGGCAGAAAAGCGTTGAGCGCGGCATAACCGTCGGTATGATGGGCCGCTACCTGGCGATCGTTGCGGAACTCGGCCTTGAGCAACGGAAATTCGGTCGGATGGAGTTCGGCCAAGATGAGCCGGTCGTTTGGCCGCAACAAATCGCGGGCGATGCGAGGCGAGCCGGGATACCAGCGCAGTTCCCCGTCCGGATTCAGCGCCCGAACCCGATCCAGATAATCGCCAAGTTCCGAACTCAGCCCCGGCTGGCGCCACAGCCGGCCGATACCGTCGGCGAACTCGCGGTTCTTGCGGGCCGGCGCCGAACCCAAATCGTAGCGCGCGGCGCCGGCGTGGGTGTCGAGCAGGCAAAACGGCTTGTCCTTGCCGCGCAAAGCGCGAACGAGTTGCACCAGCAGGACGTGCTTGAACACGTCGGCGAAGTTGCCTGCATGAAAAGCATGGCGGTAGCTCAGCATCGACGGTTAATGGGCTAGACCGGACGACGGCCCGTCAAGCGGCATACTGCCGAAGGCGCACCGGACGTCGCCGCGCGCCCCAAGTCCCCGGCTTGGCCTCGAATACTCCGGCGCAGGGCGTACCGCAGGACTTGCAGCAGCCATCGGCGGTCAGGTTCCAAGCTCCGAGCGTGTACCAGTCGCGACCGATCAGCTTCTGGCCGCATTGGTGGCAGTAGGTGCTGTCGCCCTTTTCGTCGTGAACGTTGCCGGTGTAGGCGTAATGGATGCCGTTCTTCATGGCGATTCGCCGCGCCCGGCTCAAGGTCGAGGGCGGGGTCGGCGAATGGTTCATCATCTTCCAGTCGGGATGGAACGCCGTGAAGTGAACTGGCACGTCCGGCCCCAGGTTTTCCACGATCCACTGAGTCAGGGCTTCCAATTCCGCATCGGAATCGTTCTCGCCCGGAATCAGCAGGGTAGTAATCTCGAACCAGACGTCGGTTTCTCGCTTGAGATACACCAATGTGTCTAGCACCGGTTGCAGGTGGCCGCC
>DEHU01000188.1:519-13700 GCA_002352125.1 Competibacteraceae bacterium UBA2792 | reverse complement strand
ACATAGGTCTTGATGACGTCAGCGTCGATCGCCGAGAGCACGATGTCCGGAACGACGCCGGCGTCGGCAAAAGCCTGGTCGATCAGCGTCCGGCCAGTGAATCCCTCCTGATAGGTGATGATCGGGTACTCGCCAATCACCTCCAGCGTCAGCTCCTCAACGTGCAGCAGCGGGTGGCCGTAGGGAACGATCAGCGCGTGATGCCAGTGGTAGAAGGGAAAGGTCACCAGTTCCGGGACCTGGTCCAGCTTTTCGGTGGCGATTCCGACATCCGCTTCGCCGGAAACGAGGAGGTCGGCGATCTCGCCCGGGCTGCCCTGGTGCAGCGCGAGGTGCACCCTGGGATAGTCGGTCTTGAACCACTTGATGATCTGTGGCAGCGCGTAACGCGCCTGCGTATGGGTGGTGGCGACGACGAAGTGGCCCGTTTCCCGGCTCGCGAACTGGTCGGCAATGCGGCGCAGGTTCTGCGTATCGAGCAGGATGCGGTCGACGACCGCGGCCAGCTCCTTGCCTGGCTCGNNAGATCCTTGATGTGCTTGCTGACCCCGGGTTGTGAGGTGTACAGCGCGTTCGCGACCTCGGTAAGGTTGAAATCCTGCCGCAGGGTTTCGCGGATGATGCGCAACTGCTGAAAGTTCATGGGATTGCCTCAGGCTGCCAGGGCTTCTGCCTGGAAGACGCGAATGTGACGTGGTCGCAGCGAGACCTGGTCGCCCTCCGCGAGCCCGAGCAACTGGAAGGCATCGCGCGCGATGGTGACTTCGATCAGCTCGCCGTCGACCCGGCTCACTTCGATCTGCGCGCTGGGTCCGACCGCAGCGACGCGCAGGATTCGCGCCGGCAGGCCACCATCCGCGTGCCAACCCGGAACGAGATCGAACTCGTGCGGCCGCACGAAAGCCACCGCGCTGCCCTCGCTGCCACCCTCCGCGCCGAGCGCCAGTGCGTGCTCGCCAAGATGCAGGTGCCCATCCTCGACCCGACCGTGGAAGAGATTGACCGAACCGAGAAAGTTGGCGACGAACGGCGTCGCCGGATGGTCATAAACCGACTCCGGTGTGCCGATCTGCTCGACCTTGCCCTTGTTGATCACGACCACCCGGTCAGCCACCTCGAGCGCCTCCTCCTGATCGTGCGTGACGAAAACGCTGGTCACGTGGATTTCGTCGTGCAACTGCCGCAACCAGCGCCGCAGCTCCTTGCGCACCTTCGCATCGAGGGCGCCAAAGGGCTCGTCAAGGAGCAGCACCTTCGGCTCCACCGCCAGCGCGCGCGCCAGGGCGATCCGCTGCCGCTGGCCGCCGGACAGTTCGTGCGGCAGGGCGTTCAGCCGATAGGCGGCATCGGGTAAACCGACCAGCTCCAGCAATTCCAGAATCCGCGCCCGCCGCCGCGACCCGCGCAAGCCTTTGTGCAGCCACAGCGTCTCGCCGATCTGCTTCTCGATGGAGTGCAGGGGATTGAGCGAAGTCATCGGTTCTTGAAACACCATGGCGATCTGATTGCCGCGCACCGCTCGCAAGCGGTCCGGTGCCGCGCCCAGCAGTTCCTCTCCACGCAAGCGGATGCTGCCGCTGGGGTGGCGAGCGTGCGGGTAGGGCAACAGTTGCAGGATCGACAGCGCCGACACCGACTTGCCGGAGCCGCTTTCTCCTACCAGCGCCAGCGTCTCGCCGCGATTCAGGACGAACGAAATCCGTTTCACCGCCGGCAGCGCGCCAAACGAGACCGACAGGTCGCAAATTTCGAGAAGGGGAGCGGTTTCGACCGCCTCGGATTTCATCATTTCTACCATGTTGACATAACGATTTATTCGTCTCTCGTCGCGTTCTGATTCGCGGCAACGCTGACAGGCGCCGACAACTCCCGCAGCCGTGCCTCTCGTTCCGGCGGCGGCAACTGGCCGATGATTTCCGCGGCGCGATAAAATGCCGCGAAATCCTGTTTTTCTCGCTCGTACAAGGCCAGGAATGCCGGAACCCAGCGATAATAGGTATTGTTGCCGGCGAGTTTGGCGTTGTTGAGATCCTCGGCGAACCAGCGGTCGTAGCCCGTGTAACCGCCCCAATCGCTCTGCTTCAGTTGCCGGTGGCGGTCGCGCAATGCCGCCAGGATGCGCTGCTTCTCCGCCCGTTTCCCGGCGTCGTCGAGGGGTGAAGCATACGCCATCGCCAATCGTTCGCGGGCCGCCGCGACCGACCGCAAAAAATCCTCGCGCCGACGGTAGTCGGCTTCGAATTCTTCCAGCTCTCGCGCCGTACCTCGTTGTTTCAGCCAGCGTTCTGCACCCAAGCGACCCACGGCGGTCGCGAACGCTTCGTTGAAAGCGGTATCGTCGGCAACATAGAGGCGCTGGTGCGCCAGTTCGTGGAACATCAACTCCGCCAACCGCGCTGCGGGCCAGCCGATAAAGGTGTTCAACAGGGGGTCGTCGAACCAGCCCAAGGTCGAGTAAGCGGGAACATCGGCGACGTATACGTCGTCGCCTGCCGCCCGTAGCTCGTCGGCCAGCCGTCGCGCGGCTAAGGCATCGAAATAACCCCGGTAGCTCAGGCAACCGACCGCCAAATAACACCATCGGCGTGGTTCCAGCGACAGTTCGGGCGCGGCAAATACATTTTTGACCGCGTAGAGTCGCCCGAGATCGGCATAAGCCTGGTAGCTGCCGTTGTCCGGTAACGCCAACTCGGCGCTGGCAAAAGCGCGCAAGGCTCGCGCGGTTTCCAGGCGTCGCCGCAAATCTGGGGCGGTCGCCGGATCGGCCAACACGTCCGCCACCGGGCGGCGGGCACGCAGCAATTCCCGCTGTCCCGCCGCCGCTTGCCGATAATAGTCGAGTTCGGCGCAGGCAGACAGCGCTAGCCCGAGGGCAATGGTCGTGAAAAGTATCCGGAAAGGGCGCTGCATCGTTCGTAAAACCGTCTAAGGTTTATCATTCGGCGCGGATTGTTCGGCGGACGATCCGCCAAACATTCGATTATTCTCGCCACCAAACATAACCGATGAACGCGAGCACGATGGAAATTTATCTGGTCGGTGGCGCGGTGCGCGATGGATTACTGGGTTTGCCGGTCAAGGAACGCGACTGGGTAGTGGTCGGTGCGACGCCAGCCGAGCTGCTGGCGCGCGGCTTCCATTCGGTCGGCAAGGAGTTCCCGGTGTTTCTGCACCCGCAAACCCGCGAGGAATACGCGCTGGCCCGCACCGAACGCAAGATCGCGCCAGGCTATTGCGGCTTCAGCGTCCACGCCGCGCCGGACGTGACGCTGGAAGACGACTTGCTGCGTCGCGATCTGACCATCAACGCTATGGCACGCGACGCCGAAGGCCGGCTGATCGATCCTTACGATGGTTGCCGCGACCTCGAAGGACGCTGGTTGCGGCACGTCTCGCCAGCTTTTGCCGAAGATCCGGTGCGGATCTTGCGACTGGCCCGTTTCTGCGCCCGCTATGCCTCACTCGGATTTCGCGTAGCGCCAGAAACGTTGGAACTCATGCGCGTCATGGTCACCAGCGGCGAGGTGGACAGCCTGGTGCCGGAACGGGTGTGGGCGGAAACCGTGCGCGCCCTAAGTGAAGCCAGGCCGGGACAGTTTATCGAAACGTTGCGCGCCGGTGGGGCGCTAGCGCGGATTTTTCCGGAAATCGACCGCTTGTTCGGCGTACCGCAGCCGGCAGCTCACCATCCCGAAATCGATACCGGAACGCATACCCTGCTGGCGCTAGATCAGGCGGTGCTATTGAACGCGGATACGGTCGCTCGCTTCGCGGTCCTCGTTCACGACTTGGGCAAAGGCGATACGCCAGCGGAAGAATGGCCCCGGCATCTGGGTCACGAACAACGCGGCGCCGACTTGGTGCGCGTGCTCTGTCAACGGTTGCGGGTTCCCAATATGTACCGGGAACTGGGCGTGCTGACCGCCCGCTATCACACCTACTGCCATCGCGCTTTGGAGTTGCGCCCGAAAACGCTGCTCAAGATCTTGCAGGGGATGGATGCGTTGCGCAAACCGCAACGGTTCGAACAATTCCTGTTAGCCTGCGAGGCCGATGCACGAGGCCGGTTGGGCTTGGAAGACCGGGATTACGTGCAGGCAGATTTCATGCGCCGGATTTATCGGGCGACAGCGGCCGTTCGGGCGCAGCCGTTGGTAGATCGAGGCTTGACCGGACTGGCGTTGGCGGAGGCGCTGCAACGGGAGAGGTTGGCGGCGATTGCGGAGGCAAAACGAACTTTTGAGGGCGCTGATCGCGCCCTCGCGTCGCATTTCGGTCCAGCGATCAGGTGTTGATCTTGTGCAAAGCGCGGCCGTGAACGGATAGCGCCGCCTCGTGCATGGCCTCGTACAAAGTCGGATGGCCGTGGATGGTGCGGGCCAAATCCTCGCTGCTGGCGTGGAATTCCATGGCCAGCACTGCCTCTTGGACCAGCTCGGAGGCGAACGGCCCGATGATATGGCAGCCCAGCAGGGTATCGGTTTCGGCGTGGGCTAGGATCTTGACCATGCCCGTGGCGGCGTCCATCGCTTTGGCGCGACCGTTGGCGCTGAACGGAAAGCTGCCGACCTTGTAGGGAATGCCGCTCGCCTTCAATGCCTGTTCGGTCCTGCCGACCCAGGCGATTTCGGGGGTGGTGTAGATCACCCACGGAATGGCGTCGTAGTTCAGGTGGCCGTGCTGACCGGCGATGTTCTCGGCCACCATGATGCCTTCCTCGGAGCCCTTGTGCGCCAGCATCGGCCCGCGCACCACGTCGCCGATGGCGTACACGCCGGGTAGATTGGCCTCGCATTTATCGTCGACGTGAATGTAACCGCGTTCGTCGAACAGCAAATCGGCCTCCGGCGCGGCGATGTTGTCGGTGTTGGGCCGGCGGCCCACCGAAACCAGCAGTTTCCCGACCGTGATCTGGTGCTCGCCGTCTTTGTCCTTGAAGGACACCTCCACCCCGTTCTCGGTCTTGCGGGTCGCGGTGACACGAGTGCCGAGCCGGATATCCAAGCCTTGCTTTTTGAACTGACGCAACGCGTCGCGGGCGATCTGTTGATCCGCCAGAGCCAGAAAATCCTCGACCGCTTCCAGCATGATGACCTTGGCGCCCATCCGGTTCCACACGCTGCCCAACTCCAGGCCGATCACGCCGGCGCCGATCACGCCGAGCGTCTCGGGCACCTCGCGAAAATCCAGGGCGCCGGTCGAATCGACGATCAGCCCCTCGGCGTTGTCTACCGGCGCGGCACCGATGTCGATTGGCTTGGACCCAGTGGCGATGATCACGTTATCGGCGTTGACCACATCCACGGAACCGTCGCGATGGGTGATTTCCACTTGCCGGTCGGCCAACAGTTTACCGTGACCCTGCAACCATTCGACGCCGTTGGCTTTGAACAGTGCGCTGATGCCGTTGGTCAGTTGCAGCACGATGTCTTCCTTGCGCGCCATCATCTTGTTTAGATCGAGCCGGACCCCCTCGACGTGAATGCCGTGCGCGTCCAATCCTTCGCGCAGGTGGTAATACTGCTCCGAAGATTCGAGCAGGGTTTTGGACGGGATGCAGCCCACGTTCAGGCAGGTGCCGCCCAGGGCTGGATCGCCCTTGAAGTTGATCCATTTCTCCACGCAGGCGGTTTCGAGACCGAGCTGCGCGCAACGGATCGCCGCCACGTAACCGGCGGGGCCACCGCCGATGACGACCACATCGTAAGTCTTGGCCATGCTTGCCTCTTGAATCGTTCGTGAGCGATCCTCTCCGTCGTGATCGGCAGAGAGGGGACTCGATAATCGCGTCGATGCGGCGCACGAGTGGCGCGCTGGACGCCGCCTAGACTTGCAGTACCAAGCGGGCCGGGTCCTCGATGCATTCCTTGACGGTCACCAAGAACGTCACGGCTTCGCGACCGTCGATNNGCGTGCATCCCGAGAATGCCGCTCTGCGGCGGGTTGAGAATCGGGGTGGACAGCAGCGACCCGAACACGCCGCCGTTGGTGATGGTGAACGTGCCGCCGGTCATCTCCTCGATCGTCAAGGTTCCTTCCTTGGCCTTTTTACCGAACTCGCCGATGGTTTTTTCGATGTCGGCCAAGCTCATCTGGTCGGCGTCGCGCAGGATCGGCACCACCAAGCCGCGCGGCGAAGAGACCGCGATGCCGATATCGTAATAACCATGATAAACGATATCGTTGCCGTCGATGGAGGCGTTCACCGCCGGATAGCGTTTGAGCGACTCGATCACCGCCTTGACGAAGAACCCCATGAAACCGAGCCGGACGCCATGTTTTTTCTCGAATTCGTCCTTGTAGCGGTTGCGCAAATCCATCACCGGCTTCATGTTGATCTCGTTGAACGTGGTCAACATGGCGGTGTTGTTCTTGGCCATTAGCAGTCGTTCGGCGATGCGGGCGCGCAGCCGGGTCATCGGTACCCGTTGCTCCAGCCGACCGAGGGCGTCGGGGGGGAGCGCTGCCGTGGCAGCAGCCGGGGCCAGGGCCGGAGCCGGGGCCGGAGTCGCGGTCGAAACGGCGACCGGAACGGAAACGGGCTTCGCCTGCTGCTTGCCTTCGAGGAAGGCCAACACGTCGGCTTTGGTCACCCGGCCACCCCGCCCGGATCCCGGAACCTTGGCGATGTCCAAACCGTGCTCGGCGGCTAGGCGGCGTACTGCCGGGCTTAAACCTTCGAGGTCCGCTTCGGCCGCCGGGGCCGGTGGCGAGGTTGGTGCCGCAGCCGCCGTCGCGACGGGTGCCGGTGCTGCCGCTTCGGCTACGGCGCTTTCTTCCAAGGTGGCGATCACGTCGCCGGTCGTGACGGTTTCGCCTTCCTGGCGCAGAATTGTGCCGAGTACGCCGTCCGTCGGGGCGGGAATGTCCAGAACGACCTTGTCGGTTTCTAAATCCACGAGATTTTCGCCCCGTTTCACCGCTTCCCCGGGTTTTTTCTTCCAGTTGACGAGGGTGCCGTCGGAGACGGATTCGGGCAGGGCAGGAACTTTCACTTCGATGGTCATGATTGTTGTTCCCTTCGATTGCGGGTAGTTGTTCGATTTAAGTTACAGTTGTGACTGGACCAGGGCATCGTTGACGAGTTTTTGCTGCTGTTCGACGTGTACGCTGTAGTAGCCCGTGCCCGGCGAGGCCGAATGCGGCCGGCCGGCGTAACGGATTTTTAGGTGGGACGGCAGATCCCGATCCAGGTGGTGGAAGCTCTCGAACCAAGCCCCTTGATTCATCGGTTCTTCCTGGCACCAGACGACATCGGTAAGGTGGGGATAGCGGGCGACCTCTGCCTTGTAGAGCGCCTGCGGGAACGGATAGAGCTGCTCGATGCGGACGATGGCGACGTGATCCAGCTTTCGCTCGCGGCGAGCTTCCAGCAGATCGTAATAGACCTTGCCGCTGCAGAATACCAAGCGAGTGATTTCGGCTGGGTCATGCGGATCGATTTCGGGGATGATCTCTTGGAAATGGCCCTCGGTCAGATCTTCCAAACTGTTCGCCGCCAGCCGGTGGCGCAGCAGGCTTTTGGGGCTCATCACCACCAGCGGTTTGCGGAAGTCGCGCTTCATCTGCCGGCGGAGCATGTGGAAGCATTGGGCCGGAGTCGAAGGCACCACCACCTGAATGTTCTGCTCGGCGCACAGTTGCAGGTAACGCTCTAGCCGGGCCGAGGAATGTTCCGGTCCCTGACCCTCGAAACCGTGCGGCAGCAACATCACCAGTCCGCACCTGCGGTCCCACTTGGTTTGACCGGAGGTGATGAATTGATCGATCACCACCTGAGCGCCGTTGGCGAAGTCGCCGAATTGTCCTTCCCAAATGACCAAGCCGTTAGGCTCGGCGGTGGCATAACCGTACTCGAAGCCCAATACCGCTTCTTCCGACAGAATCGAGTCGATGACGATGAAATTCGGCTGGCCAGGGTGAAGATGCATCAAGGGGACGTAGCTGGTACCGTCCTTCTGGTTGTGTAGCACGGCGTGACGATGAAAGAACGTGCCGCGCCCGCAGTCCTGGCCGGAAATGCGCACTTGGTAGCCTTCATCCAGCAAGGTGGCGTAGGCCATATTTTCGGCGAAGCCCCAATCCAGCGGCAGCGCGCCCGCCGCCATCTTGCGCCGGTCGTCCATGATCTTGGCGACGCGCGGATGTATCTCGAATCCTTCCGGTATCCGCAACAGGCGCTCGGACAGGTCGCGGATCGTGGCCAGCGGCACGGCGGTAGGCGCTGGGGCGTTCCAGTCTTCGTTCAAATACAAGGTCCAGTCGATCGAGTGCGGTCCCTTGGTGTGCGGCAAGGTCGGCCGCGATACCTGCCGGCCCGCATCGAGGTCGGCGCGATACTGCGCCTGCATGTCCTGAAAATCCTGTTCGGCGATCACGCCTTCGGCGATCAGCTTCTCGGCATACAGGGTAGCGGTCGTCTTCCGCGCCCGGATTTTCTGGTACATCATCGGCTGGGTGGCAGCCGGCTCGTCGGCCTCGTTGTGGCCCAGGCGGCGGTAGCAGATCATGTCGATGACCACATCCTTGTTGAAGGTCATCCGGTACTCGATCGCCAGCCGGGTGACGAAGAGCACCGCCTCGGGATCGTCGCCGTTGACGTGGAAGATCGGCGCCTCGACGATNNGCCCTGGCCGGCGAAGGCGGCGTCACCGTGGATCAGCACCGGCATCACCGTATTGAAGGGCGGCGTCTCCGCGCCCGGTTCCCGCCGCCGCTCCATGCGGGCGCGCACCGAACCCTCGACCACCGGATTGACGATTTCCAGATGCGAGGGGTTGAACGCCAGAGCCAGATGCACCCGCCCCCCCGGCGTTTCCACGTCGGAAGAAAAACCCATGTGGTACTTCACGTCGCCGGCGCTGCCGACCCGGCGCTTGCCTTCGAATTCCTCGAACAGTTCGTTGGGCGATTTGCCGATGATGTTGACCAGCACATTCAAGCGGCCGCGGTGGGCCATGCCGACGACCATTTCTTGCACGCCTTGGGCGCCGGCTTGCTGTACCAGTTCATCCATCATCGGGATCAGGCTCTCGCCGCCTTCCAGCGAAAAGCGTTTCTGGCCGACGTAGCGGGTATGCAGGTAGCGTTCCAGACCCTCGGCAGCTACCAACCAGTGCAGCAGCTCCTTGCGTTGCGCCGAATCTAGCTCCAGCCGGGCGCGCTGGCCTTCCAGCCGTTTTTGGATCCAGCGTTTCTCCGCCGTCTCGTTGATGTGCATGTACTCGGAGCCGATCGTGCCGACATAGGCCTCCCGGATCAGGTTCATGATCTCGCGCAGGGTCCACTGGGAGGGAGCTACCAGCGAGCCGGTGTTGAACGAGGTATTCATGTCGGCTTCGCTGAGGCCGTGGTAGGCGGGGTCCAGCTCCGGTACCGGCGGCCGCTCGCGCAAACGTAGCGGATCGAGATCGGCGGCTTTGTGACCGCGAGTGCGGTAGGCGTTGATGATGCGTAGTACGGAAGATTGCTTGCCGGCGGCTTCGGGGCTGAGCACCCGGGCGCGCCCCGCGCCGGCTTGCGGTTGCAGTGCCAACTGGGCGAAAGAATCGCGGATCGGACCGTGCGCGACATCCCGGGCCCCCAGGGTTTGGGCTTGCATGTTCCGGAAATACTGCCGCCAGTTCTCGCTAACCGATTCGGGATCGCTCAGGAAGCTTTCGTATAGCTCTTCTATGAAAGCCGCGTTGCCGCCGAACAAAGGCGAGCTTTGGCGAAACTGCTCGATGAGTGTGCTCATTGACGATTATCGACTCCCGGTGTTGAAGGAGCCCCGGAAACGGCTGTCGCGAGAACGATGGTTCCGGAGCAAGACCAAAGCGTGGTGCTGCGGGTGCCGTGCCGCGCCTTCACGGGCGCGAGCAACGGTGCTCCGGCGGAGCCGGGGCGGGAAGAAGAAGGCTGGATATGACGCCGTTGCGAAGAACGCGCCGGTGGTGTCAATCATCGATATTCCGGTCGTGACCGCCTGTTTCCCGATCGTTGCGTGGCGATGCCTCTGCGCTTTTCGACAGCGAGGAGGAATCGCGCCAGCCCAAAATCGCGGCGGTGCCTGTCCAGAGCTTGCGGTTTGGTGGTTTGAGGCGAAGCACGATTATAGCGACGGTACGGGCGCGGATAAACCCGCTATTGCCCGATTTAATTCACGCCTGTTGGGTGCGGGCGAAATCGCGCCGACTGTCTTTGCGCGGTCGCGATCGCTTTAACGTCGCGTCACCAAATCGCTTTATCTTTTTGCCATGAGAAAATGTCTGCTGTACAGTTCCCGCGATGGCATCGCGGATCGTCGGTGCCAGCGTCGTGGCGGACGGATTAACCGCTGGTTCCGCCGCACAGGTTTGGTTCCATTCAGGAGGGAATCGCGATGGTCACTACCGATCCGTTCGCGCAAGAAGCGCCGGTATCTTATTATCAGCCCGTCGAAGGCGAACAGTACATGAGCGACGCGCAGTTGGCTCATTTCCGCAAGATCTTGCTGGATTGGAAACAGGGCCTATTGCACGAAGTGGATCGCACGGTCAACCACATGCAGGACGAATCCACCACGTTTCCCGACCCCAACGACCGTGCCACCCAGGAAGAGGAATTTAGCCTGGAGCTACGTACCCGCGATCGGGAACGCAAGCTGCTCAAGAAGATCAACGAGGCTTTGGCCCTGATCGAAAGCGGCGACTACGGCTATTGCGAAGCGTGCGGGGTGGAAATCGGGCTCCCGCGCATGCAGGCCCGGCCGACCGCCACGCTGTGCATCGACTGCAAGATGCTGNNATCGACTGCAAGATGCTGGAAGAGATTCGCGAAAAGCAAGGCAACTAACCGGGTCGCTCAAAACGACTATCCGGCTGGCCAGTACCGCTCGCTGCCTCGTGGTAGCAGATTTCCCAGCCGATTCGCGGAGACCGGGACGCGGTCGTTTCGCACCCTCTCCGACCGGATCGTTGCATTTTGGGTCGCTGGTCGCCGCGCTGGGCAGTTTTCTGGAAGCGCGACGGTGGGACAGCGAATGGCTGGTCCGCATCGAGGACGTCGATGTGTCTCGCGCGGTGCCGGGCGCGGCCGACGCCATATTGCGCGCTTTGGAACGGTGCGAGCTGTTCTGGGACGGTCCGGTGCTTTACCAGAGCCAGCGGACGGAAGCGTATCGCGCGGCGCTCGAACGTCTATCGAGCGCGG
Source organism: Competibacteraceae bacterium UBA2792 (assembly GCA_002352125.1). GTDB lineage: Bacteria > Pseudomonadota > Gammaproteobacteria > Competibacterales > Competibacteraceae > Competibacter_A. Next base: position 2,528 of record DEHU01000188.1, on the reverse strand, counting down.
AATTGGCCTATCCTTGCACCTGTAGCCGGCGCGAGCTGGCCATGAATCCGCGCGGCAGCGATGGTGGCCCGATCTATCCTGGCCATTGTCGCGTCGGCGTCCGCCAACCGGATCGCCCTCGCGCCATCCGGCTGCGCACGACCGATGCACCATTGGCTTTTCGAGACGCCGTGCAGGGTGAATTTCGCCAGTGCTTGGCCAGCGAGGTCGGCGATTTCGTCGTCCGTCGCGCCGACGGCTTGTTCGCCTACCAGTTGGCCGTGGTGGTGGACGATGCCGATCAAGGCGTTACCCAGGTGGTGCGCGGCAGCGATTTGCTCGATTCGACTCCCCGGCAGATTTATCTGCAACGGCTGTTGGGATTGCCCACGCCCGAGTACGCACACCTGCCGGTGGCGGTAGACGGCCGCGGCAACAAGCTGAGCAAGCAAACCGGCGCGACACCGCTCGACCTCCGCGATCCCGCCCCCGCATTATGGATTGCCTTGCGCTTTCTGGGGCAGTCTCCGCCGCCGGACTTACGGTGGGAACCAGCGTCGACGATTCTGGCTTGGGCTCGCATCCACTGGCGGCTGGAACGAGTGCCGGCGACCTTGTCGCGTCGATGGGAACCATCGCTGCCCGATCCGTACCGAATGAATCGAATCGGAACGCCAGTACCGTAGACAACGCCAAGACCATGAACTAGAAAATATAAGACTCGATTGGACGCGAATGTAACTCCACGTCGCCGTCCGCGCCGAACGAATCAATTTATGCAGCCACTACATTATTACGCAGCCACCACTGAGAGGAGAATCCTGGTAATGTCCGACGTCAAGGTCTATCCCGTTCCTGCCGAAGTTGCCGCCCACGCCTGGATCAACGACGACCAATACTTAGCGATGTATCAACGCTCGGTCGACGATCCCGAAGGCTTCTGGGCGGAGCAGGCCGATCAGTTCGTCACTTGGTTCAAGCGTTGGGACAAGGTCCTGGACTGGGACTTCACCAAGGGCCATATCCGCTGGTTCGATGGCGCCAAGCTCAATGTCAGCTACAACTGCTTGGATCGCCATCTGGCCACCCGAGGCGATCAGGTCGCTATCATTTGGGAAGGCGACAACCCCGCCGAAGACAAGAAGGTCACCTACAGGCAACTGCACGAAGACGTTTGCAAGTTCGCCAACGCCCTCAAAGGCTTGGGCGTCAAGAAAGGCGATCGCGTTTGCATCTACATGCCGATGATTCCCGAAACGGCGGTCGCCATGCTGGCCTGTACCCGCATCGGCGCTGTCCATTCCATCGTGTTCGGCGGCTTTTCGCCGGATTCCTTGAAAGATCGTATCGTCGATGCCACTTGCAACGTGGTCATCACCTCCGACGAAGGGATGCGCGGCGGGCGCAAGGTGCCGATGAAGGCTAACGCCGACAAGGCGCTGCAAAGCACGCCAAGCGTGCAGAAGATGGTGGTGGTCAAACGGACCGGCGGCAACGTCGCCTGGGTCGAAGGCCGCGACGTGTGGTATCACGACATCATGGCCACGGCCAGCGCCGACTGTCCGCCGGAGCACATGGATGCCGAGGATCCGCTGTTCATCCTCTACACCTCTGGTTCCACCGGTAAGCCCAAGGGCGTATTGCACACGACCGGCGGTTATCTGCTGCACACGGCGATCACCCACAAGTACATCTTCGATTATCACGATGGCGACATCTATTGGTGCACCGCCGACGTAGGTTGGGTGACTGGCCATTCTTACATCGTCTACGGCCCGTTGGCCAACGGCGCCACGTCCATCATGTTCGAGGGCATCCCGACCTACCCGAACGTCAGCCGGTTCTGGGAAGTGGTGGACAAGCATCAGGTCAACATNNATGCGCGAGGGCGAGGAGCCGGTCAAACGGACCTCCCGCAAGAGCCTGCGGCTGCTGGGATCGGTGGGCGAGCCGATCAACCCCGAAGCTTGGGAATGGTACTACCACAACGTTGGCGAGGAGCGGTGTCCGATCGTCGATACCTGGTGGCA
>DEHU01000188.1:0-513 GCA_002352125.1 Competibacteraceae bacterium UBA2792 | reverse complement strand
ATCCTGATCACCCCGCTGCCCGGTGCTACCGCCCTGAAGCCCGGTTCCGCCACTCGGCCATTCTTCGGCGTGTGTCCGGCGCTGGTGGACGCCGAAGGCCAATTCCTGGAAGGTGCCACCGACGGTAACCTGGTCATCACCCGGCCGTGGCCGGGCATAATGCGGACCGTATACGGCGATCATCAACGTTTCATCGATACCTACTTCTCCATGTACAAGGGACTGTACTTTACCGGCGACGGCGCTCGCCGCGACGAGGACGGCTATTANNATCACCGGCCGCGTGGACGACGTCATCAACGTCTCCGGCCACCGCATGGGCACCGCCGAAGTCGAATCGGCCTTGGTGTTGCATCCGGCGGTCGCCGAGGCCGCGGTGGTCGGTTTCCCGCACGATATCAAGGGTCAGGGCATCTACGCCTATGTCACCCTGAAGGTCGGCATCGAGCCGACCGAAGAACTGCGCAAGGAACTGGTCGCCCACGTCCGCAAGGAAATCGGTCCCATCGCCTC
>DEHU01000227.1 GCA_002352125.1 Competibacteraceae bacterium UBA2792 | reverse complement strand
ACTTAATTTACGGAGTACTAAGTTGATATTTATTTTTTAGTTGATTTATCAAGTCATTAATATAATTAGGATCATCTATTAATTCATTTTTTTCATTTTTTAATTTACCTTTTAATTTATTAAATTCATTTAATTTCTTTATTGTTTCGTTTAGTAGGCTCATCACTTGGAGATTACAGCAATTTTTATCCAAATTTCTATTATTCTCTTTTAGCTCTTTTATTTTTCCCTTATTTTTAATAAATAACTCTAGCTCATCTTTTAAGGTAGAATCACTAGCTTCTTTGAGACGTGGTATAATTTTTTGGGAAAATTCACAAGCAAATTCATGGGCAAGTTCAATTTTTTTAATAGTATCAGATAGATTTTTAACCTCATATTCTCTCAACTCATAGAGGACGCGGGTAATAAATCCACCACCGCATAGGTCCCTCACAATATGTTTCGCATCAGTGAAGATTCGATAGTGATATGGCTTAATATGAGAACTAATTTCCGAATGATGCCGAACGACAAACCAGTATTCATCGACAAACCAGTCGCCGACGACCAAAATATCACCGATATTTTTTACAGAATTTTGGTTTGTGGCCTCAGTATTCACGGTTTTCTCCTCGCTTTTAGGTTGAGATCTGCTCAAAATGAAAGAAGCCATATCGCTTTACGTGACCTTCCCGGTAGCGATGCACATGCATACTATGTGGAGTATAGCCAAGTGGACAATCTTACGAGGCATCCAGCGCGCGCTGTCAAGCCACCAAAGAGAATCAGATCCGGTCATCGCTCCAAGGGATCGGTAATGAAACAGCCGGCAAACAAGAGACGATCCTGCCCAGCGCCCATTCCGCTGCCACGCGGGTATCAAGATGGATAGTGCGAACAACCAATACCGGCGCATCCAACGGCCTGATCCGCAGGGTAATCATGGCATAACCCTGAATGATCCCCTCGGCGCCGCTATCGCCCTGTTGCTGGCGCTAGGCCGGCTGCAAAGCCGCTCTCTGCGCTGGAGCGCCAAGGAAATCCAGCGGTTGATTCAGTGGTGAAACCATCGCTCGACCGGCGACGGCGAGCAGTTCGTCAACCGACCCGAAAATAAACCGCGCGCTCCGGTAGATCAACGCCGGTCAGCCGCAACGGCAACACGCTGTCCGGTGCAACGCCTTCGGCCACCTTCACCCGCACTTCCAGGGCTAGGGCAGGAATCAGAACGGTACTTCGCGGCATGCGCTTTTCGACGAGCACGCCCTCGCCCCGCCAACCCGGATGCTGCTGGAGATAGACGAGCGTCCAGTGCTCGCGAGACAAGCGTTCGGTCCGTCGCACGCTCATCGCCGCCGCTTCCGCCGCGCCGACTCGTTCGATGATCGCTTGGGCATCCAACACCTCGCCCCCGCGCAGAAAAGCGCGCAACTGCTGGTGAGCGACCAAATCCAGATAACGCCGCAGCGGACTGGTGATCTGAGCGTAAACGTCCAAACCCAGTCCGCCGTGCGGGCTGGGCCGGCCGCTGTATTGGCGCGGTCGCAGGCTGCGCCGCAAAGCGTACATCGCTGCAAATCCCGCCGGTGCCCGTTCCGAGGTCTCCGCCACGTCTTGCGTGGTGTACGGAAACGGTAACTCGCGCTCCAGCGCGAAACGAGCTGCCGCCTCGCCGGCCATCACCATCGCCTCGGCTACTAGCATCCGGCTGCGCAGCCGAGGCAGCGGTTTAATATGTACTCGGCCATCGACCACCTGCATTTTCACCTCCGGCAAATCGATGAAAATTGCCCCGTTGGCCCGACGGCGGGCTCGATGCCGTTCGGCGAGCGCGTAAAGGTCGCGAAACGGCTCCTCGTCCAGCCGCGCATCCACCTCTTCGTAACTCAAGCGCCGTACCCGCACCCAACTGGGCACGATCTCGATTTCGGTTGCGATCCCGTCGGCGTCCAGCCTCAAGCCGAACGACAAGGCCGGCGAGATTTCCGCCAAACCCAGACCCATTCGATCGACCGCCGCTTCCGGCAACATCGGTACGCCGGTTTCTGGCAGATACAGCGTCGCCCCGCGCGCCCGGGCTTCCAGGTCGGCCGGACCGTTCGGCTGGACCAGCGCCGCGACATCGGCAACGTGCACCCACAGCCGGTCGCCATCCAAGCTCAGCGCATCGTCGGGATCGAGGTTGCCTTCGTCGTCGATGGCGAAAGCTGGCAATCCAGTCAAATCCAGACGCTCCTCGTCCGCCAGTTCGGGCAGATTTGCCGTCGGCACCGCCAGCGTCATCCCGATTCGATGCGGATAGGGATTCATCGCGCCGTCCCAATACCCCAGCCGCAACAACAAAGCGTGAGCGCTCGTCGGATTCTGGTCGCAGTCGAGCGCCTGCAACACCCGGCTCTGCTCGCGCCGGCCCAGGGCTACCTCCTCGATTTCCGCCAGATAAGGCACATCCGCCGGGGTGCAGCAGTTCGCTCGCGCCCGCTGGAGAAAGCCGCTCCATGCGGTCCGTTCGGCTGCCTTCGTTTCCCGGCTTGCTCGCTCGCGCTCCACTTCCGCCAGCGGCCGGACATCGACCGCTTCCGGTGTCCCCTGGAAATACAGGCCCTCGTCCACCAGCCGCCACGCAGCCCACGCGGTAGCCGGGGTATAGGCGCCGTAGACCAGGTCCGCCAGTTCCGGTAGCGTGGTCCGGCCGCCATCCAGCAATTCGCAAGCCGCTTCCACTTCGCCGGCTGGGGCATCCAATCCGCGCAAATTGCTCAGGGGTCCCGGATGCAACAACAGCACGTCTTTGGGGCGAACCCGCAATGAACGGCCGTCCTCCAATTCGATGTCCAGCTTGTCGCCGACGGCGGCGACGCGGGCCGGACCGCTTTTGTAAAGTACCAAGCTGTTGGGCGGTATATTCATTTCGACTCGCCGAGAGGAGGAAGCGCGAAGATCGCCAGCGACAATGGCCGGAATGCGACGCGCCACCGGGCACGGTGAAAAACGCGAAAATATCGATCTGCCGCTGCGAAAATGACCAAAAACCCTATTATAATTGGCGAACCTAAAGCCAGCGGTCCGCGACTTTACCACAACCCGAAACCAAACCAATAAAATTGAATAAAATCAAGGAGCTGGAACCGCTTTCTCGAATCGCCGGCGCTAAGGCTCGCGCCTTGTGTTGCCCGGGGTTTCGTTTTTGCGCCGCGCGCGATGGTATACCGCCCGCAGCGCTCATCCACGCATCTTCAGCCCGGGCTCCCGGGTTCCGATGGCCCGTCCTCCAGTTTTTTGGCGCCGTTGGTTTGCCACCGGCACCCGCATCAGTAAGGAGAGAGCGTTTATG
>DEHU01000036.1 GCA_002352125.1 Competibacteraceae bacterium UBA2792 | reverse complement strand
GAGTTTGTGGGTAATCGGATGGGCTTAGCGTGCTTTATTTTCCGTTTTCTGAGATGCCCCCTTCTGGACTTTGCAGGCAATGCGGTAGTCTGGAAATTTGAGATTGGAGAAAGGTTTTCCGGTGCGAATGTTCTCGAACAGTTGCCTGACGGTTTCACTATCCGTTTCTTCTGGCGAGAGCGTGGTGGCGAGGATGACCTCGGGGAAAAAGAGAAATTCGCCTTCGCGGAGAAAGGCGACCATTTCCTTTTCGTGGTCTCTGAGTAGGTCGCGCTGAAAGCCGGGGTCGGCTTCGGAAATGTCGTAAAGATCGCCCATCGGGGCGAAGCCGCGTAGGCATAGAAAGTTGCCGAGCGAGAAATCAAAGATGCCTTTGAGTTTCATGCGCTGCTCTCCTTGCCGAGAATGAGAGCTTCGATATCACGCTTGGCTTTTTCGAAATCGGCGCGTGCTTGTTCGCGGAGGGCGCGGGCCTTGGCGCGGCCAGACTCAAGGCGCTTCACGATCTCGGCTTGTCGGGCGAGCTTCGGCAATGGGATAGGAACGCGCTGGAGAATATCGGAGCCAACACCGGATTGGTTATTCCAGTTCGTGCAGAGTTTGAAGAACACCTTCCGCCGCTGGTAGAGGTTCAAGACGTAGGTGAGGTATTGCGGATTGAGTTCATCCGTCTTTACGCCAATGCGCGTGATGTGATTGGAACTGAAATAGTCTCCTTCAAGGTCAAACCAAACAGTCTTTCCGACCTGCTCCTGGCTGTTGGTGTTGTTAAAGAGCACTTCGTCGCGCTTGAGAACATCGGCCTTGCGGGTCTTCAATTCTGAGGCGGCGATATAGACGTTGCGCTTGAATACCAGCTCCCGGTCATCGCTGAGATTGGTCGGGCGGATCTGAATGATGCCGCCGTCGTCCTCGTCCACTTGGTCGCCCCGTCCTGCGGGAAAGCCGGTGACAAAGTAATTTACTTTCCTGCCGAGCCGTTGGAGGCTGCACTTCGCATCACGAACAAAGGCGAAGATGTCGGCTTGATGATAAAGCGGGTCCCATCGTTGGCCGGTTAGAGTCGCAAAACTGGATTTGAAGATACGGCTTTCCAGCGTATTGGACGGTTCGGGTCGGCGAGGGATGCCAAGTTCGTCGAGCAACACGTCGTCGATGGTAGCAAGAAGTTGGCTGGCTTGGGTTTCCCTTTTCTTTCTCTGAGCCAATGCCTGATTCCAACGCATTGCAATCTCTTCCTGACGCTTAAGGTCAATGCTGGGAATTAGGACTCGGCGCAAAACATCCGGGCCAACTCCAGACTGATTGTTCCAATTCGTGCAAAGCCGGAAAAATACACCGTGCTGATGATAAAGATTCAGCAAACAAACCAGAAAATCAGCACGCAAAAGTTTGTCGTTAGTGCGAAGGCGTGTAATGTGGTTAGAAGCTACAAATTCACCAGGAAGATCAAAAAGAACTGTTTTTCCAACCAATGCCTGGCTGTTTGTGTTGTTGAACAAGATCTCACCACGCTGCAATAGATCAAGCGGGCGCGCGATAGCTTCAAGGCGGTCGATGTAAACATTGCGCATGAAAACAAGCTCATGATTTTCGCTCAAGTTAGTCGGACGGATTTGGATAATGCCACCGTCCGCATTACTTTGAGCAGTCTTGCCAGCCGCGAAGCCAGTTCGTATCGCTTTCAAATAGTCACCCAGGCGAACGAGGGGCTGTGAACTGCGAACGAAATGGTAAAGATCATGCTCGTAAAATAAAGGGTCCCAACGGTTGCCTGTGAGCATCACGAAGGAACGAGCGAAGAATCTACCTGATTTAGGATTTGCAGGCTGAATATTTTGAACCGTCATAACAGCTATGCCTCATCCTTTGTTTCGAGCCAAGAAATGAACTGCCTTAGTTCCTTCGCAATCACTTCTAGCTCATTAGCTCCTGTTTCATGCCCTGTGGTGTCGTAGCCAATGTCCTCAGCGATGGCCATGAAGATGGGATAGTCCGGTAAGTCCTTGCGGCGGCACTCTTCGTAAAGTTCGGTGAGCCGGTAGCGGAGTTCATCGGCCCGCATGGCGAAGCGGTCGGCGATGTCCTGCGCGGCGGCGGCGTAGGCTTCATCTTCCTTGCGAGCTTTAACCTCAAGCTCGGCAAATTCAGGGTGGTCGTTGAGTTTCTTGAGAGCGGCTTTTTTTGCCCGCTCGATGCCGTCGAGCTTGTTTTCCAGTTGCTCCTTGACGCGGATGTTGTCCTTGATCGCTTGCTTGGTGTCGCGCATCCATTTGGTTTCGGCGGCAGTGTGCTTTTTCAGGAACAGCACCGAGCTTTTCACTCCGGCGCCGGTGGCGGTGAACGCGGTTTGCGGCAGCGAAACGACGGCGACGATGCGGTAAAGGTCTTCGATCTCGTCGCGGACATATTGCAAGCTGGAGTTGGTGAGGATGCTGTCGGGAATGACGATGGCCAGATAGCCGCCTTCCGCGAGGTAGTGGTGGCTCTGCTCGATAAACAGAATTTCCGTGTCCTGGCCGGGGCGTGCGGCGGCCTTGCTCTTGGGGTTGAGCCAATCCACTTGCCGGGTGGCGAGACGGTACTGGTGCAGGTAAGCCCTCTCCGTTTGTTTCACGGTGGAGCCAAACGGGGGGTTGGTGATGATGAAATCGAAATAGCCGGTCTGAAACCCCGCATTCCGGGTCTTGTCGCGAATCGCCTTGGGCGGCAGTAGACCATCGGCAGCGATGACATTGGTGTGGCCGTCATCGTGGATGATCATGTTCATCTTCGCCGTGCGGGCGATCTGCTCGTTGATCTCGATACCGTAGAGGTTGCGCTGGGCGAACTCGTGCCAGTGGCGATAATGCTTGTCGGTGCCGGGCTGGAAATAGTCATCGGCCTGCTTGCGCACCTTGTCCAAAGCGTGGAGGAGAAACCCGCCGCTGCCGCAAGATGTGTCCAGCACCCGCGATTCGTGGGTGATGGGTAACACGTCCACGATGAACTTCACAATTGGGCGCGGCGTGAAATATTGGCCGAAGTCGCCCCGGAAAAACGAACCCATGAAGGTCTCGAACGCGCGGCCTTTGCTATCGAGGTCGGTGTCGGAAAGATTGACGCCTTCGAGATAGCTGACGACGGTGCGGGCCTTGGCGGGGTTGAGGCGGATGTCGTCCTTGAACACCTCCGGGTCTTTGTTCCGGCCTTCCTCGTACAGCTTTTTGAGACGATCGAGCAGCTCCCGCTCGGTTTTCTCCTTGGTGTCTTCGGTGAAAATTTGGAAATCGTAGGGTTCGCCTGCCTTGCGGAGCTTCCGCTCGTCCCAAAGCTTGCAGAAAATCAGCTTGTCGAGTTCGTCGAAGGCTTCGGAAGGATTGAGTTCACCGCCGCCCCAGAGCGCTTGATGGGCCTGTTGAAAACGGCGGGTCAACTCGTCCTGGCTCACGGTTTCCAGCGGGAACAACTTCTGTCCCGTCCTGGTAGTGCCACCATCCTTGGCGAACTTGAATCGCGCCAGCGCCGTGACGCCGAACTGCGGCACGTCCGGAATGGTGATCCGGGCTTTCGGTTTCTGAGCCGGAATCTCGAAATATTCGTTCTTGAGTTTGCTGGTGACCCAAACGTAGCGCGCTCCCTCCGCCACCGCGTAGCTGACGGCCTGATCGGCGGCGCGGGCGAACTCCAGTTCGCTGACGGATTCCTTCTTGCACTCGACCACGATGAGCGGCGCTTTGAGCGCGGCGTCGGCGTAAACGATGAGGTCGGCTTCCTTGGTCTCGGAGCCCATCTGCACCGAAACGAATTGGCGGATGCGCTTGACGGGGTATTTGTAGGTCAGGACAAGGTGGAGAAAGGATTCGGCCTGAACCGCCTCCTCGGGATTGGCGTAGTTGCGCCGTTTATCCTGATGGACGTAGACGATGTATTTTTGGTTATCCTCGAAACGGATAAATCCTTGTTTGATGCCTTCGGCAATCAGATCCATGGGCGAGTCCTGAGAAATTGGCGCTATCGCGCTTCGTTAGTATTTTTTGCTTTGCTGACAATTTGCAGCCCGATAGCAGCGCTTTTCCTTCCGCTGCCGAACCTTCGCACCCGCCTCGCTGGCGGCGCTTTCGGTCTCGAACCACGTTTCCCGCACCGTGCCCGGCTGGCCGATCCGGCCCCATTCCCGGACGAGCGCCCAGCCGTCGAACAGAGTCCGGGTCACGGCGATAGTGTAGAACCGCTGCCGGTTGCGGGCGGGTTCGCGCCGTTCGAGGCGGAGAGGGGTCATGCGCTGGCCGCTCGACGATCTTCCATAAAGAGAGAATTAAATAAAAATGGAATTACATAAAGTAATAATTCTCTATTTATTGAGGCCGTGCTTTTCTTCCCAA
>DEHU01000085.1 GCA_002352125.1 Competibacteraceae bacterium UBA2792 | reverse complement strand
CTGGAAGACTACATCCAGCAGGAGCCCGATCCGTTCGCTTCGAAAGCCCTGCAACTGTTGGTAGACGGTAAAGAGCCCGAGGAAATCCGCCATATCCTGGAAATGGATATGACGGTCCGCGAGGAAAACGACTTGCAGGCGGTGAGCTTTTTCGAAGCGCTCGGCGGTTATGCGCCCACCATCGGCATCATCGGCGCGGTGCTGGGGCTGATCCACGTCATGGGTAACCTGGCCGATCCCAGCAAGCTGGGCGGCGGTATCGCCGCCGCGTTCGTCGCCACCATCTACGGCCTGCTTCTTGCCAACGTGTTCGCTCTGCCGATGGGCAACAAAATCAAGAGCACCGTCAAGAAACAGACCCGCCTTTGCGAGCTGATCGTCGAGGGGATCATCGCCATCGCTCACGGCGAAAACCCGCGCAACATCGAATCCCGCCTGCAGGGTTTTACCCAGAATTGAGGTCGCCGAAATGAGCCGCAAAAAGCACGCTGAGTCCCACGAAAACCACGAGCGTTGGCTGGTTTCCTACGCCGACTTCATCACGCTACTGTTCGCTTTCTTCGTGGTAATGTATTCGGTATCCTCAGTCAACGAAGGCAAGTTCCGGGTTCTGGCCGACTCGATGATGGTAGCGTTTCGCTCCGTCAGCCCGAACAGCATGAAACCGATCCAGTTGGGCGGCATGGTCGGTTCGCCGGCCCCGCAGGCGGTCGGACAACCAAGCATGACCCCAGGCTTGGCGCCCGATCTGCGTCCCCTGCCCGCATCGATCATCCAGCGCGCTCCCCGGGTCATGGTGACTCTGGCCAAGGGTTCCAGCCCACTCAAAAAAAATACCTCTCCTGTTTTGACCGCCGATAAAGCGGGAGGAGCCGCTCAAGCCAACGCCGATCCGAACCTGACCAAAGTGCTGGCCATGCTGCAATCGTCGCTGGCCGACTTAATTCGCACCGACATAGTGAATATTCGAAACGGCGATTTTTGGGTGGAAGTAGAAATCAAAAACAATATTCTGTTCGCCAGCGGCAGCGCTATAGTTAATCCGGAAGCACTGGTACCGTTGGCCGTGATCGCCGAGATTTTGCGAGAAATTCCCAATCGCATTCAGGTCGAGGGCTTCACCGATGATCGACCGATCAGCACGCCGATTTATCCATCGAACTGGGAATTGTCGGCGGCCCGCGCCGCCAACGTGGTCCACGTCCTGATGGATAACGGGGTACGGCCGGAGCGCATGTCGGCGATCGGCTACGGCGAGTATCAACCGATTGCCGACAACGGCAACGAGCAAGGCCGCATGCAAAACCGCCGGGTGGTACTGGTTATCATGGGCAACACCGATACGCGCTATTCGACCGATTTCGAGCAAGCGAACACCGCTCCGCCCGCGACGACTTCTGCCGACGCGCTCGCCGACGCATCGCCCCCGGCTGGGAAAACTACTCGCCGAAAACCCTGATTCATTTTTTCACCCGCATACCGGAATTCATTCATGCACGACGTTTTGTTTCACGGTATAGCGATCATCGCGCTGCTGATCGGTAACGCGCTGCTGATCGCGCTGGGCTTCGCAGCGGCCCGGCTGTATTCCGGCGGCACGCCGGACGCCGAAGCCGGACGCGAAGAATTGCCCAACTTGCACCAGGATCTGAAGGGAGTCACCCTTTCGCTGGCCGCGTTGGGCGAGCGGTTGGTCAAATTGGAAGTGCAAATCGGGCAGCTCAGGGATCAGGGAGGCCAGACGGGACTCCCGCTCAACCGCGATGCCGATCAAAAATTTTTTAAGGTTGCCACCAAACTGGCTTTGCAGGGCGCTAGCACCGACGAAATCATGGAACTCTGCGGGCTCACTCGCGGCGAAGCGGAATTGGTTTGCATGTTGCACGCAAACAACCAAGTCAGCCCTAGCAGCATCACCGACGACTCGCTCCAACAACTGGCCTCTCGCGTCGCCGAACGGCGCGGCGACGCCAATGCCGGCGCGAACGTCTCGGCGCTCTGATCGAACCGCTCCGATCAACGACGCCAGCGCGAAACCGCTCTTTGTTCCTTCGTCCGTACCGCTTTCCGGTCTTTCCCGTTCTGTCGGACGACGGAACGGGAAAGACCGCTACTTTCTCGCCCTCTCCCTACGGAAAAGAGCTCTCGCAAGCTTCTCAAGCGTAATCGTCCACCATTCCCAGGAGACTGCGGGAACGCGGCCGCGCTTCGGTCGCGTCTTCGGCCGTTTCCGATCCTTGGCCGGCTGTCGTCGGCAACCTGCCATCGCGTTGGCCATACGGCGATTGTTCCCCGGCCCCTGCCTGCTGGCGAGCTAGCGACTGATCGGACACCTGAGCCTGGTTCAGGCTGATACCCTGGCCGTCCAGCATTTCCCGCAGTCGCGGCAAAGCGTTTTCGATGGCGTCCCGCACCGCCGCTTCGTGGCTGAAGAATGTCACGTTGGTTTGGTTATGGTGCAGCGACACCCGCACTTCGAGCGGTCCCAGATTGGGCGGATCGACCTTGATTTCCGCTTCTTGCAAGCGATTGTTCACCATCCAGTTCAGTTGGTGGCCGAGCGCGCGTTCCCAGTTCTTTTGGTTGAAGTTCAACACCTCTGGAGCCGTTGGCAACGAAGCCGACGGTGTCGTTCCCACATCCGGTCTTACGGGAGTGGCAGGCTGCGAACCGGATTGGACGGGCATGTTGCCGTTCCCCGGCGCTGCCGGATCGCCAACACGGATGGTAGCCGCGTCCTGTACGGATTTTTCTGAAAGGGAAGTTGGGGAAATAGCCACCGAATCGACCGGCTTCTGACGCGTTTGGGCGGAAATCGCGAGCGAGGACGCATCTTGGTCGGTTGGCGTTAACGGGTGATCCGCGTCGCCGACGCTCTCGATCGCGGCAGATGCCGTCGCCTTTGGTACTTCGTCGGCCAAAACCGTTTTTTCGGCAGATACCGACTCCCCCGCCCACAACCCGATTCCGGTTCGAGCGAGCGGGTCGGCCAGAGAATCGGCAACGGGCGAACGCCACCGAAACGATCGTCCGCTTGCCAGTCGGGCCGCTTGCGGGTCGCCGATGATACTGGCCCAACCGGTCGCGATATTTTCGCTTCCGGCGGCGGCCGTCGCGGCTGGCGCGTTGAGCGCCGATGCCGCTATCGAGGGCTCGGCCGTTGCTTCGATCCCGGCTGCCGCGATGCTCGGCGCCACCAACGTCGCGGTTCCGGTGGCGGCCGGTTCGAATCGCGACCAAAAACTCCCTAGCCGCGCGCCTACCCTCATCGGGCTATCTGCCAGGTTCGCCGCCCGATTCTCGAACGGTACGGATACGGCCGTCTCGGATGCCATCCCGACGGTCGAACCCATCTTCGGCGGCATCGCTCCGTCCATCGCGCCGGCTGCCGGTAAGGCGGTGAATGGCCGGTTACCGTCGGCCAAGATATCAGCTCGCAGGTCGCCAGCCGGCCGCGTCGCATCACGGACGCTATCGGCCAACGGGCCGGATGCGGTCACCGGAACGCTCGAATCGTCCGAGTTCGCTGCCAGGAGATTTGGCGGAACGGACATCGCAGAAATGGGCGTGGCGTCAACGGCCGAATCCGCCGCCGGTAGCGCCAATCGGTTGTCATCGGCCAATTGGCCCGGCGCATTCGTCGAGCACAACGCGAAGTGCAACCGGGAGGAGCCTATCGAACCGGTCGTTGCCGCAGCGCCGGACGGCGATGCTTTGGCATCCGCAGCAGGGGCATCTCGCAAAGCCGCCCGGGCCTCCATGAACAACGGCAACCCCGGCCAAACGGCTTCGGCCGTTATCTCCCCGTCTGCGATATCCGGGTCGCCAGCGTCGATCTCATCCACCGTCTCCTTCGCTTCGTCCGGCTCGTCTCCGTTGGCCAACGCCGCCACGTCGACAACCAGCGCTGCGACCTCGGCCCGTTGACCAGCGGCGTCTTTGCCAAAAGCCGCCGGATCGGCGACGCCGGGCTGCGATGCCTGGCGGTTTGCGGCAGCCGGTGCGGCGCCGTTTGCCGCTTGCTTCGCCGCCGGATCGGCAGCGGTCGCTTCGGTGGCCGGCTCTGGCGAAGCGCGCGCTTGCAACAACCGGCCAAAGGATAAAGATGGTCCATCGGTTCGTCCGGTCGCGTTGGTGGACGCTTCGACGACGGTACCGGCGGCCGGGCTGTTGGCCGATAAATTGGCGAGTTCAAATTGAGCCATGATATGGTCCTCTCCGGCGATTTTTGCAATGTTCGCCAGCCATTAGCCGTCTTCCCCGCTCGGCGACCGCTGGACGCCCGAACTGCGTAGGTTGCGTTCGTCGCTATCCCGCTGTTCGCGTTTATCTTCCCGTTGCGCCTGGATTTTCCGATCTCGCTCGATGACTTCTTCGAGCGCTTTGGTTTTGGCGCGCATCCGCACCCAATCCTGGCGCGTGCGCTGGATATCCCGCTGCAACCGTTCCAATTGCTGCCGCGATTGGACGATACCCTGATCCAGGCTGTTCAAAAACGTGGCGTAATCCTGAAAGCGGCGCGCTGAAATCCCGCTGCCGCCTTCGCTTTGAAACTGGACGGCGTACTCGCCCCGAAACAGCAACAATTGCTGCAAGCGATTTTGTTGTTCGGCCAGACGTTGCTGGGACTCGGCCAGCGCTTTCACCGCCTCGCCCTCGCGGGATTTGGCGACTTGCACCGCCGCTTGCAACGGATGAGGCTTGTTCGCCACCGGATCTTACCGTTTCCTATCTTCCCTTCCCGTCCTTGGGCCGGGTTTGCAGAACCGTCTCCAATCCTTGCAAACTGTCCGCCAACGTTACCCGCTCGTCGATCCCTTGCATCAGAAATTGTTTGAGGCGTGGATAGTATTCCCGGGCCTCGTCCACCGCCGGATCGCTGCCGGCGACGTAGGCGCCGACGTTGATCAGATCGCGATGCTGCTCGTAAGTCGAATAAATGTGCTTGAACCGGCGCGCCAATTGCTGATGGCGAGCACCGCTGATCTGCGGCATGACCCGGCTGATCGACGCCTCGATGTCGATGGCCGGATAATGGCCGGCCTCCGCCAACCGCCGCGATAACACGACGTGCCCATCGAGGATGGCGCGAGCGGCATCGGCGATCGGATCTTGCTGGTCGTCGCCTTCGGCCAACACCGTGTAAAAAGCGGTGATCGACCCGCCGACCGTGTCGTTGCCGGCTCGCTCCACCAGTTGCGGCAGCTTGGCGAACACCGATGGCGGGTAGCCTTTGGTGGCCGGCGGCTCGCCGATGGCCAACGCGATTTCGCGCTGAGCCTGGGCGTAGCGGGTCAGCGAATCCATCAGCAGCAACACCTGCCGGCCGGAGTCGCGAAAATGTTCGGCGATTCGGGTCGCCAAGGCGGCGCCGTACAGCCGTTTGAGGGGCGGATCGTCGGCTGGAGCCGCTACCACCACTGCGCGGGCCATGCCTTCTGGACCAAGGATCTCTTGAATGAACTCCTGCACTTCGCGACCGCGTTCGCCGATCAGCCCGACCACCACCACTTCGGCGTTGGTAAAGCGGGTCATCATGCCCAACAACACGCTCTTGCCGACGCCGGAACCGGCGAACAGGCCCATGCGCTGACCGCGCCCGACCGACAGCAGGGCATTGATGGCGCGGACGCCGACATCCAACGGCTCGCGGATCGGCTTGCGCAGCAGCGGATTGATAGTCTTGCCGCCGAGAGGGACCAGGCTGGTTCGCGGCGGTGGCGGCAAGCCATCCAGGAACCGGCCAGAGCCGTCCAGCACCCGGCCAAGAAGTCCATCGCCGACCGGCACCTGGCTGACACCGCTCGTGGGAACCACCCGGGCATTCGGCATCAAACCGTGAATGTCGCTGCTGGGCATCAAGAACAGCTTGCCGCCGGCAAAACCGACCACTTCGGCCTGGAACGGGTTACCGCCGGGATTCGCGACCAGACAGCGGGCACCGACCGGCGCCACGCAGCCAGCGGCCTCCAGCGTCAGGCCGACCAGCCGGGTCAGTTGGCCTTCCACCACCAAGCCCGGCGTATCGGCGATCCGCGACCGGCGTTGGGCCAGCCGCTCCTTCCAAAAATGGGCGCGATCCGTTTCAGGTACGTTTGGCATTTTGTTCACGCTCGTCGCCCAGCACGGTCGCGATCACGGCACCCAGCCGTTTCTCGACCGTCGCGTCGATCCGCGACAGGTCGGCGTTCACCACGCAACCGCCGCGACTCAGGGTTTGATCTTCGACGATCCGCCAAACCGGCTCGCCGTCGCGGCCCAGCGACAGCACTTCGCGGATCAGCCGGGCATCGTCCGGGTGCAGGCGAACCTGTACGTTGGCGCTGGCCACCGGCAGCAGGCCGACGGCCTCGCGCACCACCGCCACGATCTCGCCGGGCGCCGCGCGCAGCTCTCGACGCACCAGCCGCCGGGCGATTTCGGTGGCCAGCCAGGCCAGTTCCTCTTCGACCGTCGCGTCGAGCTGCTTCAGGGGCCGGCCGATGAACTCCAGAATTTGGTCGAGCTTCTGGACTCGCAGCAGCACCTCATCGCGACCGCCGGCCAGCCCTTCGGCATAGCCCCGCTGGTAACCCTCCGCCTGACCCTCTTGCTGGCCTTTTTTGTACCCCTGCTCGCGACCTTCCCGGCGGCCTTCCTGGTAGCCAGCGGCGAAGCCTTCTTCGTGCGCCTCGCGCTGGATGGCTTCGATTTCCTCCAGCGTGGGCAATGCGGTCGGGGTTTTGGTGGATCTCGCCGGTTTCGGCGCGCGCGCGCCGTCGCGAGCATCGGCCGTGGCCGGCACTGCGGCCGGCGCCGGATCCGGTTCGGGCGGCTGATCGACGCTGGGCATTTCCCAGCGCTGGTAAGCCGTCAAATTTTCGCCTGAGATAATCTTAGACAAGCTGGTCTCCCTTCGCGCTCAGGGTAATTTCGCCGGCCTCCGCCAGTCGCTTGGCGGCCGACATGATCTCTTTCTGCGCAGCCTCCACATCGCTGAGTTTGACCGGCGGCATCGCCTCCAGATCGTCGCGCAGCAGATCGGCAGCGCGTTTGGACATGTTGCTCATGATCTTTTGGCGAACCGCTTCGTCTGCGCCGCGCAACGCCACCAGCAACATGTCGGATGACACCTCGCGCAGCAGCGTCTGAATATCGCGGTCGCTGAGGCCGATCAGGTTCTCGAACACGACCATCAGGTCCTCGATCTTGCCGCCGAGATCGGCATCCACTTCCTTGATCTTGTCGAGAATCGAACCTTCGACTGCGGCATCCAAGCGTCCCAGAATCTCGGCGGCCCGCTTGGGACCACCGATCTTGGACGTGGCCGCAGCGCTGATGTTGCGCATGACTTGCTTCTCGATCAGCTCGTTCAGTTCCGCCAAAGCACCCGAGGGGATTTCGTCTAGGATCGCCACCCGCAACAACGCCTCGTCGCGCAGCGGTGAAGGCAGCAAATTGACCACTTCGGCGGCCTGTTCGGTCCGCAAAGAGGACAGCACCAGCGCCACGACCTGCGGATGTTCCTCGCGAAGACCGCCGGCGATGGAGCTCGCATCCATCCATTTCAATGAATCCACGCCGCCCTGCTCTTCGCTGTCGAAGATATGTTCCAGAATACCCCTGGCTTTTTCGCGCCCCAGCGCGCGAGTCAGCACGCCGCGAATATAGTTTTCGCCGTCCAGCATCAGGGAGGTCTGGCTGCGGACTTCCTCGTTGAAAGTGTGAACGATTTCGCTGAGCTGGTCGCGGTTGACGTTTGCCAGATTGGCCATGGCGACGCCGAGTTTGTGCAGTTCGCGCGGATCCAGGTGGCGGAGGATTTCGGCGGCGTGGCTTTCGCCGAGCGCCATCAGTACTACGGCCGCCCGTTCCACGCCTTTGAGAGCGATCAGTTCCGACATCGCTTACACCTCGTTGGTCAGCCAGTTGCGGATCACGATGACCGCTCGTTTCGGATCTTCGGCCACGAGAGTACGAGCCAAATCCATGCGTTGTTCCAGTTGTTCGGCCGGGCTACTCAACAGCACTTTGGGTTGGCCATTTTCCAGCGCACCGCCGATTTCGACCTGATCTTCCAGCAACCCCTCGATACCTTCTTCGGATGCGGCAAGCGCCTTGGTGGCTTCTTTGGCGTCGCTTTCTTTCTTGGTCTCGACCGGCGGCAGCAACCGGCGCAGCACTGGCCGCACCACCAACAGCAGTACCGCCAGCGACAACACCCCTACCACGCCCCATTTCACCAGTTCCAGGAACCAGGGCTGCTGCCATACCGGCAGCGGAGGCTCTTCGAGCGACGTAGGGGCAAACGTAGCGTTCAGCACGTTCACGCTGTCCCCTCGATCGGTGTTGAAACCGACCGCCTGTTTGACCAAGGTGGTGATCTGTTCGACTTCTTCGGAACTCAACGGCTTGCGCACCGGCTGCCCTCCTTCGAGGGCGGTGCGATCGTCCACCACCACCGCCGCCGAGACCCGCACGATCCGGCCCGGCACGCCGCGACTGTGCGTGACGCGCTTGTCCAGCTCGTAGTTGCGAGTCACTTCCTTGCGGGTGGGCGTCACCACGGTGTTTTGCGCGGTCTGGCCGGGGACGGCCGGATTTTGGGGATTCTGGTTGGCGTCCGCCGGATTTTGGCCGGCTATCTCGGGCGCCGTCGCCACGCCGGGCGGCTGGTTGGATAACGCGCCGGGAATGCCGGCCGGATTCAGCCGAGGATTGGTCTCTTCCAGCAACTGCTCGCTGCGGACGGGACGCGGTTCCTGCCGGGGTTCGTAACGTTCGGCCGTTTCTTCGCTGACGGTGAAATCCAGGTCGAGAGAAACTTGGGCGCGAACGCGGCCCGCACCCCACACTGGCGTCAACAAATCTTCTATGCGGCGAGCGTAGCGTTCTTCCAGACGCCGCGCGTATTCCAGTTGATCCAAATCGAGGTCGCTGCCGCCTTCTCGCTCGGGCTTGGTCAACAAGTTGCCAGCCTGGTCGATCACCGATACCTGGTCGGGCCTGAGCTTGGGAACGCTCGACGCGATCAGATGAACGATGGCCGCCACTTGGCCCGGATCCAGCATCCGGCCCGGATGCAGCCGCAGCAGGACCGAGGCGGTGGGGGGTTGTTGCTGGCGAGCAAACACGGTTTCTTTGGGAAATGCCAGATGGACCCGCGCGGCTTCTACCGAACCGATGGTCATGATCGAACGAGCCAGCTCCCCTTCCAGCGCGTGCTGGTAGCGGGCGGTCTCCATGAATTGGCTGACGCCGAAGCTGCTCTGTTGCTCCAACGCTTCCAAGCCATTGACGGTGCCGCGCGGCAAACCTTGACCGGCCAGTTTCAAGCGCGCTTCGTGCACTTGGTCGGCCGGCACCAGCAACGCACCGCTGCGCGGATCGATTTTGAACGGAATGTTCGATTTTTGCAGGGCTTCCATGATCTGGCCGGCGTCGGCTTCGGCCAAGCCCCGATACAACACATCGTAAGCCGGCGTACCGACCCACAGCATTCCCGCCACCAACAACGCCAGCAGGGCAACGATGCCCGCCAACACACCGATTTGGGCCAGCCCTGGCCGGCGGAATTTCGCTAGCTCACCTCGCCAATCGAAACGGGCAGGCAGATTCGACGGCAGCGCGTTGTTTGCCTCGGCCACGGCGTGTTCCTCTCACGCAATCACACAGGTCGGTCCATTAAATCGGCATGTTCATGATATCTTGATAGGCGGAAACCACTTTATTGCGAACTTGCAGGGTGGTCTGGAAACTCAGTCGAGCTTTTTGTTGAGCGATCATCACGCCCGCCAAATTCTGCTCTTCGCCCGCATCGAACGATTCGGCTAGCTTGATTGCGCCCTGTTGAGCTTGATTGACGCCCATCAACATGGTCTTGAAGATGCTGGCAAAATCGTCTGCGGCCAACGTTTCGGCGCCGGTGCCGGCCCGGAGAGACGCGGCAAAAGCCGGCTCCCTCAAAGGAGACAGGCCATTTGCCAGCGGATTGGTCGTATCGATCGAATTCATCGGTTCCTGCTCCCCGATTGGTTGAGTCGCCTTGCAGGCGATAGACAACCCGATTTTGGCAAGAACCGTGCCATAAAAAAAAACAAAAAAAATAACAGAAGCTTATATCGTGGGTTTAAGTGTACGCCAACTTTTTGGCGCACGTAATAGAAAGCCCGTCCGCCAGCGAACCGACATCATTCGTCGTCATCGGCATCGCTGCGCCGGATGTTGTACTTGCGCATCTTTTCCACCAGAGTGGTACGGCGCATCTTCAACAAGGAAGCGGCGTGGGCCACCACACCGTTAGCGTCTTCCAGCGCCGACTGAATCAGCGAGGATTCGAGGTCCATGATGTATTGCCGCAAATCGAGCCCTTCCGGCGGCAGGCTCGCCACTTCGGCGACCGAGAGAGATTTGGCGGAAACGTCAGCGTGATCGGTATCTGCCACCGGCTCCACCGCCACCGGCTCCACCGTCGGCTCCACCGCCGGCGGCGGCTCCACCGCCACCGGCTCCACCGGAGCGTGCGCACGAAATTTGGCGGGCAGATCGTGCAATTCCACATGGCCGTCCGGCTTGAGGATGGTCAGCCGTTCCATCAAATTGGCCAGCTCGCGAACGTTGCCAGGCCACGGATAGTGGCTCAGGCAGCGCAACGCCGCTGGACTCAGGCCGATCTGGACGCTGCGCTCGTGAGCGATGCGCTCGATCAGTTCATCGACCAACAGCGGTAGATCTTCGATTCGCTCGCGCAGAGAAGGCATTTCGATGGGAAAAACGTTGAGCCGGTAATAGAGATCCTCGCGGAAACCGCCGGTTCTAATCAGATGCTCAAGATCGCGATGGGTGGCTGCGACGATGCGGACGTCGGCCTCCAAGCTGCGGTCGCTACCGACCCGCTCGAAGGTGCGCTCCTGTAAAACTCGCAACAGCTTTACCTGCATATTCAACGGCATGTCGCCGATTTCGTCNNCAGTTGACCGGGACGAACGGACCTTGGCCCCGGCCGGAAAAATAATGAATGTTGCGCGCCACGACCTCTTTGCCGGTGCCGGATTCACCCAGGATCATCACGGTGGATTCGGACGGCGCGACACGCTGAATCAGTTCACGCACTCGAACGATTGCTGGACTATGCCCGATCAAGCTGCGAAACAGCTCGGCGTTGCGGCGAGTCGAAGCAGCGCCCCGGCCGTCGCGGCCAGCGGCCGCTTGCAGCCTGGACAAAATTTGGCTCAATTGCGAATAGCGGAACGGGCGAGATAAATGGCCGTTGCAACTGGCTTCGAGCGTCGCCGACAGGCGGCGAGGCCGGTCGGTTTCCTCGATCAGGATCAAAGTCGCTCGCGGGGCCAGAGCGCGAATGGCTTGAATGGCATCGGTGGGCGGTTGGTCGGTAGCGCCATAGCACCCCAGAAAAATGCAGCGCAAATCGGTGTTGCGCTCTGCGTAGGCTTGCCAGTTGGAGGATTCCGCATGGGCAATATGGGTTTCCTCCAGAAACCGCAGCAATAGGCACAGTTCTTCGGCCCGAGCGGAATCGTCGTCGATCACGAGCAAAGCGGTCTTCATCGATTATTATCCTTAAATGGATGAAGCATGACTGCTGGGGGCTGGCGACCGTGAGCTCTACTGCTCACGATCGATGGCTCGCCAACGCCATGCTCCTATCCGTCGTCGGCGCCATGCGTGGGCTGCCGATACGTTACCGGAACAATTGTAATGAAGACCGGGGAGGTATCAAGGTTTTAACGCGCGCTGCGTCGGCTATTGGCGACGGTGTGGCGATGCTGGAGGAAAATATAGCGTTCCAAGGCACCCTGGAGCGGCTCACCGGGATCGTGAAAGCGCGTTCGGATTTCCCATCCGTACGCATTGGAAACCGCTTCGGCCAACCGGGCATGAAGGACGAGGGGGCGAGGATAGCTAAGGTTGCAATACAGTTCCAGCCGCAGCAGGCTGCCGGCTGGAGGAGCGCTATCGGCTTGCCAGCTCAAACCGTTCACCGCCAAGATCACCGAACGCTCCGGAGGAATGGCCTGCTGGCGGGCGTACAGTTGCCCAACCAGTTCGAGCAGCAGACCGACCTTGAAGTCCAGGCGCTTGAGCTCGGTCGCGTTGGCGAGCGTGATCGGGTCATCGCCGAAATCGCCGGCGTGCATATCCAGCGCAAACAGGGTATGCAGTATGATGAGGTTTGCCCGTTCCACCTCTCGCAGCTCGGCTGCGTCGGGTAAATTTGGCAATTCGCGCCACGCCAACGGCAAGCGGCCCGCGAAGATCAGGCCGGAGGTAGACGAATCGGAAGCGATGGCGGTCATGGCGGTGCGTCGAACCGATAGCGATGGATTTAGATGCTCTGGTAAGCATGGCGAGCGCGGCGGCTCTGCCCGAACGATTTGAGGTATGCGCCCAATTTGTCCATTTCCTGGCGCGCTAGTTCCACTAATTTGGCGTCGCTGTCCAGCACGGTGCGGATGGTTTCCTGGAGCGCCAGCACGAAATCGTCCGGTGGGGCTTGCCGGAACAATTCGTCCAGCAACGTCCGCCGTTTGCCTTCCCAATCGGCCACCTCGTCCCATCCGCCGGCTTGGGCCAGTTCGAGCATCTCGATGCTCATCAGCCGCAGCAGCTTGATTCGCTGTTCCCACTCGTCCGCCGTAGCGATCACGCAGGCGCGTCCGTGACGGTAGAGGATTCTTCGGTATTCTGCGCACCATCGCCGATAGCATCCCAGGCTTCCTTGAGGGGGCGCAACAGGTCGATTACCTCTTCCACCAAGTTCGGATCGGATCGGCGATTGGTTTCCACCAACCGCCGCTGCATGTAGTCGTACAACGTATCGAGGTTGGTGGCAAGCTCGCCAACTTCCAGGTTCAATCCTTCGCGCAAGCCGCCGACAATGCCAATCGCCTTGCCGATCTGTTCGCCCTTGGCCACAACCTCGCCGCGCTGGATATGCCCCTTGGCTTTGGTCAGGCTATCCAATGCGCCTTCCATCAGCATCTGAATGAGCCGGTGAGGGCTGGCGTAAGCGGTCGCGGACTCGGTATCGATTTTCCGGTATTGCCGCAAGGCGCTGCTGCTGTTCGACGTAACCATGTGAAATCTCTGAAATGGTAGCGGTATCTATCTTGGATAACGCAAACGGACGTAAATTTTACGACGGTTGGCGCGGATGGCGATCGAGCTGCAAACTCGATGCCGATCCTCGCTGTATGTCACAATACCCCAATATGTCAATTCGTTACGAGCTGCTCGACAATCCGGCCAACTGTTGCGTCAAATAATTGCCGGTGGCAGTTAATCGGCTCACCAGCAGGTCCATCGCGGTGAACTGGGCTTTGTAGCGCGCTTCCAACGCCGACATCCGCACGTCGAGTTTATCCCGTTCGTCGCCGATCTGCCTGACTTGTTTGTTCAGGCTTTCAGTGCGGCTATTCAGCGAACCGTCGCTACCGAGCACGTCGGTCAACAGGTTATCCAATTGCTGGGCGATACCGTTCGACTGCGAGACCGTGCCGCGAGCGCCGATGGCGCCCCCCAGCACCTCGACCGAAATACCTGCCGCCTTGCCGCTGGTCGCTGTCAGCATCTGGCCGGAACCGGTCGCGGCAACTCCATCGATCGTACCTTGCACGTCCTGGCCAGCCGTTCCGGCGCCAACGCTCAGCTTCAAACGGTTCCCGATACCGCCGTTCACCGCCGTAAATTCCACACTGGAGCTGGAACCGTACTGGTTCGAGGTGAACGTGAAGGCGTTGGCACTGAAGCCGACACTGACCGAGGCTCCTGCTGCTTGGAGAGCGGAATCGCCGTTGATCCGGCTTTGCAGCTCGGTGACCAACTGATCCGAAGTATAGGTTCCCGCAAGCAGTTCGAGGGTGCCAGACTGCACACCATCGACTTTGAGAGCGAAGGTGTTGCTGCTGCCGACAAGCGTCAGCGAGCTGATGGGAGCGCCGGCGTAGCTGCCCTGGGTCGCCAGTTGGCTGACCGCAATATCGAAGGTGCCCGAGGTGGTCGTGCTGGTCGAACCGGCGTATCGGATCAGCGGATCGGTAGTACCGCCGGCGCGGGCGAACAAGCTGGCAACGCCATCGATGTCGGAATCGAGCGCTTTGGCCAGTTTGGTGCTATCCAGGTTCAGCGTACCATCGCGTTGCAGGCTGATACCCACGTCGGCCAACGACTTGAACGCACCGGACGCGCCGGCGACGCTGCTGGTGAAAATGTCGCGTATCCGGTTGATCGTAGAGCGAACGTTGTAATCCCCGGCCAAGGTGCCGGCGGTTTTGGTCTGAGCGTCGTAGGCCGTCAGAGATTTGACGGTGCTCATCATGTCGTTGTACGACTGAACGAACGTTTCCAGCGCCTTGGTCGTCTCCGAGGTATCCTGCGCGACCGTCAGGCTAGTGGCGGCATCTCCCTTGGCCTTGAGCGTCAAGGTCACGCCGGGAATCACTTCCTTGACCGTGTTGCTGGCGCTGGTGACGGTCAAGCCATCGACGACGAGCCGGGCGTCAGCGGCCGCGAGAGTTTGCTTGGTATCCCGGTCGCTCTGGCTGGTAGGATCGAAAGCCAACAGCGACAGACTAGGATCGCTCGCGGTGATCTTCAAGCCGTTGGCGGCACCGCTATCTTTGGAACCCATCACCAGACGATAGCCGTTGCCATCGTTGACGATGCTGGCCGTCACTCCAATATTCGCTTCGTTGATGGCGTCGCGTATTCCGGCCAACGTGTTGTTGGAGGCGTCGATGGTGACGGATTGAATCGATTTGTTCGCGTTGGTAGTAAACGAATCGGTGTTGGCATCGTAAGTGCCAAACTGAAAGGTCAGCGTTCCCGTGCCAACCACCGCGCTGGTGCTGGCGAACACTTGATCCGCCGGCGTCGCCAGCCGGTGCGCCTGCGCCAGTTGTTCGACCTTGATGTTGTAGTCGCCGGCCTGAGCGCCGTTCTCGGCCTTGGCGGCGAACAGTTTGTCGTCCGCGACCGTAGCCTTCATGCTTTGAAATATATCGGTTTTCTTCAGGCTGGCCAAGCTGCTTTGGAAATTCGACAGAACGCTCTTGAAAGAGCCGATGGCCGATATCTGCGCTTTGAGCTTAGTCTCCCGGCTGCTCAACCGGCTGGCGGCAGGGCTGCGCTCGGCCGCCACCAGTTGCGAAACCAGGCTGCTGATATCCAAGCCGGAACCGAGTCCCGATGCCGTGATGCCCGTCATGTTTGCGCTCCTCCCGATACCGCGTTCGTGGAAACCAGGTTATCGCCGATCAAATCTTGGTGTTCAACAACAAGCCCTCTACCTTCAAGCGCTGACCATCCGGCATGGCCGAACTTTGAGACGATTTGGGCAGACTCTGGCCATGTTCATCCATTTCTTTGAAAAATCTAGCAAATGCCAGGGTTTCTTCCGAAGGAATCTGACGTATCACATCCTTGGTTTGGCGGTCGACGATACGCACGACCATTTCGCCATACTGGTTGTTGACATCGAATTGCAAGGACGTATCGAAACGCTGCAAGAACTGGTTCAGATAATTCACGGTATCCGTCAAGCGCTCGCTGGTTGCGGTGCTTGCGGATTGCTGCTGCCCCGCCGTCGATTCCTGCTGCAGCTGGACGTTCGCATTACCGTTGCGCTGGTTACGCCACTGCGCGTTCGCGGCATCGGGCGCTTGCGTGATGGCGGATTGGGGACCGGTTAACGGTTGGGCTACCGCCTGCTGCACTGCGGGAGGCTCGGGAGGCGCAGGGCGCGCAACCGTTGGGGGGGCCGCGCCGGAAAAGCTGCGTATGCTAAGATCGCTCATCGTATTTCCTCCCTACGTGGTAAACGGGACCCGGGAGATTCTTTTAATCCCGGATCCCGTCTCTCACCACCTTGGGTGATTCGGTTTACCGCAACAGCGAGAGCACGCTCTGTTGCGACTGATTGGCTTGCGACAGCATCGCGGTGCCAGCCTGTTGCAGGATCTGCGCCCGGCTGTTGTTCGCCACTTCCGCCGCGAAGTCAGCGTCCATGATGCGGGATTTGGCAGCAGTTATATTTTCGGAGACATTCTGTAAGTTGCTGATGGCGCTGCCCAAGCGATTCTGCACCGCACCGAATTGAGCGCGCATCGTGTTGACGTTGCCGAGCGCCATATCGATGGCTGCAACAAAGTTCATCGCGGCCGACTGCGAACTGATCTGAGCCGAGGCTCCGGCCATGCTGGTCGTTCCCACCAATACACTCGCCGAGGCTCCACCCAAGCCGCTCAGAGTAGCGGCACTGGCGACGGTGACCTGAATGGTGCCCGTACCGGTCGTGGCCACCGAGGCATCGACCTGAATGGCGTAGCCGGCGGTGCTAGCGGAAGCCAAGATTTTCTGACCATTGAAGGTTGTGGTATTGGCGATACGATCTACTTCGCTGGACAGCGCCGAGATTTCCTCGGCAATCTTCTGGCGATCACCGCTGGTGTTGGTATCGTTGGCGGCCTGTACTCCTAACTCGCGCATCCGCTGCAGGATGCTGTTGGTTTCGTCCATGGCACCTTCGGCCGTTTGCGCTAAAGAAATACCATCGTTGGCATTGCGCATGGCCTGGCTCATGCCGCGAAGTTGGGCGTTCATGGTGTTGCCGATGGCCAGACCGGCAGCATCGTCCTTGGCGTTGTTGATGCGCAAGCCAGAGGTCAGCCGCTCCATCGCGGTTTGCATCATGTTGTTGGTTTTGGTCAACTGATTCTGAGCGTTAAAGGCAGAGACGTTGGTATTGACTACGAGGGCCATGACTATGCTCCTAGGCAAAAATCGCTATTTTGAGGTCGCTTGCTGATCCCGGATCACCCGGGCTTTGATTTCTATATCGGCCCTTGGGAAATTTACTTTAGTGTCTCGCAAAAAAATCTTATGTATTTTTTGTGTGGCTTCTTGCCTGACCTTCCCCAGCAGTACTGTTAGCGTCGGTATAACCGAATTTTTGGCTTCGATTCTCAGCCACCAACGGCTTTGGAGATAGTGCCAGAGCCCGTTCCAGTTAGCTGGGCACCCCTAAAAATGGCGCTGATTCACGACCGACAGGCTTTGGCTGGCAGCTCTGTAGCGATGAGCCAGCAGTCGCCTCTCCTTCAGGAGAACTGGCAACGATGTTTCAGTGCACGGCCTGTCAAACGTCGGGAAGCGGCCCGTCTTGGGCCACGCGAGCGGTTTTTCGGCGCGTGAGCTGTTCTTCTGCGAGCTGTTGGCGCATCCGTGCGATGGCTGCGATATCTGCAACCTGAGCACGGGCGAAAGATCGATGGTAGAGCACGTCGGCGAG
>DEHU01000144.1 GCA_002352125.1 Competibacteraceae bacterium UBA2792 | reverse complement strand
GTGCGTTCCCGGATTTTCCGGGCACGAGAATCGATCGACGCCAAATTGCATCCACTTTTAAGCTAGGTTCGAGATTAGAGTCATGGCTGATAAGACGGCTGAACAACGATCGATGCCGGTCGAAGACGATACGAATATCGCGGCAAGTCAGCTTTCGGCGATCGTCGACGACGAATTGGAAGATAGAGAGGTCGATTTGATCTTGCGTCGCTTGAGCCGCGATCTCGATTCGAGAACGCGGTGGGAGCGTTATCATCTGATCAGCGATGCGCTGCAGGGCCATTTGCCGGATGCGTTCGATGCTGGCTTCGCTGCGCGTGTCCGCCAGGCAGTCGAAGCTGAATCGCCGTTGCGGCCGGCCGCCAAGCCACTGCCGACGTGGTATAAACCGGTTACGGGATTTGGGTTGGCCGCTTCGGTGGTTCTGGTCGCGCTGTTTGGGTTCAAGTTGACTCGAACCGATAACGCCTTCCCTTCCTCCGGCCAACTCGCCTCTACCGTCTTCTCCGCTCCCATCGCGATCCAGACAGCTTCGACCGCTTGGCAACCTGACAGGTCCGATAACCCGGCCGAAGCTCGATTGAACAGCTATCTAGTCAATCATAACGGTGCTGCTTCCCGAAACAGCGTAAACGGCATGTTGCCCTACGTGCGCATGGTCGGTTACCAGACCAACCGTTAAAACCGCGATCCCGAATGAAGCGGAAGCTATTGCAGTGCGCCTTTCTGGCGCTCGCCGCCGGGTCTTCGCCCTCCGCCGACTGCGCCCAATCAACCGCCGAAGAAGCCAAACAATGGCTAGGACGGATGATCCAAGCCACTCACGCACTCAACTACGAAGGCACTTTCATTTATGTTCAAGGCCCTCACGTGGAGGCCATGCGGGTCGTTCACGGCGGCGGTCCGGAAAACGAACGGCAGCGGTTGTTTTCGCTGAACGGCGCCCCACGGGAAATTCTGTTGGCAAACGACAGCGTAACTTGTGTGTTGCCCCGGCAACACGCAACGTTCGCGGGCGATGGGTACCAGCGTTCGCGCTTTCCCCTATCCATTCCTCGCGAGCTCGGTCAGTTGGAAAGCCACTACGATTTCGCGGTGCTGGGCGACGACCGCGTCGCGGGATTGGAAGCGCGGGTGGTCGCCATCCAACCGCGGGATGCTTGGCGATTCGGCTACCGGCTGTGGTTGGATCGGCAGAACGGGATGCTGTTGCGTTCGGTGCTGTTAGACGACAAAGATTATCCGGTCGAGCAATTGATGTTCACCGATTTGCAGATCAAATCGCAGATCGACGAAACCGCTTTCGGATCGTCTTTGTTGCCGGGGGAGACAGTGCTGTCGACGCCAACTGAAGGTGCGCAACTTCCTGTGGGCGCGCCGGTCGCGCAGTCGGCTTGGAGCGTGCTCCATCTACCGGTTGGATTCGTCAAAATCTCGCACAACCGGTTTCCGGGAGGCTCCGGCCGGCATCCGACCGAGCATATGGTTTTTGCCGATGGACTGGCGACCGTTTCGGTGTTTTTGGAACGATTGGATGGAGCGGCGCCCTTGCTGCAGGGAGCATCTCAACTCGGTTCCATGAATGCGTTCGGGGCCAAAGTGGGCGATTACCAGGTTCTCGTGGTAGGCGAAGTGCCAGCCGCGACCGTCGAGCACATCGCCGCCTCGGTCTCGTACAATCCCGAAGTGGCCAACAGCTCGACCGAGGAAAGCAAGCAGTGATCGAAGAACGTGCGATCGTGACGGAGGCCGGCCAGGGCTACGCTTGGCTGGAAATCCAGCGCCGGTCGGCCTGCGGCGGATGCCATGCCAGCGATGGCTGCGGCACGGCGGCTCTGGCGAAAATCTGGAGCAACAAGCGGATCCGGGTGCGAGCGTTGTCGGATTTGCCGCTGCGACCCGGCGACGAGGTGGTCGTTGGCATGGCCGACGGCGTACTATTGCGTGGCGCTTTGCTCGCGTACCTCTTGCCTCTGGCACTGTTGTTTGTTGGAGCCATCTTGGGACAGGCAGCGTTTGCTTCCACCGGCGAGGAACTCGTGGTGTTATCGGGCGGCTTGGGTCTGGGATCTGGGTTTTTGATAGTGCGAGCACTGTCGCGGCGACTGCGGAACGATATTCGGTATCAGCCGGCGGTGCTGCGCCGGACGGCCGCGGCGACCGTATCCGGGAATGTGCTTTCTTCGCCCGGATGAAGCTATAATTGCGCCCCGATCCGAATACCGAGCATTTCCGAGTTCCCCCACCCGAGCGGCTGCGGGGGGCTTTACCCGTTCTGCCGCTCGCTTCGAGCGGTGCCGGGAAGACGTAACCTGGCGGCCAGCAGCCCGTGGAGTTCATGGATCACATTCGCAATTTTTCGATCATCGCGCATATCGACCACGGCAAGTCTACGCTCGCCGATCGCTTCATTCAGATTTGCGGCGGGTTGAGCGCACGGGAAATGGCCGAGCAAGTGCTCGACTCGATGGATTTGGAGCGGGAGCGGGGCATCACCATCAAGGCTCAGAGCGTGTCGCTGCGCTACGCTGCTCGCGATGGTCGCGCTTACCAGTTCAATATCATCGATACGCCGGGACACGTCGATTTTTCCTACGAAGTATCCCGCTCCTTGGCCGCTTGCGAAGGCGCTTTGCTGGTGGTCGATGCCGCCCAGGGCGTCGAGGCGCAGAGCGTCGCTAATTGCTACACCGCCATCGAGCAGCAGTTAGAAGTGTTGCCGGTGCTCAACAAAGTCGATCTACCGGCGGCAGACCCGGAACGGGTAGCGCACGAGATCGGTGACATCATCGGTTTGGATGCCAACCATGCCGTGCGGGTCAGCGCCAAGAGCGGCCTTGGCGTCGCAGAGCTGATGGAGGAGATCGTCCAACGTATTCCGGCGCCGAAAGGTGACCCGGATGGATCGCTCAAGGCCCTGATCGTCGATTCCTGGTTCGATAATTTCGTCGGGGTCATTTCGCTGGTCCGAGTAGTAGATGGCCGGATCGCGCCCAAACAGAAAATTCAGGTGATGTCCACCGGGCGGATCTTTCAGGTGGAATCCATCGGAATTTTTACCCCCAAGCGCAGCGAACAGCCAAGCCTGAGCGCCGGTGAAGTCGGTTACGTCATCGCCGGTATCAAGGACATCGACGGCGCACCCGTGGGCGATACCTTCACCGGGGCAGACCGGCCTGCGGTGGAACCATTGCCTGGCTTTCAGAAGGTACAGCCGCGGGTGTTCGCCGGGCTGTTTCCGGTCGAATCCGACGATTTCGGCAGCTTGCGCGAAGCCTTGCAAAAGCTTCGCTTGAACGATTCATCTTTGCATTTCGAGCCAGAAACCTCGCAAGCTATGGGCTTCGGGTTCCGCTGCGGTTTTCTGGGTTTGCTGCACATGGAGATCGTCCAGGAGCGGCTGGAACGGGAATACAACCTGGATCTGGTGACCACGGCGCCGACCGTGGTCTACGAAGTGCTCACCACCGGGGACGAGATCTTTAAGATCGACAACCCCTCCAAGTTGCCGCCGACCAACGAAATCGCCGAAGTTCGCGAGCCGATCATCGTGGCGCATATCTTGACGCCGCAAGATTATCTGGGTGCGATCATCACCCTGTGCATCGAAAAGCGGGGTGTGCAGCGGAATCTGCATTACGCGGGCGGCCAAGTGCAACTGAGCTTCGAGTTACCGATGAGCGAGGTGGTGCTGGATTTTTTCGACCGCCTGAAATCGGTCAGCCGAGGTTTCGCTTCGTTCGAGTACAGCTTCGAGCGGTTCCAAGCGGCGCCCCTGGTCAAGTTGGACGTGCTCATCAACGGCGATCGGGTGGATTCCCTGTCCGTCATTGTCCATCGGGAGCAAGCCCAGCGCCGTGGCCGCGAGCTGGCGGTCAAGCTTAAGGAGCTCATACCCCAGCAGATGTTCGAGGTTGCCATCCAGGCCGCTGTCGGCAGCCAAATCATCGCCCGCACCACCGTCAAGGCGCTGCGCAAAAACGTGTTGGCCAAATGCTACGGCGGCGACGTGACCCGCAAGCGCAAACTGCTGGAGAAACAGAAAGCGGGCAAGAAACGCATGAAGCAGGTCGGCAAGGTGGAAATTCCGCAAGAAGCCTTCCTGGCGGTACTAGAAATGGAGAAAAATTCGTGAAACTTTCCAGTTTCGCCGTTGGATCATCGTACTTATGAACATCGATTTTGCTACCGTTTTAGTGATACTGACCGCATTGACTGGAAGCGTCTGGCTGGTAGACGCGTTGGTGTTGGCGCCGCGCCGCGCCCGCGTGCCGGCGACGGGAAGCGCCGGAGAGATGCGATCGATCGCGATCAAGCTACCGTGGTACGTGGATTTATCGAAGTCGTTTTTCCCGGTCATTCTGGCGGTGCTGATCTTGCGCTCGTTCGTGGTCGAGCCATTTCGGATTCCGTCCGAGTCGATGGTGCCGACCTTGCTCAAGGGCGATTTTATCCTGGTCAACAAGTTTGCCTACGGGCTGCGATTGCCGGTGCTCAACACCAAGATGATCGGAAATGGTCAGCCGGCGCGCGGCGACGTCGTCGTGTTTCGCTACCCGCCCGATCCGGCGGTCGCTTATATCAAGCGAGTGGCCGGTTTGCCGGGCGATCTGTTGGAGTATCGCGGCAACCGGCTTTTCGTCGATGGCCAACCCGTGCCTCTGACCGCGCGGGCCGACGATCCCGCTGAGCCAGGCTATCGACAGTTTACCGAACAATTGGGCGAGGTTGGGCATCGCGTCCAAATGCTGGCCAACGGCCGGTGGGGAGGCATGGCGGGACTCTGGCCTGGACTCCAGCCGCGCCGGGAACCGGATGGCACGATTGCCTGGACTTATCAGGTTCCGCCCGGACATTATTTCGTCATGGGCGATAATCGCGACAACAGTGCCGATAGCCGATTCTGGGGACTGTTGCCCGAAGAGAACCTGATCGGCAAAGCGTTTTTCATTTGGATGAATTGGGATTGCATTACCTTCAGCGGCCAGTGCAACCGGATCGGGAATAGTATCGAGTAGGCGAAAAAGAGGGGATACGACGATGATGTGGACGAGACAGCCGGCCGGACGTGAACGAGTTGGCCGACAAGGCGGGATAACCGTGATCGGCATGCTATTGTTGATCATCGCCATCGCGTTCGTCGCGTTGATCGCGATGAAGGTCGTACCGATGTATATCCAGTACTTTTCGATCAAGTCCACGATCGAGAGCATCCGCAAGGAGCCTCAGTTGGCGCAGATGAGCGCGCAAGATATCCAGAACGCGATTCAAAAACGATTCGACATTGGCTACGTCGATAACATTACGGCTCGGGATCTCAAGATCCGGAACGAACGCAACGGTCGGGTGATCGATCTCGTATACGACGACGAGCGGGATTTGTTTTATGGGTTATTTGTCGTGCTGAAGGTCAAAGAATCGATCCCGCTGAACCCGTGAATCCGCCCATCGCTTCGTTGTGCGCCAGTCTGGACTACCATTTCCGGCAACCCGAGTTGCTGGAGGAAGCCCTCACTCACCGCAGCGCCTCGGCCCGCAACAACGAGCGGTTGGAATTTCTGGGCGATGCATTGCTCAACGTAGTGATCGCCGAGTATCTGTTCCGGCACTATTCCAAGGCCAGCGAAGGCGAATTGAGCCGACTGCGAGCCAGCTTGGTAAAAGGCGAGACCTTGGCCGAACTGGCGCGCGGACTGAAGCTGGGAGACTGGCTGCGCCTCGGACCCGGAGAACTCAAGAGCGGGGGATTTCGGCGCGAATCGATCTTGTCGGATACGCTGGAAGCCGTTTTTGGGGCGATTTATCTGGACGATGGCTTGGAGGCCTGCCGCAGCGCGATCTTGCATCTTTATCGGGATCATCTGGCGCGACTGGCCAGCGCCAGCGAATTGAAAGACCCTAAAACCCGCTTGCAGGAATACTTGCAAGCCCGGCAGCGAGCTCTACCGATCTATAACGTCCTGGAAATTCGCGGGGAACCGCACGCACAGAGCTTTATCGTGGAGTGTGTCGTCGCCGAATTGCGTGCGGTCGCGCTGGGAAGCAGCCGTCGCAAGGCGGAACAGGAGGCGGCTCGCCAACTACTGGAACAGATTCGATGACCGCCTCCGCACCCGTTCGCGCCGGTTATGCCGCCTTGCTGGGTCGTCCCAACGTCGGCAAATCTACTTTGCTGAACCGGTTGATTGGCCAGAAACTCAGTATCACCGCCCCAAGACCGCAGACCACGCGGCACGTCGTTCTCGGCATTCAGACCTTGCCGGAAGCTCAGATCGTCTACGTGGATACGCCGGGATTGCACCGCCAAGCGCGGCGGGCGATGAATCGTTACTTGAACCGGGCGGCGGCGAGCGTGCTGGGTTACGTGGATGTCGTCATCTTCATGATCGAGGCGCTGCGTTGGACCGAGGAAGACGAACACGCGCTGGAGCGGCTGACCGATTTTCGGGGACCGGTGGTGTTGGTGGTCAACAAGGTAGACCGGATCGCCGGCAAATCCCGGTTGCTGCCGTTCCTGCAAGACGCGGCTGGCAAGCGGGATTTCGCCGAAATCGTGCCCGTGGCGGCGCTCGGCGGCGACAACGTGACGGCGCTGGAACGG
Organism: Competibacteraceae bacterium UBA2792; assembly: GCA_002352125.1. Lineage (GTDB taxonomy): Bacteria > Pseudomonadota > Gammaproteobacteria > Competibacterales > Competibacteraceae > Competibacter_A. The sequence continues at coordinate 18,685 of DEHU01000144.1, read as the reverse complement.
GTTATCGCCCGTTTGCTGCCTGTTCGAGAATTCCTGTTCCCGGCAGACCAGATCACCACCGCGAGCGAGCGGTTTTTGGTGGCCGAACTGATCCGCGAAAAGCTGACCCGGTTATTGCGCGAAGAACTGCCGTATGCCCTGACCGTGGAAATTGAACGGTTCGCCGAAGAGGGGCATCTGACGCGGATCAACGCCATCATCTGGGTGGAACGCGAAACGCAAAAAGGTATTGTGATCGGCGAACGCGGCGCGACGCTGCGCGAGGCCGGTCGCCAAGCCCGCGAAGACATGGAACGCTTGCTTGGCCGCAAGGTGTTTTTGGAAACCTGGGTCAAGGTCCGCGAGGGCTGGTCCGACGACGAACAGGCGCTGCGTAGCCTGGGTTACGCCGATCTCGGGACCGGCTAAGCCGCGCCGGCTGCGGGTTCCATCGCGTGCGCGTGTCGTTGCAGCCGGCTTTTATCCTGCACCGCCGCCCGTATCTCAACACGAGCTTGTTGCTGGAAGCGTTCGGTCGCGAGCACGGCCGGATCGGCTTGGTGGCACGCAACGCGGTTTCGCCCCGGTCGCGGTTGAAAGGGCTGCTGCAACCGTTCGCGCCGCTGCTTCTATCTTGGATGGGGGCTGGCGAGCTGGCGACTCTGACCGCTGCCGAAGAAGCCGGACGTGCCGTTTCTTTGCCGCCAAACCGGGTATTGGCCGGTCTCTACGCTAATGAGTTACTGGTGCGGTTGTTGCCGCGCCAGGATCCACAGTCTGGATTGTTTACCGCCTACGAGGCTTTGTTGGCCGAACTGTCGGTGGCGCCTGGCGAGGAGCCGTCGTTGCGGCGGTTCGAAAAGAAATTGTTGGAAGAGTTGGGCTACGGCCTCGCGTTGGATCGCGAGGCCACCAGCGGGGCGCCGATCCTCGCCGAGGAACATTATCGCTACGTGTTGGATCAAGGGCCGTTGATCGCCAGCCAGACCCGGACCGGCGTACCGATTTCTGGCCAGGGACTGCTCGCTTTGCGCGATGGCATCCTGGACGATCCCGCCGTGCTGCGCGAGGTCAAGCAACTGACCCGCGCGGCTTTGGCCGAACAGTTGCGCGGGCGGGTGTTGAAGACGCGAGAGCTGTACCGAATCAAGCGGGAATCGCGACCGGAATGATGGAGTTTCGAGAACGCACCGGTCCGGTCGCGCTGGCCATTTACAGGAAGCTTTGCAGCACCGCCCGAGTTTCCGTCGCCGATATGCGCGGTCCCAAGCTGGTGACCAGCCTGGCCGATGCCGCCGCAGCCAAGGCGCCAGCGCGCCGGTGTTCCCACCCCCGAACCCGAGCGTAGAGGAAAGCGCCGGCGAACATGTCTCCGGCACCAACCGTGTCCACGGCTTCGACTTTGATCGGGTCGATGTCGATCGGTGTCCGGCCATTCCAAACCAGCGCGCCTTTGGCGCCTCGCGTGATCACGAACTCCTTGCTAAGGGTTTTCAGGTAATCGACCGCACCGCTCAGATCCGTGGCGCCGACCAATCCCTTGGCCTCATCCTCGTTGGCGAACAACANNCAGCCCCGCCTTGAAAAACCGGACCATGTTGGGGTCGGACAGGGAGATGGCGGTTTTGACGCCGGCCGCTTCGGCGAGGCGCTTGGCTTCGATGCACGCTTGGCGGGCGGTCTCCGAGGTGACCAGGTAGCCTTCCATGTAGAAGTATGCCGAGTCGCACAAGGCAGCTTCGACCAGTTCTTTCGTGGATAACCCGCCACTGATTCCCAGAAAAGTGCAGAGGGTACGGTCGCTGTCCGGCGTGACCAGCACCACGCAACGGCCCGTATGACCCGCTTCCTTCTCGGTGTGATGATTCGTGTCCACGCCGCCGTCGAGCAAGTCCTTCATGTAAAAATGGCCAAGATCGTCCCCCGCCACTTTGCAGGAATAAAAACTGGTCCCGCCGAACTGGCTAACCGCGATCATCGAGTTGGCTGCCGAACCGCCCGAACTGCGCTGGTGTGGGCGCGCGACCAAGTGTTCCATCATCTTTAACTGCTGATCCTCGTCCACCAGGGTCATCACGCCCTTGTCGATGCCCAGCGCTTCCAGGTCGGCGACCTCGATCTCGTATTCCATATCCACCAGCGCGTTGCCGATCCCGTAAACGTCATATTTCGCCATCGTGCCTCCATCGTCGAGTGATCGGAAAATCGATCACGATTATACGTATCCGCCATTCGATCAACATGCGTTGGATCGGCGATCTTGATCCGAGTTTTCCGGATTTTCGAGCCGCGCGCATTTTCGAGCCTTGCCGGAGCCCAATAACTACTTGGGAACGGCTTCGTCGATCGGCGAAAAGTGTTCGATTGCCGCTATGATCGCCATTTGCAATCGTTCCACGTCGCTATCGCCGTCAGTTTTCAGGGGGTTTTCGTCGGTTGTTGGCGGTTCGTCGAACTGGAGTTGCCGTTCCAGCACCGCGACGTCGGCTTCGGCAGCATCGTCGCCGCGCGCCCGCCGGGCCGCGACCCGTGCCCGCAGCGTATCCGGATCGGCAACGCAATCGAGCAGGATGAATGGGATGCCATGCCGGGCTGCCAGATCGCGGAAGGGTTGCCGATGGTCGCGCTTCATAAACGTAGCGTCCACCAGCACTGGATGGCCTGCCGCCAGCAACTGATCGGCCAGTTCGAGCAAGCGCGCATAGGTGCGGGCGCTGGCATCGGGCGCGTAGAGTCCTCCACCCAACACCGAGCCGCTGTCGTCCAACGGGGCGAGGCCGAACAGCCGCTTGCGTTCCACATCGGAACGGATGCGAATGACGCCCGGGAACCTTTCCAGCAGTTGTCCGGTCCGACGGGATTTGCCGGAGCCGGAGACGCCATGAGCGATCAATAGGAACGGCCTCGGTTTCTGGGTCAGCGCCAGCGCTAGCCGCAAATAATCGCGGCACAGCGCGCGGGCGGCGGCTCGGTCGGGTTTCGAGAGATCATCCTGACTGGCCTGGATAGCGTTGATCTTGGCGCGCACCATCGCCCGGTAGACTTGGTAGTAGGGCAGCAACGCGATACCGGCGAAGTCGCCGCTGTACTCCAAATAGGTATTGAGCGCCCGCTGAGCGAGGCTTCCGGCATTGCGGAAGCGTAAGTCCATAATCAAAAAGGCCAGATCGTTGATAACGTCGATCCAACGGAGATCGTCGTTGAATTCGATACAATCGAAGACCGTGATCTGTCCGGCGTCGGTCAGTATCATGTTACCGAGATGTAGGTCGCCGTGGCATTCGCGAATATAGCCGCCGGCCTTGCGTTCGATCAGCCGCGGCCACAGCCGCCCGGATTCCGCCAGAGTCCAGCGCTCCACGGCGGCCAGCACGTCGAGGTCGGCGGGATCGGCCAGTCGTGGCCGGGTGTGAACGAAGTCGTCCAGCATCGGTTGCCGGACTCGTTCTGGATCACCGAATCGCGTGGTGGGACCGGCGATGGGAATGGAGCGATGAAAATCGGCCAGCCGACGGGCCAATGTGTCCAGATGATGCGGTTCTAGCCGGCCGGCGGCCAAGGCCCGGTCCAGCAGCGCTTCTTGGGAAAAGCGGCGCATCCGCACGGCGTATTCGATGGCTGGACCGGCGAAATTGCCCAGCACCGGCCTGGCTGGGTCGCCGCCGATGGGCACGCAATCGAGGTACAGGTCCGGCGCCAGCCGACCGTTCAGGCGCAATTCCTCCTCGCAGTAGTATCGACGTCGCTCCAGACTGGTAAAATCCAGAAAACCCAGATTCAGAGGCTTCTTGATTTTGTAAGCAAAATTGCCGGCCAGCAGGACGTGCGAAACGTGGGTCTGCAAGTGCTCGACCGTCATCGCCGGATGTGGATAGCACGCCGGCTGTAGCAGCGAGGCGATCAGAACGGTCTGGTCGAAAGATGGGTTGGGTTGCACGCGCTGGGTTCCAGGTCAAGAAAACCGGGAAGTAGGATAAGGCAGAATGATCGAAGCGCGCCAAGCCAATTGAGGATCGACTGAACAGATATGAAGAAAACTAAATCATCCCGCAATTCCAAAAAACGCCCGGCACGGGGAATTCGCTCTCTGTTTTCGCTGATGTTCTCGTTGTCGCTGGGTGGTTTGTTGTTAGGGGCATTCGGGTTGGGCATCTACATGCTGTATTTGGATGCGGTCATCCGCACCGAATTCGACCAGAAGCGTTGGGCCATGCCGGCCAAGGTTTACGCCCGGCCGCTGGAGCTGTTCGAAGGCATGTCGCTCGGCGCCGATGCGTTCGAGCAGGAACTGAAACTGCTGAGGTATCGCGACGTGAATTGTCCAGTCGAGCCAGCACCCCCTCCTGCCGAGAACGGCAAGCGCTCGCTCCGGCGCAAGCCGAAACCGCCAACGCCGGAAGCGTGCGTGCCGCCGCCGAACGGCGGCGAGGCGCCGACCAAGCCGGGCAGCTACGCGCGCCAAGGCGAAACGTTCGAAGTGGCGACTCGCGATTTTACATTTTGGGATGGTACGGAACCCGTGCGCAAGGTTCGGCTGGTGTTCGCCGGCGACATTCTGGTCGATCTGACCGGTCTGGACGGGCAGGACGCACCCGGTTTGTTGCGGCTCGATCCGCCCGAGATCGCCGGCATTTATCCTGCCCATTACGAGGATCGTATCCTGCTCAAAGGCAAGGACTTGCCGCCAGTTGTGGTGGACACCCTGCTCGCGGTCGAGGATCGCTCGTTTTTCGAGCATGCCGGTGTCAACCCCAAGGGCATTTTTCGCGCGTTGGTGGCCAATCTGCGCGCGGGCCGGACGGTGCAAGGCGGCAGTACGCTGACCCAACAGTTGGTGAAAAATCTGTTCCTGAGCAACGAACGGAGCATCAAACGCAAGATCAACGAAATCCTGATGGCGATTTTGATCGATTCGCGTTACGGCAAAGACGAAATTCTCGAAGCCTACGCCAACGCGATTTATCTCGGTCAGGACGGTAGCCGGGCCATTCACGGTTTTGGCTTGGCCAGCCAGTTCTATTTTGGCCTGCCGCTGGAAGAACTGGATCTGCATCAAGTCGCCTTGCTGGTGGGTATCATCAAGGGGCCTTCGGTTTACGAGCCGCGCCGGCATCCGGAACGAGCGAAAGAGCGGCGCGCTCTAGTATTGGACGTAATGGTCGAGCAGAATTTGATCGGCGCCGGAGACGCGGCCGTCGCCAAGGAAATGCCGCTGGACGTGACGTCCAGAGCCGCCAGTGGCATCACCGCCTATCCGGCCTTCCTGGAACTGGTACAGCGCCAGTTGCGCCAATATTACAAGCCGGAGGATTTGGCGACCGAAGGGTTGCGGGTGTTCACGACCCTTGATCCGCGAATCCAGATGACAGCCGAAAATACGCTGGACAACAGCTTGTCGCCGCTGGAAAAAAGCCAACCCAGAGCCCGGCCGTTACAGGGCGCTGCCGTCGTGACCGACACCCAAACCGGCGAAGTGCTGGCCGTGGTCGGTGATCGCGAGCCGAAAAAGGCCGGTTTCAACCGGGCGCTCGACGCCAAGCGGCTGGCTGGTTCGCTGATCAAGCCGGTGGTTTATCTGACCGCTCTGGAACAGCCCGACCGCTATACCTTGACGACCCTGCTGAACGACAGTCCTCTGGTTTATACCTCTGGCGGTCAACGCTGGGCCCCCGCCAACTACGACAAGCGATACCACGGCCGGGTCACCTTGCGCGATGCGCTGGCCCGCTCCTACAACGTTCCGGCTGTAAGAGTAGGCTTGGACGTAGACGTGATCAACGTGGTGGGGATGCTCCAGCGGTTGGGATTGGAACGCGATTTGAAGCCGTATCCGTCTTTGTTGTTGGGCGGGGTGGACATGACGCCGTTCGAGATCGCGCAGATCTACGAGGGGATCGCCAGCGGGGGGTTCCGCATCCCGCTGCGCGCCATCCGCGAGGTGACCAACGCCAACGGCCGATCACTCCAGCATTATGCGTTGGACGTGGAAAAAGCGGTCGATCCTGGACCGGCCTATCTGGTCACCAATGCCATGCAGCAGGTGGTGAAGGCGGGAACCGCCAGCGCGATGAAAAGCAAATTGTCGCCCGAGCTGAATATCGCGGGGAAAACCGGTACGACCGACGACTATCGCGATAGCTGGTTCGCCGGCTTTAGCGGTGATCGGCTGGCCGTGATCTGGGTGGGGCGCGACGATAATAAACCGACCGGCTTAAGCGGAGCGAGCGGAGCCTTGCGGGTCTGGATGGATCTAATGGCTGGCTTGAAGTTGGAGCCGTTGGATGCGCCCCCGCCGGCCGGTGTCGAGGAGATTTGGGTGGATCCGCGCAGCGGATTGCGATTGAGTCAGGGTTGCCGGCGCGGCCAATTGATACCGTTCCTGGCCGGATCCGCGCCGCAGGGATCTACCGCCTGTAGCAGTCCACCCGCCCGCCGCGCCGCCCGGCCCAATGGCCGTGGAGCAGATTCGTCCGACGACGGCGGGGATGCGGGAGGAATGAGCGATTTCTTCCAGCGATTGATGGAGTGAAGCCGTTCCAAGCGTTTGATCGATTGGCCGATTTGCGCCTCCGGGTCGCAAAGCCATCGATTTCGCGTGGCGGCATGATTGGCGAAAAGGTAAAGTTAACCGAATGAGTGACCGATTTCATTGTGGTTCGCGGCGACCGGCTCGGGACCGCCGAACCGGCGAGGGGAAGCGATGAATACATCTTTTAAGCCGTGTCTTTTTATGTTGACGCTGGCACTGGGGATAACGGCTTGTTCGACAACGCCATTTTCGCGGCAGCCTCCCAGCAAGCCGGCTGCCAAGGCACCAGTGGTAGACCGTAGCGCGCGCCGGCCGCCGGCCTATCCCGCGCAGCCGCCGCAGTCGTCCCCAGCGGACGCGGGATGGTCGCCGCAGGAAGATCCACTTTTGCCGAGGGAACGTTCCTCCGCTTATCCGGCTGCACCGGACGCTTATGGCTCGGGATACGTTCCGCCTGCCACCGCGCCGACTTATCCGGACGCCTACGGTAGCGCGCCGCCAACGCGGCCTTATCGGCCCAATACGGGTAGCTCGAATCAACAGCCCGCGTATCCGCCGCCCTCGGCAGAGGGCTATCGGCCGCCGGCTTATCCGCCGGGCGCTGCTACGCCGTATCCGCCACCATCCCAGGCGGTACCGGGCTCGCTGCCGGAACCGCAACCGGCAGTGGTGCCGCCGGCGCCGCGTCCTAAACCGCCGTCCTCTCCCCCCCCTGCGGCGAATACGCCCGCACCAGCGGATACGACGGTTGCGATGACGACTCCGCCGGCGACTCCAGCGCCAGCACCGGTTTCGCCGCCTGCTCCGGCGCCCCGACCGGTTCAACCGCCGCCGCCGCCAGCCAATTTACCCCCGGCGGAAATTTCGCGCGACGGCAACCAAGCGGTGGTTGCTTTGCTGGAAAGCGCCGACAAGTACGTCAAGAGCAACCAGTTGGACAAGGCTGGCGCCGCTTTGGAGCGGGCGCTGCGCATCGAGCCGCGCAACGCTGGCATTTGGCACGATCTGGCCCAGATTCGCCTACATCAAGGTCAGTATCAGCAAGCCGAATCGTTGGCCAGCAAATCCAACAATCTGGCTGGCGGCAACCGGGCATTGCAGTCTCGCAACTGGAAGTTGATCGGCTCCGCCCGTAAGGCCGCCGGCAATGCGCCCGGTGCCGAGGAAGCCGAGGCGCATGCGTCGCAATTGTCCAATTGAGGCGGTCCATTCGCGAACGTTGCCTTGAACGCGGCCGAACTGCTGGGGCCGAACGGCCCCTTGGCTGGGCAAATACCGGGATTTGCGCCGCGCCGGTCGCAACAGCGCATGGCCGAGGCGGTCGCCACCACCTTGGACGAAGGCGGAACGCTGATCGTCGAAGCGGGCACTGGCACCGGCAAGACTTACGCTTATCTGGTGCCTGCGTTGTCGGCCGGGGTGCGAGTCATCATTTCGACCGGTACCCGCCATTTGCAGGACCAGCTTTATCGGCAAGATTTGCCGGTAGTGCGGAAAGCGTTGAACGTGTTGGCGCGGGTTGCGTTACTGAAAGGACGCGGCAATTATCTTTGTGCGTATCGCCTGCAAACTGCCGAGGAGAGCGGACGGTTAAGTTCGCGCGAGCAGGTTGTCGAGTTGCAGCGGATCCGCGCTTGGGCGAGGCGGACTCGCCACGGCGACATCGCCGAAGTCGCCGACGTACCGGAAACCTCGCCGATCTGGCTGCGCGTGACGTCCACCGTGGACAACTGCCTGGGGCAGGATTGCCCGCGACTCGCCGACTGCTTTCTCGCCAAGGCCCGCCGTGAGGCGCTGGCGGCCGACGTGCTGGTGATCAACCATCATCTGTTTTGCGCCGATATGGCGATCAAGGAAACCGGTTTTGCCGAGTTGCTGCCCGGCGCGGCAGCATTCATTCTCGACGAGGCGCACCAATTGCCGGAAATTGCCAGTCATTTCTTCGGCAAGTCGTTGAGCGGCAGGCAACTCGGCGAACTGGCGCGAGATACGGTGGTAGAGCAGTCTCGGGACGCAGCGGATTTCGCCGTGTTGCGGCAACGAGCCGAAGCGCTCGAACCGGCCGCGGCGGCGTTGCGGGAATCGCTGGGCCTGGCGGATCGCCGGGCACCGTGGCGAGAGGTTGCCAGACTGCCGCTGGTTCGAAAAGCCGTCGGCGAGTTGAGCGGGGCGCTGGATCGGCTACGCGAGGCGCTAAAAGAGGCGGCTCAGCGCGGTAAAGGATTAGAGAACTGCCACCGGCGCGGAGAGGAGTTGGCGCAACGCCTGGCCGTGCTGACCGGAGAGGATGGTGGGCCGGAGAACGTGCGCTGGTTCGAAACGCGTGGGCGCGGGTTCACTCTGAGTTTGACTCCGCTCGATATCGCTCCAACCTTTCGAGAGCGCATGGAAGGGCAGCAAAGCGCCTGGATTTTCACGTCGGCGACGTTGGCGGTGGGCGAAACGTTCGATCATTTTGCGGCGCGATTGGGTTTGCACGATTACGAAGGATTGCGGCTGGACAGCCCGTTCGATTTTGCCCGCAACACCTTGCTTTACCATCCGCCGGAACTACCCGATCCCGGTTCGCCGCGTCATACGATAGCCTTGGTGGAAGCGAGCCTGCCGGTACTCGCAGCAAGTCGAGGGCGGGCGTTTTTGCTGTTCACCAGTCACCGGGCTTTGCGCGAGGCGGCGGGATTGTTGGCTGGACGTTTGGATTATCCGTTGCTGGTGCAGGGCGAACGACCGAAGGCGGCATTGCTGCGCGAGTTCCGGGCTCTGGGCAACGCGGTGCTGCTGGGAACCGCCAGTTTCTGGGAGGGAGTGGACGTTCGCGGCGAGGCGTTATCTTGCGTGGTCATCGACCGGCTGCCGTTTGCCGCACCCGGCGATCCTGTGATACAGGCACGTATCGAATCGATACGCCAGCACGGCGAGGATCCGTTTCTGAGCTATCAGCTTCCTCATGCGGTCATCGCGCTCAAGCAGGGTGCGGGCCGGCTGATCCGCGACGTGACCGACCGGGGTGTATTGGTGCTGGGTGACCCGAGGATCGTGAGCAAGCTCTACGGGCGGGTGTTCCTGGACAGCTTGCCGCCGATGCCGCGCACGCGGAATTTGGAGCGGGTGCGGGCGTTTTTTGCAGGATAGCGGTTGCGATCCGTTAAACGCTCCGCACTTCGATCCAGCTCTGGCCGCTGGATTGGCGCCGCACCTGAATCTGTGTCCCGATCCGTTCGGTCATGTCCTGAACGTGGGAGATGATGCCGACTTTGCGGCCTTGGGCTTGCAATTTGTCCAAGGCATCCATCGCCACCCGCAGCGTGTCGGCATCGAGACTGCCGAAGCCTTCGTCGATGAACAGCGATTCTACCCGGACCCGGTTGGAGGACAGGGAGGCAAGGCCGAGCGCCAGCGCCAGCGACACCAGGAAAGACTCGCCGCCGGACAAGGAATGCACCGAGCGGGGTTCATCGCCCATGTCTTGATCGACTACCATCAAAGCCAAAGTGTCCTTGACCCGCTCTAGCCGATAGCGGCGGGACAAGTCGGCTAGATGGCGGTTGGCATAGCCGAGCAGCACATCGAGGGTAAATTGCTGGGCATAATTGCGGAATTTCTTGCCGTCGGAAGAGCCAATCAATTGGTCTAATTGGTTCCAAATCCGGGTGGTGCCTTCTTGTCGGTCGATTTGCTCCTGTAAATCTTTGGCTTTTTCGCGGCGCTCGTCATTCTGGCGCAGATGGATTTCGGCCTCTTTGGCCCGGTTCTGAGCGTCCGCCAAATCGGCCTGGGTCTTTTGTTGCGCCTCCCGCGCGGTTTCTGCGGGATCCTGATTGGCGCGTTGCCGCTCGTGCGTTTCCCGTTGCGCTTGGCGCTCCTTCAGGATGGTCTCCGCCTGCTTGACGGCGTCCGCCAGCGCCTTGAGGGTTTCCCGTTCCCCTTTTAACCAAGCGTTATCGTGGAGCAGTAAGGCGCGGAGTTCGGGAATATCCAGCGTTGCATCGGGATGATTGGCGTTGAATTCGGCGACCCATCGCCGCAAGGTTGCCATAGCCTGTTCCGCAGCCTGCTGGCATTTGGCGAGCGCCTCCTGTTCCCGGTTCAGCGCGGTTTCGGCGCTCACCTGCTCCTGCTTGGCTTTCTGTGCGATTTCGTCTTGTTGCTGATGTTTGCGTCGGGCGTCTTCAGTTGCCTTGTCGAGTTCCGTTTCCACCTCGACGACGGAGCGTCCGCCGAAAAGGGCTTTTCGTTTTTGGCATCGGGTTTTTAAATCGCTATCGATGCGCTGGAACTCATCGGCGGTATGTTTTTGCTGTGTGGTTTTATCGTTAACGATTGCGGTATTGTTTTTGATCTCGATTTCGAGTTCGCCGATCCGTTTTTGCCATTCTGCCGCCTTCTCGTTTTGATCGTTCCAGTGGGCGACTTTTTGCCGTCGCTGTTCGTGGAACTGGACCGGATCGGCTTGCCAGAGCGGCCGCCAATCGTGGCCGGAAAATGCGGCTTCCAGAGCGGTTAGCTTTTCGCCCAATTGGCGGTCGCAGTCCGTTTTCCGCTCTGCGGCGATTTGGGTGGTCTGCATCGCTTGATTGAAAGCGTTTTCTGCGGTGTTCAGAGCATCCCGCGCCGTAGAATACCGTTTCTCGGCTTGATCGCGGTCTTTTTGGGCGTCTTCCCGCTTTTTGGCGGCTTTACGATGCACATTCTCCTTCTCGGTAATGTCCGCCAGATCAATCCGGGCAAGCTGTTTCTGATCGGTCAGCCAGGCGGGGTAATCGCCGGGCGCAATCGCGGTCAGTTCTGCGGCGAGCGGGTGGGCGTTCCAAGCGGCGTGGTCACGCCGCAAAGCGGCAGCCAGCGATTCCTGTTCTCCGGCCAGAACGGTCAGCCGCTGGCGGTTTTTGTCGCGGCCGGTTTGTTGGGCAGATTCCCGAGCGACCAGCGATTCCAGAATCTTGCGGCATTCGTCCACGTCCGCCTTGAGACCGGCCAGCATGGCGCGGGATGGCGCATCGCCGATGGCGTAGGGATGTCCGGTCGCGCCGCAGACCGGGCAGGGTGAGCCCGCTTCCAAATTTCTCCGCAAGGTTTCGACGTTTTCGGCGCAGGCCGCTTCGGCGGTTCTCAGCGATTTTTCCGCCTGTTCCAATCGGGCGGCAGCCAAGGGCTTGTCGGTATCGAGCTGCTTTAGGACGTTTTCCGCCTGCACGACCTGTTCGCGGAGCGTGCGGCTTTCGTCTTCCAGTTTGCGCTGTTGGGTTTGGGCGGCGTCGATGGTAGTCCAGAGTTGCTCGGCGCTGGCGAGTTGCTCGGCGCGGGTTTGAGCGGCCTGCCGGCGTGCCGCCAAGGTTTCGGCATCGAAGCCGGCCAGCTCGGCGAGAGCCGCCTGCAACCAAATTTCCGCCGCGTGCAGCGCTGTTTTGGCTTTGGCGCACTCATCGGCCGCTTTATCCCGTTCCTGCCGTTTCTTTTGTGTGTCCCGCTGGCTCGAAACCGCTTTCTGTTCGGCATCGCATAGGCTGTTTTGCAGGTTAGCGGCGTCCTTGAGCAACTTATCCCAAAGTGACCAGTCTTTCGCCAGAACCTGCAACGGTTGATGCTTGGTCAACCAGGCTTGGGCGATTTGCAATTGTTGCGCGACCTGCTGGTATTCGGTTTTTTTGCTATCCAGCCGTGCCTGTGCCTCGGCTACATCCTGGTGGGCTTTTTTCAAAGCTGCAACAGCCTTTTCGTGGCCGGGAGCGAGCGCATTGATTTCGGCGTCCAGATTCCGGGCTTGATGGAGGGCATCACCGGCGTTCGCGCGTTGCTGTTCGGCAGCGAAGACCGCTTGCGCGGCGGTCGCCTTGGCTTCTTCGGCGCTTTGCAAGAGGTGTTGCGCCTCGTTGCGCTGTTGCTTTGCAGTTTGCGTAGCTTGATGGTGCTGATCGACTTCGGCGGCAGCCCGGTCAAAGCCCTCCAAGACAGACCGGGCATCTTGCACCGCCTCGGCCCGGGTGAAATAGGCTCGCCGGTGCGTGGCGGATTCCTGAATGGAGATGGCCTCTTGCACGGCTTCCCGTGCCTGCTGTTCGGCTTGCTTTAAATTCTCCCAGGTTTCGTGCCAGCGGATTTGTTTCTCCAGCTCGGCCTTGCGTTGCGCCAGTGCCGAGGCTTCCGCTTTGGCAGTCGCAAGTTTTTGTTCCAGTTCGGCGCGTTCCTCGGCGGTCAGGGTTTGATGACCTTTGAGTTGGGCGCTCAAATTATCGAGCGCCTGCCGTTCGGCCTTGGCGCGTTGATGGGCGCGGATAGAAACCTTCTCGTAAATATCCAGTCCGGTCAGCGTTTGCAGCAATATCCCTCTGTCATCGTTGTCGGCCTTTAAGAAGGCGGCAAACTCGTTTTGAGCGAGCAGCACCGCGCGGGTGAATTGGTCGAATTGCAGGCCCAACCGTTTTCTGATCGCTTCCAGCACCTCGGTTTTTTTTCCGCCGATCGATTGTTCATCGGCGAGGGTTTTCAATTCCATTTTAGTGTCTTGCAAGGGCCGATCCGCTTTGCGGTGCGCTCGTTGCACGCTCCAGCGGGCGCGGTATTCGACGCCATCGTTGCCCACGAAATCCACTTCGGCATAACTGTCACCAGAGCCACGACGCAGCAGGTTGCGGGGATCGTGGGAGGTGATGGTTTTGTCGCCGACATCCGGCAGATGGCTGATGCTCTTGGCGGCGGCGGTCAGGCGCGGGGTTTCATCGTAGAGGGCTAAGCAAAGCGCGTCGAGCAGGGTACTTTTGCCGGACCCGGTCGGCCCGCAAATGGCGAACAGGTTGGCCGAGGCCAACGGTTCTCGATTGAAGTAAATCTCGAACTCTCCGGCCAGCGATGCCAGATTTTTGCCGCGAATGGCGAGAATTTTCACGGTGCTGTTTCCCCATCGCCGGCGACTAACAACTCGGTGAAAGCCGCCAGCAATTGGGCCGGTGGCTCTCGTTGCAGCATCTGAGAACAGAGTTCCCTGAAAATACCATCCGGTTGCAGCCGCTTGATGTCGTCGATGGATTGAAATGTGGCGGTCGGGCGGTCTCCACTCGGTTGGCTGGACCGCTCTATAGAAGCCAATCGTACCGGTTTTTTTTCCAGAATCGATTCGATTCGAGCGCGTAGCGTCCGGTCAAAGGTATTGGATCGAACCCGCACTTGCAGATAGGGTTGCGCATCGGGGGATGGCGCGTCGGGCAGATCGAGCGCTTTGAGCGCATCCAGCACTTCATCGATTGGTGCGGGTTGTTTGGGCACCTGCAACAACTGCACGAAGCGCGGAACGGGAATCGGCATCACGCCGGCAATCGAATCGCCGTCTAAATCGATGCGGACGACTTGATGGTGGTAGCGAATCTCCGTGAACGACATCGGTAACGGGCTGCCGGAATAGCGCACCCGCCTTTGACCGCCAACATCCTGGGCGCGGTGCAAATGGCCCAAGGCGACATAAGCGATGGCGGGATCGAACATCTCCACCGGCAATTTTCCCAAACCGCCGATGACGATGGGCCGCTCGGAATCTTCGGAGGTTTGCCCGCCGCTCATGTGGCAATGGCCGAGCGCGACGATGGCCTGACCGGCTTGCCGGCGGTTCGAGGCGATTTCCAATACCTGCTGATAAAGCCGTTTGACGCCCTCCGGGTAAGGATCGCCGTCCGTTTCGACGCGGGGCACGTCGCCGGGCCGCAAAAAGGGAATCGCCAAACACCAGGCGGCGATTTCGCGGTCTCGATTTCTGAGCGGCACCACCAGCCGGTCGAGTTGGATGTCGCCTTGCGGATGGCGGGTATAACCGATGGCCGTGGCGTCGAAGACTTCGAGCAGCGGAGCAGGCGCTTCCAACCGGCCTGCCGAGTCGTGGTTGCCGGCGATGACCACGATATCGAGATCGGGCACGCGGCGCTTGGCGTGGGTCAGGAAATGGTAGAACTGCCTTTGCGAATCGGCGGATGGATTGGAGCTGTCGAACACGTCGCCGGCGATCAGCAGAGCGTCGGCCTGTTCCGCCTCCAGGGTGTCGAGCAGCCAGTTTAGGAAGCAGCGATGCTCGTGGCTGCGGTCGAAATCGTGAAAGGTTTGGCCAAGATGCCAGTCCGAAGTGTGTATGAGGCGCATTCTTAGGACTATCCACGTCACCCGTTCGAATGCATTTTCGCGTTCTCGCGCCGCCGCTGCTCCAAATAGAACGTCAACCCGAGCGCGCCGCTACCGGCGATTAGCAGGCTGAGCGGCAATCCCAAGTTTTCGGCCAGATGGGCGAAGAACAGCGTGTAANNCGTAACCGGTCAGCATCCGCATCGTCAACCGTGCGCCCAGCCCGATTAGCGCGATGTTCAGCCCTGCCCATATCGCATTGAACAGGAGCAATTCGATTGCGCCAGCCAGATGCCAACGATGCGTTTCCAAGTCGAAATTGCCAAACAGCGACAGCAGCCACAGCGCCATTTCCGCGAAGAACAAGCCGCTGGACAACCAGATTTTGCAGAAACCCCGAAACGGCGCCAGCGGCCCGCGTTCGCTCTGCTGGTGGATGATCGCGATGGCGATGATCGCCGCCGCTGCCGCCAGAAATCGTAATGGATAGCTCATGCCGAACCAGTAGGCGCCCCAACCGGAAGCATAGCCGGTGAAGCCGCCGAACCAGCAGAAAAACACTACGGCGCTCAATATCAACAGCAACGGGTTCCGTAGCGCATAGCTCAGGCCAAGGAGAAGGATCAGGTCGATCAGCAGCAGCGCCGGCCAATTGCCGGACCCGGTAGAGTAGATAATTCCTAGCGTGAAAGTCAGGCCGATCAACACCAGTCCGCCCAGCAGTTCCAAACTCAGGGCGGTCCAGATCAAACCGGGACGGGCGCGCTTGAACCATTGCGCACCGCCAAAACTGGCGAGCATCGCGATGCCCAACAATAGCGCCAGCTTGTTTAAAGTAAAGTCGAATAGCGTCCGGCCGAGAATCGCTAGTCCGGCCACGGCGCTGATCGTGCCAAAAATCAGGAACCAACGGCCCAGCGAATGCCAGTCCCAGCCTTCGGTCGGATAGCGTTCGCGCAATCGCCCGTAAGTTGTTTCGTCCAACAAACCTTCGCGCAGCAGCTCGTCCAGTTCCCGGCGAACGCGACGATTGCGGGATAAAGGGTTCATGATCGCTGCCCCAGCGAGCGGACGTGGCTCTGACGCTCGAAAGCGTAGCCGAGGATCATGGCCAGTGCGCCGCCGAGCAGGAAAAACGTACCCGCAGAGAGTCGATCCCAGAAATGCTCGAAAAAGCGGGTGTACAGGTTGATCGCCAGGAACACGATGCCAAAGCCGGTAAAACGGGCATCGTACAGGCGGGCGCCAGCGACGATCTGGGCGATGCCAGCAGCCGCGAAGATCAGCACCCAAGCGAGCGGCCCGCGCGGCAGAGTGAGGAACCACAGCGACAGATTCAGATACAGCAGCCCGAAGATCAGATATAAACCGCCGAAGCCGGTACAGCGTCGCAAAGGACCAATTTCCAGTCTTCGTTCGTGCCAGATCCCCAGCGCGATCATGACCAAGGCGATAGCGGCCATCAGCTTCGGGTCCTGAATGTCGGCGAAATAGGCGCCGCGTCCACCGTAGGCGTGCCAGGCGCCCAAGCCGTGAAAGAACAATAACAACGCTAGCAGCAAGGGCCAGCGCAGGCGATAGCGATAAGCGGTCGATGCGCCGAGCGCGCCGGTCAGCAGCATGATGACGGGAATAGCTCGGCCTTCGGGTTCGCCGCCCAGCGCGACGTGCAACAGCACGAACGTTCCGAACGCCGCCGCCAAGCTGGCGGTGACCAGCACCGCGCCGGTGAAAGGATGCAATCGACGCGGATCGGTCGCCATCCGCACGCCGAAGTACCACAGTCCCGCGCTGACTCCGCCCAGCAAGACTGCCGCGACCCCGGCCGATTGCGACATCATGGCGATGAAAGCCAGTACCGCTAATCCCAGTTGGAAGATGGCGAACATTCCCAGCCATTTCAGCAGGGCGGCCAGAAATTCGCCGCGACGCGTGTAGCGTTCTAGCAATACATCCAGCAGGGAACGGTCGATCAATCCCAGTTGGTGCCAATCGGTCGCTTCGCGAGTCAGCAGTTCGTAGGTGACGGGGCGCATGGTGGAGTTTCCGGGAAAAATGCGTGCTTGTAGTATATGCTGATAATGACGCGACACGTTTAATTCGAGCCGCCCAAATCTGTCCTTACGATGTCCGGATCAAGGAAAAAGCATGGCTGTAGCAGTGACTTTCGACTATAAAACCAAACACGCTGTTGAAAGAACCCAGAGCGGCCAAGTCGTGGCGCGACCCGCTATTCCCTCATCGGCCGGGTTATATGTTATCCGAAATAAAGACCAGGCTCGTGCTGTATACGCGGGCACGTCCTCAAATCTCCAGCAGAGATTTAAGGGGCGTTTCGAGGTGTTTCGAGAAACTGGGCTTACCGATGCCGTTCTTGCCAACATTAGAATTTACATCATCAAGCTGAAGATAGACGATCAAGCCAGAGCAGTGGATGACACGGGTATCGTCTATCCGCGCGATGGCCAAATTGATGTAGAGAACCTCCTTATTCGCAGCATCGTTGCAAAAGCGCACTGTAATGTATTCAACGTTGCCAAGTGGCAGATTTTTCGAAATCCATATGCCCAGAGACTGGATGTAGAATTCGATAACTTTCCTCATTCGACACGTTACTTTATACCAAATAATTTTAACGTGCCGAGCAATGGTACATTCTGACTCGGATTCGGCGTTGGCGTTTGGAAACGATTAGGGTTCACGTTATCCTGTCCTGACAGCAGGATAAACATGTTTCTGTCACTACAGACTTTCCACTCAATTCGGCCGAGCTGATCGTTGTTGGTGATAATCGGACGGTGGTTGGCAAAATTGCCCGCCAGAAGCGGTGGCTACCTACACCATGCGTGGTTGATGGATATCCGGTCAATCATGATTCTGACCGGATCGGTACCGATCTACATCGCGTACACTTAACCGGCCCCACTCTGGAGAATCCCACCGCATGGCCCACGACAACGAATTCACGCTGATGAAGGAGCGGCGGTTCCTGCCGTTCTTCGTCACCCAGTTTCTGGGTGCGTTCAACGACAACGTGTTCAAGAACGCCCTCATCATCCTGATCGCGTTCCAGGCGGCGGCATCCGATCCCGCCCGAGCCAATACCCTGATCAATCTTTGCGCCGGTTTGTTCGTGCTGCCGTTTTTCCTGTTTTCGGCGACCGCCGGGCAACTGTCCGACAAGTACGAAAAATCGCGCTACATCCGCTGGGTGAAGCTGTTAGAGATCGTCATCATGCTCGGTGCGGCGGCAGGATTTATGCTGGATAACATGCCGCTGCTGATCGCGATGCTGTTCATGATGGGTTTTCATTCGACGCTGTTCGGGCCGGTGAAGTACAGCATCATGCCGCAACATCTGAAGCCGGAGGAACTGGTCGGCGGCAACGCCTGGATCGAGATGGGCACCAACATGGCTATCCTGCTCGGTACCATGTTGGGTGGCATCCTGATCGCTCAGCAGGGTGGACATCTGTGGGTGTCCTGCGCGGTCGTCACCATCGCCGTACTCGGTTTTTTCAGCAGCTTGGCTATCCCCAAGGCGCCGCCCGCTGCACCGGATCTGAAGATCAACTGGAATCCGGCCAGCGAGACTTGGAACATTCTCAAGTTCACTTACCAGAACTTTACCGTTTTCCAGTCGGTGCTGGGCATTTCCTGGTTCTGGTTCGTGGGCAGCGTTTATCTTGCGCAATTGCCCAATTTTACCAAGCTGACTCTGGGCGGCGGCGAGCATGTGGTGACGCTGTTGCTGACTTTGTTCGCCATCGGCATCGGCGTGGGTTCGCTGTTATGCGAGCGGTTGTCCGGGCGGATGGTGGAAATCGGCTTGGTGCCGTTTGGCTCCATCGGCCTGACCGTGTTCGGGGTGGATCTGTTCTTCGCCACCCCCGCATCGCCGCCGGGCGGCGAATTGCTGGGGATGTGGGCCTTTCTGGCGCAGTCCGGCAGTTGGCGGGTGGTGCTGGATGTAGTGTTGATCGGCGTGTTCGGCGGTATCTACATCGTGCCGCTGTACGCGCTGGTGCAGCAGCGCAGCGAACCAAGCCATCTGTCGCGGGTGATCGCCGGCAACAA
>DEHU01000106.1 GCA_002352125.1 Competibacteraceae bacterium UBA2792 | reverse complement strand
TCGGTGTTGGTCATGGACTGCACCACGATGGGTGCATCGCCGCCCACCGTGACGGAACCGATCCGAACGGCAACGCAGGGACGGCGCGGGATGGAGGACTGAACACGGGACATGGGGTTTACCTGAACAGTGATAGCCATTCCCCTCTCCCACCCGCTTACGGCAGAAGGGTTGAGATGAGGGGATAGAAAAGCCGCTCAACGCAAAAAGTCGCGACTGATCTCGCGGAAACGGTCGGTATCAGCCCGATGCAACCACTCGAAAGCGACCATTTCCCGGCTGACGATGCGCACGCCTTCGGCGCGCATTCGCTCCAGCGCCAACTCCGCATCGTGCGGCGAGCGTGAGGAAATACAATCGGCGACTAGATAAATTTCCTTGCCGGCCATTTTCAAATCCAGCGCGGTTTGCAACACGCAGACGTGCGCCTCGGTGCCGACCAGCACCACTTGATCGCGGCCGAGCAGATCGATTTGTCTCATGCACTCCAGCTCGGCGGCACAAGAAAAATGGGTTTTCTCGACGAAAGCGCCCGCTGGCAGCAATTCGCGAATCGCGGTGACCGTCTGCCCCAAGCCTTTCGGATACTGTTCCGAAGCGAGGACCGGGACATTCAAACGCTGGGCAATCCGAATTAACCATGCGCTGTTCGCGACTACCTGGTCGGCCTGATGGATCGCCGGCATTAACCGTTCTTGAAAGTCCACCACCAGCAGACAGGACGTTTCGGCTCTCATCAACATCGGTTATCTCCCGTTCGGTCGCGAATTGGCTGGGGCGGCGGCCCGCGCTAATAATCCGCGATCAAAGTAATTCGCTCATTGGGATTGGCGCCCTTGACCACCCGAGTCCGCAATCCTCGCCAAGCCGGCGCCAACAGATCGACTGGGGCGCGGGTTTGTGGATCGTCTACCGCGAAGGTGAACAGGCTGATTTGCGGCTTCAATTTTTGCAGGCTGACGCTGCCCATCCATATCGGTATATTGCCTTCTTTCAGCCGGGCGTTGATATCCCAAAAGCGCAGCAGCCATCGGGTATTTACGCTATCGGCGTAGCGCACCATCGTCAAATCATCGTCGCTGCCATCGTGGATTTGCGGCAGCACTGGCAATTCCCGCAATTCCACCTGTGGGCTCAGACATAATAGAATGCTCCGTAAGGCCGGCGGCGGCGCAGGCTCCCAGCCCGCTTCCCGCAAGCGACGCTCCAGTTCTTTGGCCGTTCCAGCCCATTGCAGCACAAAATCCTGTCGCCGGTTGCCTCGAAAATCCAACCGCTGCTGCGGCAACTGCCGCCAATCGTCCTGCAACCATTTTTCCCGCGTCAGCGTCCGCATCGCCAGTTGCGGCTGATAGCGTTGCAGATCGGCACGATAATCGAAACTCACATGCATCAAGTCGGCGGCCAGGAAAGCGATCACGCTGGACGCCAACAGCGCACGCCAGTTGACCGGCACCGCGGTCGAGTGGCTGTTATAAGCCAACCCCAGCACAGTTACCCAGATCAGGCCAAGACATAAACCCGCCAGCGTATCGGTGAGCCAGTGTATGCCCAGATACAACCGGGCAAACGCGACCGGCACGATCATAAACGCCGCCGCCAGATAGACGATCCAGCGACGGGCTTGCGGAATGCCTCGGGCGAGGAGGACCGCCAGAAACCCGAATACCAAAGTATTGAAGGTCGCGTGGCTGGATGGGAATGAATAGTCCTGTACTTCTCGCAGTATCTCCGTTGGATTGGATACCGGCAGCAACCACTTAAACAGCAGATTGGTGGTCATGCCAAAACCCAACGCCGCCAGCCAGTGCCAAGCCGCCACTGGCCGGCGCTGCCAAATCAACCAGCCAAACACGATCAAGCTGAGGGGCAAAACGACTTGGTAATCGCCCAGTTCGGCGGTAAATACCATCAGGGCGTCAGCCCACGGTGTGCGCAATTCTTGAAAAAAGTGATAAAGGCTTTGATCCAGACCACTCGGCAAGCGTTGGCCGGCGGCGTTCAAACTCAAGCTGGCCAAAACGACGCTTCCCAGCAACAGCACCGCCAGCGTCGCCAAACCGCGCAGTTCGCCGCGAGTCGGATCCAGCAGCGAAGCGCTGATCGGCCCGATAAAACGCCGGCCCCGGCTCCAGTTACAGAATCGCTGTAACCAGTCGGCAGCGTGCGCTTGGAACAGGCGCACCAAGTGCCTGACCAACCAGGTCGTCCCCCACAGCACAACAGCGATGATCAAGATCAGCACCACCAGTCGCCCCGCCACGCGGGAAGCGATATCCAGCGAGGCGCCGAAAGCCATGCCGGGGATCAGATAAGCCGGCGACCAGAGGATGGCCGACACCACGTTGGCGATCATAAAATTGCGCCACGTCATGTCCATCATTCCGGCCACGGTCGGGATCGTGCCGCGCACGGGACCGAAAAAGCGTCCGAACAACACGCCCTTACCGCCGTGTTTGCGGAAAAACTCTTCGCTGCGACCGATCATCTCGGGGTGCTTGGTAAACGGCCAGACCCGACGGATGCCTTGGTGAAACACCCGGCCGATCCAAAAACTGATGGCATCGCCCGCCACTGCGCCCAGTGCCGACCACCAGTAAGCCGACCAGAAATCCAAATGACCGAGGCCAATCAAGGCGCCAAAACTGAACATGACCAGCGCGCCGGGGATAATGACACCGACGATGGTCAGCGATTCTGCCGCCGAAGTAATGAAGATAACGGCGCTCACCCAGCCCGGATTAGCGGCGATCCAAGCGAACAAGGCAGTGACGAATTCGGACTGCATAGAGGTATTTTATTTTGAGCAGGATAATCGGCGGAATTGGACTCGCGCGGCGGGATTATGGTTGCGCGAAAGCTCTTTTGCCACAGGAATTCGTAATTTTCTAACTAGACGATTCAGGCTCGTTGGACTGGCCAGAAAGCGGATGCCGCCTGGCCAGCAATTCAGTCCGCCTCGGCTCCGCCGAGATGCCGAGATCAACCACGTAGCGCCAGCACAGATCCGGCTTCTCCATTCATGCTGGATTCAGTCCTCGCCCGCTTCAATCTATGCGAGATTGGATCACCAATCCTTGGAGATAATTCGACCTCCTATCAACGGATTGCCAGACGCGATTGCGCCCGGTCGTCGTTCCAAATCGGATTGTTATGCGAGGTGTCGCATGAAAACGAAAGTGTTGTTCGGGTTGGCTACCGTCGCCCTGCTGATGAACGTCGCCTGGAATCCAGCCGATTCGCCTCGCCCAACTCTATTGGGTGGGGCGGTGGCCCATGCCGGGATTCGCGTCGATTTCGGCTTTTTCTATAACGAGCTGGCACCTTACGGCTACTGGCATCAGACCGAGCCCTACGGTTGGGTTTGGTATCCGAACGTCAGAAGGAGTTGGCGGCCCTATACGGTCGGCTACTGGGTGTTTACCGACGATTATGGCTGGACCTGGATTGCCAAGGACCCTTGGGGTTCGATTCCTTTCCATTACGGCCGTTGGTTTTACGACGATGACTACGGTGGCTGGGCTTGGGTGCCCGACACGGAGTGGGGACCTGCCTGGGTCGGCTGGCGTAGCGGAGGTGGTTACATCGGGTGGGCACCGCTGCCACCTCAGGCGAGGTTCGAGCCAAGCGTCGGGTTCGCTCCTTCCGATCGGGATTTCGGAGTGAGTGCGAGTTCTTGGTGTTTCGTGCCGACGCGCAAGTTTCTCAATTCGCGCGTGGAGCAGGTTGTCTTACCGCGCCCTCGCAACGTCACGTTGATCAACAATACCACGAACGTTACCCGTTACACCGTGATCGATCGGCGGGTCGTAAACCGCAGTATCGATATCGACCGTTTCGAAGGAGAAACCCAAACCCGAGCGGCGCGTTACCGAGTCGATGAAACCGATCAGCCAATGAGAAGAGAATCGCCGGTACGAAATGGGCGGGTGGTTTTGTTTCGGCCAGAAGTAGTCAGAACGACGGCTGCTCCACCACCGCCAGCGGTCCGGCCACCTCGCATGGGCGCTCGCCCCGACCGCTATCCCGAGCAACGGTTTCCGGGTGCAGCGCCTTGGGAGCACCGGCCGGGCGACCGAGATCAGGACAGGCGAGACCGTGGGACATGGTCCAATGCGAATCGGCCTCCTCCGCAAGATTCCCGTTCCGTCGAGTTCGAGGAACGAGATGATCGCCGCTCATCGACGGATCAAGAGCAGCACAGACAGCGGCTAGGGACGGAACAACAGTTCCAGGATGAACAACGTCAGAAAGCCGAGCAAGAACAAAACCGCCAGCGAACCGACCAAGAACGCGCCCAGCGCCAAACCGAACGCGAGCAGGCCAGACAGCAACAACAGCAACAACAGCAACAGCAAAAACAACAGGAGCAGGCTCAACAACGGGAACAAGAACGCGCCCAGCGCCAAGCCGAACGCGAACAAGCCCGGCAGCAACAACAGCAACAGCAAAAACAACAGGAGCAGGCTCAACAACGGGAACAAGAACGCGCCCAGCGCCAAACCGAACGCGAGCAAGCCAGACAGCAACAACAGCAACAACAACAGGCAGAGCAGGAACAGGCCCAGCGCCGAGCTGGGCAGGAGCAAGCCAGACAACGAGCCACTCAACAACAGCAACAAGCGGAACAGGAACAGGCTCGACAACGAGCCGACCAGGAACGCACCCAGCGCCAAGCCGAACGCGAACAAGCCCGGCAGCAGCAGATGGAACAAGAACGCGCCCGACGGCAGGCGGAACGGGAAGCCCAGCGTCAAGCCGAGCAAGCCCAGCGCCAAGCCGAACGGGAAGCTCGGCGTCAAGCCGAACGGGAGCAGGCCCGACAGCAGGCTATTCAGCAGCAGCCAGCAGAGCAGGAACGCCAAAGACGGCGAAATTTGCCGGAGTGCAAGAGCCTACCGCCGGGACAGCAGCAAGAGTGCCGATAACGGACTCTCCGCGCTAGCAGTTTCGGCGAACTATCCAGCGCGGCCGATTTGGAGCCACATTTTCAGTTTGGCAGGGAACTGGCATGGCGCCCGCATCGGCATGCTGGGCGCACGGACCGAATCGCTTGTCGAGACCAGTTGGAATAGTGCCGACACGTTACAATTGCGCGGCATTGAAGGTGTCGCACTGCCGCAGATCGCCACTGGCGATGCCGCGCTTGAACCAGCGCACCCGCTGGGTGGAACTACCATGCGTGAAAGAATCCGGCGCGACGTAGCCTCTGGCCTGCATTTGCAAGCGGTCATCGCCGATGGCGGTGGCGGCATTCAAAGCCGCTTCGACATCCCCTGCTTCCAAAATCTGACGGGCTCTGTTGGCATGAAAAGCCCAGACGCCGGCGAAACAGTCTGCCTGCAATTCGAGCCGTACCGATATCGCGTTCGCCTCGACCTTGCCTGAGCGGGCGCGCAAGGACTCAACCTTGTCGGAAATGCCTAGCAGATTTTGAACGTGATGGCCAATTTCGTGAGCAATCACGTAGGCTTGAGCAAAATCGCCGGGAGCACGAAAGCGATTTTTTAGTTCGTCGAAAAAGCTTAAATCGATATAAACCTTATGGTCTCCAGGACAGTAAAACGGACCGACAGCGGCCTGGGCAAACCCGCACGCCGATTGCACCGCACCCGAAAACAGCACCAGTTTCGGGTCCTGGTAGGTGCCACCCATCTTGCGAAACAGATCGCGCCAAGTGTCTTCGGTATCGGCCAGAACAACCGAGACAAACTTGCTCGATTCATCGTTGGCGGGAGATACCTGAACCGATTGTTGGGTTAAAGCACCGCTCGACGAGCCACCTTGCAGCAACATGCTAGGATCGATACCGAAATACCAAGCGACGAGCAAAAGAATAACTGTACCGATACCGCCGCCCGCGAGAGTGGGCGCAGCTCGCAGCCCGCGCCGATCCTCGACGTTGTCGCTTTCTCTACCGCCTCTCCAACGCATGAGAGCCTCTCTGAAAATCTTGGATTCCGCCACCTCGACAAAAAAGGGCAGCCGAAGCTGCCCTCTCGTCAACACCATCGGTCGTTCGGGAACGGGCCGATCAAACACCGCCCGTCTCCCGAAGGACGCTTATGGCTGATAGTTCCCTTCCAACAGCTTGGCATGCGCCGCGGCCAGCCGGGCGATCGGCACGCGCGGCGAGGAGCAGGACACATAGGTCAGGTTAGCGTAGTGGCAGAACCGCATCGAGCGCGGATGACCGCCCTGCTCGCCGCAGATACCGACCTTGAGGCCAGTGCGGGTCTTGCGACCGTGCTGGACTGCGAACGACATCAACTGCCCGACGCCCGCCGTATCCAACGCTTCGAACGGGTTGTCCTTGAGGATACCCGCTGAATTGTAGAACGGTAGGAACTTGTTCTCGGCGTCCTCGCGCGAGAACGAGAACGTGGCCT
This sequence comes from Competibacteraceae bacterium UBA2792, assembly GCA_002352125.1. Taxonomy (GTDB): domain Bacteria; phylum Pseudomonadota; class Gammaproteobacteria; order Competibacterales; family Competibacteraceae; genus Competibacter_A. The sequence goes on along the minus strand of DEHU01000106.1, from coordinate 607 downwards.
GGGTCAAGTCGTTGGTGCCGAACGAGAAGAACTCGGCAACCCCGGCGATCTCCTCGGCGCGCAGGCAAGCCCGCACCACTTCCATCATGGTACCGAACTGGAAATTCACCTTGACCGCGTACTTGGCCTCGACTTCGGGCAGCACTTCGTCCACCAACGCCCGTACCCGCTTCAGCTCCTCTACGGTGCAGACCTGCGGCACCATGATTTCCGGATGCACATCGATCTTCTCTTGGACGCATTCCGCCGCCGCTTCCAGAATGGCACGGATCTGCATCTTGTAGATTTCCGGATAGGTCAGACCCAGCCGGACGCCGCGATGGCCCAGCATCGGATTGATTTCGTGCAGGGCGCGCGCCTTCTGCAGAATTTCTTCCTTCTTGGCCAGCACNNAGGATACCGAGTTGCTCGACCGCTTTCGGGTTCACTTGAGCGAGAATCTGGCTAATCGCCTCCAAACCCTGCGCAGTCTGGCGCAAATGACGCAAGTGCTCGATATCGTCGATCAGGGTTTGCTCGGAGGGCAAGAATTCGTGGATCGGCGGATCGAGCAAGCGGACGGTGACCGGGCGCGGCGCCATGACCCGGAAGATTTCCTTGAAATCGC
>DEHU01000213.1 GCA_002352125.1 Competibacteraceae bacterium UBA2792 | reverse complement strand
CCGAGTTTGAGTTGCCGCATGACGAAGTCCTGCCGGAATCGGGGTTGCCGAAAAGGGGCGCTAGTTTAACCGTGACGTGGTGCCGAATAAACTTGAAACATGAAAATACATTTCTCCCACCCTTGGAATCTCAGTCCCGGCGAGGCAATAGCCGTGCAACGGGAGTTGTGTCTGCATCTGGTTCTGACCGACCGGTTAGGGCCAGTGCAGCGGGTGGCGGGAGTAGATGTCGGTTTCGAGGCGAACGGCAGCGTAACCCGCGCGGCGGTGGCGGTGTTGCGCTACCCCGAACTGGATTTGCTGGAAACCGCCATCGCCCGCCGGCCGACCGAATTTCCCTACGTGCCGGGCCTGCTGTCGTTTCGCGAGCTGCCGGCAGTCCTGGAAGCGATCGATCGGTTGCGCGAGCCGCCGGATTTGCTGCTGTGCGACGGACAAGGTATTGCCCATCCACGCCGCCTAGGTATCGCCAGCCATCTCGGCCTGCTAGTCGATATTCCCAGCATCGGCGTAGCTAAGACACGGCTTTGCGGTAGCCACGGCGCAGTTCCCGACCAGCGCGGAGCGTGGACGCCGCTGCGAGCTGATAGCGAGATCATCGGCGCGGTGCTGCGGACCCGGCCCAGCGTCAAACCGCTGTACGTTTCGCCCGGCCATCGCATCGGTTTGGAAACAGCGATCGGCTACGTGATGCGTTGCTGCACCCGCTACCGGTTGCCGGAAACCACTCGTCATGCTCACCGGCTGGCATCGGGATAATCCAGCCGGCCTGTCGCGATTCCCTCGACTCGATGTGACCGGCGTCGCCGATTAGCCGCCGATTGCATGGGCGTGGCGGAACGGTTAGGAAAAATTCATATTGTTATTGCCAAACTTTCACGATTTCGCGGCAGATTCCGCTGACTTTCGCTATTCACGCCGACGCGAGGCGGACTCATGCGGCCATACCGATTCCGATCCGTTTGGATCTCCGATATCCATCTGGGATTTAAAGATTGCAAGGCGGAGTATTTGCTAGATTTTCTGGAAGCCGTCGATTGCGAGCAGTTATATCTGGTCGGCGATTTCATCGATTTTTGGAATCTGCATAAGGGGGGACGCTGGCCGGTGGCGCACGGCCGGGTGCTCAAGGCTGTGCTGGATAAAGCCAAGCAGGGCGTCCGGGTAGTCTACATTCCCGGCAATCACGACGAGGTGGCTCGCGATTATCTGGGCTTGCTGGTAGGCGGGATCGAAATCGTGCCGGAATGCGGACACCGCACCGCCGATGGCCGGCGGTTTCTGGTCACTCACGGCGACGAACTGGACAACGCGGTCAAATGCGGGGGCTGGTTGACCGGCGTGTTCGGCGATTGGATGTACGACGTTTTGCTGTTCGTCAACCGCTGGACGAACCGGATTCGCCGCCGGTTGAATTATCCGTATTGGTCGCTCGCCAATTTTCTCAAGCTCCGGATCGGCCAGGCGGCGGCTTACATCGCCCGCTTCGAGGCCGCCGCCGCGCACGAAGCTCGGCATCGCGGGTTCGATGGCATCGTGTGCGGCCACATCCACAAGGCGGAACTCGCCGATATCGGCGGTGTTTGCTATGCCAACGATGGCGACTGGATCGAGAGTTGCACCGCGCTGGTCGAACACGCGGACGGGCGATTGGAAATCTTGTACTGGGTGGCCGAGATGGTGCAACGCCTGCGGGAAGCTCAACCGGCGGTAGCGATGCCGGAACTGGAGCCGGTTGGCTGAGGTGTACCGACGAAATGGAAGTAGCGCCAAAGGCCGCCGTAGGCGCGATGGATCGCGCTATCCAACGATATGAATCGGTCGTGCAACTCCGGAAGCAGCCGGCCTTCCAGCCGCACATGGTTGATACCCATCCAGCGCCGAAACGATGGCGAGGGGGAATCGTAAAAATCGACCACTGCGATCGATCCGTCCGGACGCAAATCCCGGCTGGCGCTGGCGATAACCTGTTCCCAACCCGGATCGATCATGCTCAGGCAGTACGAGAAAACGATTAGATCGAAGCCGGGTTCGTCGCTTAACGGCCGAGCGTAAGCTTGTCGTACCAGCGCGATGCGGTCGCTGTGCGGTTCCAGGCGGCGGCGCGCTCGCGCCAGCATGTCGGCCGACAAATCCAGTCCGGTCAGGCGTGCGCGGGGGAACCGTCGCGCCAGCCGAACCAAATTCCGGCCAGTCCCGCAACCGATTTCCAGGATGTTGGACGGCGTGCGCAGGGCAGCGGCCCGTTCGACGAGATCGGTGCGACCGAATAGAAAGCTCCAGCGGGTCGCGTCGTAGATGCGGGCATGAAACCGGTAATAGCGTTCGAGCGCGCGCTCCGAAGTGGCCGCGTCGGCGCTCATAACACTTCCGCCAAGTGCAGGCTGCCGTAAGTGCCGACTCGATCCTGAATGTGTAGAGCGGCGGTCAATTCCGGAAAAAAACGAATGGCGGATTTTGCCGCTTCGGGCAAGAAGTTTAGTTCTGGGCTGGCCGAGCGCAGCAGGATTTTGCTGCCCGGCCGGCTGTTGGCGAGGATCAGTTCCCATTCTTCGCTCAAGGCCGCCGGTTTGTGCCAAGCCAGCCAATCCTGATGGTCCAGCAGCACGAAATGGCTGTAGCGGCCAGGATGGTCTCGGAGAAAGTGGCTGACGGTGGCGTTGTGGGTATGCACGCGGTCGATGTTGGCGTGCAATCGCGCGAAATGTTCCGGCTTGAGGTAATTCGGACAGCAGTCCGCCGTATAAGAACCGGTCAGGTAGACCCGCCAGAAATAGTTGTCGTGGATCAGCACCTCGGTGAGGACATGCCGCAGCTTGGAACTCACGTAGCCGACCATCCCGCCGGGATATTGGGCGCTGATCAGCCGGATTTGCGGCCGGGGTACGCCCAGCATCGCCATGGTCGCGGGTTGCTTGACCAGCCAGGACGTGAAGCGGCCCCATAGCGCCGGTTCGATCTGTTGGTATATCTCGCGTTGTTCCGCCAGCGTCCGGGCATCCAGCAAGTCGAACAACCGCGAGCGGAGATTGCGGCTGGCGTTCAGCAAGTAGCGGCTCAAAATCCAGGCGATGGCGCCAGAGGTGCCGTAGTAGTAAAACGATTTTTTGCGGCTGGTGCTATCGAAATACTCGATCCTTTCGTCCCAGAAGGCTCGCGCGTAGGCGGGCAGATGTTGCCGGATCGCTCGATAAATCTCCCGGAAAGCTTGGTGCGAACCGTTGCCGAACAAACGAAACAAATCGTCGAAGTCGCCGTGTTCGATCAGCGCCAGCTTGAGATGCAACAGAGCGTTCTGGCGCGGATTCACGTCCACCGCGTGAATTTCCGCCGGCGAATCCAGCAAATAGTCCAAGGTGTTGCAGCCGGCGCTGGTGAGTACCACCATCCGGCTGGCATCGTCTAGGTTCAAAATCCGTCGGTCGATGCGCGGATCTTCCCAACAGACGTTGTAGATCAGGCAGCGATTATGCACTGCCTCGAACACTAGATCGTGCGCGCCGTTGACCAGTTTCGTGCCGAGTTTTTTGACCATGCCGCCAACCGATGTATAGGAATCTGGAGGAGAAATAGTTCGAACGGCAAATGGTTGGCGATCCGGGTGACAGCCGGATGGCGGGCCAGTTAAGGTTTGGTGACAGGATGGCGGCGCGTCTGTCCCTGCGATAATTGGCCAGCATGTTACAATGCGCCCGCCGCTCCAAAGCGGGCGAGCGAGACAACCCGACAACGGCGGTTCATGAGCATCGACCAATCCATTTTCGAAGGAAGCCAACGGCTCGGTATCCGGTTGCCCGAGGAAGCCGTCGCGCGCTTGGCGGCTTATCTGACCCTGCTGGATCGCTGGAACCGCGCCTATAATCTGACGGCCGTGCGCGATCCCGAAGCGATGGTGGTCCGGCACATTCTGGATAGCTTGTCGATCTTGCCTTGGCTGGAAGGGCCGCAGGTGCTGGACGTGGGCAGCGGTGCCGGGTTGCCGGGAATTCCGCTGGCCATCGCTCGGCCGGAGCACGAATTTTGTCTGCTGGACAGCAACGGCAAGCGAACCCGCTTTCTGACCCAGGTGGCCATCGAACTGCGCCTGAGCAACGTTGGCGTGGTGCGCGGCCGGGTCGAGGAGTACCGGCCGGAGACACCATTATTATTTAATAGCGTCGTGTCGCGGGCTTTTTCGACCCTGGCAGACATGGTGATGAGCGCCGGGCATTTGTGCGCTCCGGAGGGCAGGCTGCTGGCGATGAAGGGCGTTTTCCCCGACGACGAGTTGGCTCGTTTGCCGTCCGGCTATGCCGTGGTCGGTGTTTACCCGCTGCACGTTCCGCACCTGGAAGCCGAGCGCCATTTGGTGCATCTGGCGCCCGCCTCCGCTTCCCGAGATTGAATTCATGGCTGCCATTATCGCGATCACCAACCAGAAGGGCGGGGTGGGCAAGACCACCACCAGCGCCAGCTTTGCATCGGGCCTCGCCCTGCGTGGTTACAAAACGGCCGTGATCGATTTCGATGTCGGCCTGCGCAATCTCGATCTGATCATGGGTTGCGAGCGCAGGGTCGTATATGATCTCGTCAACGTCCTCAACGGTGAGGCAACCCTCACCCAGGCGCTGATCAAGGACAAGCATGTCGAAAGCGGAACTCTCTACGTCCTGCCGGCCTCACAGACCCGCGACAAGGATGCCCTGACCGAGGAAGGCGTGGAAAAGGTCCTCAAGGAGCTCGAACA
>DEHU01000090.1:7113-18023 GCA_002352125.1 Competibacteraceae bacterium UBA2792 | reverse complement strand
GTGGCGGCGGAAGTGGGCGGCATCGGGATCGCACCGGGCGCCAACATGGCCGACCACGTCGCCGTGTTCGAGGCTACCCACGGCACCGCGCCCAAGTACGCGAATCTCGACAAGGTCAATCCCGGCTCGCTGATGCTGTCCGGCGTGATGATGTTGCAATACATGGGCTGGAAGGAAGCCGCCGACCTGATCGAGTCTGCCCTGACCCGGGTCATCGCCGACAAGACCGTGACCTATGACTTCGCCCGCCAGATGGACGGCGCCACCGAGGTCCCGACCAGCAAGTTCGGCGATCTGATCATCGTCAAGATGCAGGAACAAGGCGCCGTGTTGCGCGAGGAAATGGCCCGTCGCCGTCGCGCCCAGGAAGAAGCGCGCAAGGCGTTGGAAGCCGCTCGCGTCGCCGATCCGGTGCAGGCGATGATCGCCTCCGGCCGCATGCCGAACACCGTGGGCGGCATCATGTCGCCGGTCGTCATCGTCAAAAACGACGAGTTGGTCAACGTCGCCATGCACTCGATGATCGAAAACGGCGTGAACGCGGTGATGGTCGAGCCCGATGCCAGCGGCCAGTGGGGGATCATGACCGACCGCGACGTGCTGAAGAANNGGCATCATGACCGACCGCGACGTCCTGAAGAAGATCATCAGCGTCAACCGCTCGCCGGCACGGGTCAAAGTGAGCGAAATCACTACCCGGCCGCTGGTGACGGTCAAGCGCGAAATGTCCTTGGCCGAGGCCGCGCAGCGCATGTCCGAAGCCAACGTCCGCCGCGTGGTGGTCGAAATGGACGGCAAACCCGTCGGTATGGTGACGGACAACGACCTGTTCCGCACCGTGGAAGTGTTCGGCTGGGGTCCCGACGTTTAATCTAATCGTCGGCTGCCGCCAAAAACCAAGGCGGCGTTCGCGTCACGGTTCGAAACCGGGCGGGAACGCCGCTTTTTGATTCCGAACATTCAGCTTGCTAGCGGAGCGCGGCGACCAACCTCCCAATCGCCGCCCCGGAGGGCGCGGACTGCTGCCATGCAACTCACCCTGAACGAACTCGAATCCGCCGGCCGGACCGTCTACGCCGTCATCCCGCCCACGCCACAATATCGATGGCCTTTGCTCTGCGAGCGGCTCGGCACGGAAATCTGGATCAAACACGAAAACCACACCCCGGTCGGCGCTTTCAAGATTCGCGGCGGGCTGGTCTACTTCGACCAGCTTGCCCGATCCGCTCCGGGCATCAAAGGCGTCATCAGCGCCACGCGCGGCAATCACGGTCAATCGGTGGGTTACGCGGCGCGGCGGTTCGGGATCCCGGCGATCATCGTCGTGCCCCACGGCAACAGCTTGGAGAAAAATGCCGCCATGCGGGCGCTGGGCGTCGAATTGATCGAGCGCGGCGACGATTTTCAAGCCGCCCGCGAATATGCGCAAACGTTGGCCGGCGAGCGGGAACTGCATCTGGTACCGTCCTTTCACCGGCTGCTGGTGAGCGGAGTAGCCACCTACAGTTTGGAACTCCTGCGGGCCGTTCCCGATATCGATGTTGCGTATGTGCCGATCGGGCTCGGCTCGGGAATTTGCGGGATGATCGCCGCCCGGGATGCCTTGGGTTTGAAGACCGAAATCGTCGGAGTCGTATCCGCCCAAGCGCCGGCCTATGCCCATTCCTTCGCGGCGCGACGTTTGGTCGAACATCCCGTCACCACGCAAATCGCCGACGGCATGGCCTGCCGCACGCCGGAACCCGGGGCGCTGGAGACGATCTGGCGCGGAGTGGATCGCATCGTTCAAGTCACCGACGACGAGATCGCTGCCGCGATGCGCCTGCTGTTCGAGTGTACTCACAACGTCGCCGAAGGCGCGGGCGCCGCCGGGCTGGCTGCCGCCCTTCAGGAAAAATCGCGAATCGTGGGCCGTCGAGTTGCGATAGTGCTATCTGGCGGCAACGTGGACCGGCAAACGTATGCCGCCGTGCTCGCCAAGGACGCTGGCCCAGTCGAAATCTGATCTCGATCACGTAGGAATGCCACATGACAAGACTCAAGCAATATCAAATCGATGCGTTCGCGGCACGCGTGTTCGAGGGCAACCCGGCGGCAGTGGTTCCGCTCGATACCTGGCTGGAAGATCGCATCCTCCAGGCCATCGCCGAGGAAAACAATCTGTCCGAAACCGCTTTTTTCGTGCCCTCTCCTACCGGTTTTCATCTGCGCTGGTTCACGCCGGTCGCCGAAGTGGATTTATGCGGTCACGCCACCTTGGCGACCGCTCATGTATTGTTCGAGATTCTGGGCTACCGGCAACCGGTCATCGCGTTCGAGACGCGCGGCGGAAAACTGTTTGTAGAGCGGCAAGGATCGTTGTTGGTGATGGATTTTCCCGCTTTACCGCCAAAGCCTTGTGCCACGCCCGATCTGCTCGTCGAAGGCTTGGGTTGTCAACCCGTCGAAACGCTGGCAGCCGTCAACTACATTTGCGTGTTCGAGTCGGAAGCGCGCGTTCGCGCTATCGCCCCGGATTTTGAAAAGCTGCGGCGCCTGGAACGGCAAGGCGTGATCGTGACGGCGCCGGGACGGGACAGGGATTTCGTCAGCCGCTATTTCGTGCCCAAATTCGGTATCCTCGAAGATCCCGTGACGGGTTCGGCCCACTGCGAGCTGACGCCGTATTGGGCGGCCCGGCTGGGGAAAAACCGCCTGTCGGCGCGGCAGGTTTCCAAGCGTGGCGGGGAACTCGAATGCGAATTGCAGGGTGACCGGGTCAAGTTGGCGGGCCGGGCGGTCACGTTCATGGAAGCGGAAATCGAGATCGATATCTGATCCAATTCAAAAGATAACGCGCCATGATCCTCAGTCTGCTGTTCGGTCTGATCATCGGCTTTGCGCTGGGCCTAACCGGCGGCGGCGGTTCCGTGTTCGCCGTACCTTTGCTGGTGTACGGACTTCAGGTACCGGCGCACGCGGCGGTGGTCATCTCGCTGGCGGCGGTGGGCGCGACCGCGCTGGGCGGTGGCTTGGCGCGCTGGCGCGATGGCCAAGCCGAATACCGGATCGCCGTCATCTTCGGCTTGTCCGGGATCATCGGCGCGCCGCTGGGTGCCTGGCTGAGTCCCCGCTTTTCGGAATCCGCGCTCTTGACGGGTTTCGCGTTGCTGATGCTGGGGATAGCGTTGCGCATGTGGCGGCAAGCCAACCGCCGGCCGGAGGAAACCCGCATCGTCCGCGCCGGCGCCGACCCCAGCGACGACAATGCCGGCCCCGTCTGCCGCTACGATCCTGCTGGCCGGCTGCAATTCACCTCGCGCTGCGCGGTCCGGCTGGCGCTGGCCGGCTCCGCGACCGGCTTGCTGTCCGGGCTGTTCGGCGTGGGCGGCGGCTTTCTGATCGTGCCGGCGCTGGTGCTGGTGGCTTCGCTGCCGATGCGGCGGGCGGTCGCCACCTCGCTGTGGGTGATCGCCATCATTAGCGCGATCGGGTTGCTGTCCCATGTCATCGCCGGTCACCGGCTGGATGTCAGCATCACCGTCGGCTTCGTGCTGGGCGGTTTGGGCGGCATGACGCTGGGCATCGCCGTAGGGCGGCGCATCGCCGGACCTACCCTGCAAAAGCTGTTTGCCGGGATGATCGTGGCGGTAGCGGTGTTTATGTTGGCGAGGCTGGTGGTGCGTTGAACCGCTACCCGGCGATCTCCACCTTCGCGCCGCTGGCACCGCCCTCTCCCTCCGGTCCCGCCAGTTCCGGGCCCCGGCAACCGCTGAGGCAACACCGGCCCGGCTGACGACCGAACCAGCGCGGATCGCTGCCCGCGTGCACGCCCCGGTCGAGCAACCGCTCCACCAGCGCGACCCGTTCCTCTATCGGATAGCGCCGGTAAATCTCCCGCTTCATCGCTTCCGGCGAACCGCCGCCGTGCAGGCTGATGACCGAATACCATCCGCCTTGATAAGACGCCGTCAGGTCTTCGATGAAGCGCGCGACTTCGATCCGCCGGTCGTAGGGAACGTCCGGATTGGCGCGCAGGACTTCGGCCAGCGTGGCCGCAGTCGCCGGATTGTGGTCTTCGTCAGGGCCGGGCAGGGCGACGATCAGGCCGCCNNCCGATGTTGGCGAACACCGGCTCCGGCAACGCCACCCCGGCCGCATCGATTTCGGCGTACACCGACGCGGCAACGCCGCAGGCGTAGAATCCCTCGACGATCTTGATTAGTTCCACCATCGCTTCTCGCAGTGCGGGCGCGTGGTTGGGATCGAGCCCGTTGGCCTCGACGACCAAGGCGCCCGCTCCGATCAGCAGATCGCCGAAGCCGGCCCGCGCACCGATGCAGGTATGGCGATGATGCGTCGCATAGCAGTAGGTGAACTGCTCCGAATGCCGCCATTCGCCGGCCAGAAACACCCGCTCCCAGGGCACGAANNACCGGCACGGCGCAACACACCGCGAAATCCCGGTCGGCCTCGGTCATCGCCCGGCCCGGCATCACCAACAGCTCGTGCATGTAGGGCGCCCCGGTGACGATGGCCTTGACCCCGGAAATGCGAATGCCCTTGGCGTTTCGTTCGACGATGCGCACGTAGGCATCCTGGTTCGGCTGGGCGTGAGGCCGTAACGAGCGGTCGCCCTTGGCGTCGGNNAGCGTTGGGCGCAACCGGTTTCCCGGCATACCAAACGCACCGCCTCCAATTTGTCGAGCAAATCCGACGCGTCGCGCGGAATCGCGATCATCCGGTTGACTGCCTTGCCGTCCGGCGTCTTCGCTCGCATCCAGGGAGCCAAATCCTCGCGTAGCGCGAAATCGTAGGTGACCGCTACGCCGGCGACGCCCGGTGCCAGCAACGGCTCGTCCGCCACNNCCATGCGCCCGATGCCCATTATCCGCAAATTACCGCTCCGCCGCGCGCAAACCGTTCTCGTCGCGATCCTGGCGATATCGACCGCCTTGCTCGCTGCCGGTTGTGCCTCCAAAAAAAGCACCGGGCCCGAACCCGTCCCGCCGGCCGGTACCCGCGAAAACGACGTGCTGGTGCTGGCTCGTGCCGACAACAACCGGACCGCTGAACTTCGCGTCGGCGAACGTCTCAAGGTCAGTTTGCCGGAAAACCCCAGCACCGGTTACACCTGGGCCATCGACGAAACGAATGGTCGTTTACTGGCGTTGGACGGCACAGAATACGCCGAACCAACCGAAGGCTTTGTTGGAGCGCGCGGCCGAAGGATCTTCGCCTTCACCGCCCGGCAGCCAGGCGATGTCGCGCTCAAGCTGAAATACTGGCGCTTCCGGGACGGCGACGACTCGACGACCGAACGATATGTGGTTCTGCTCAAAATCGTTCCCTGAAATCTTCATCGATCCGCATGACCTGACGGATAGGTGGACGTAGTCGATGCAAATCCATATCGCACTGGTTGTCTTGGCGCTCCTCGGCGCAATGCTGTCGATGATTCTATGGTTTCGCTGCGCGACCGGCCGGCGCCGGCCGGTCGGGGCGGCGGCGCGGGAAAGCGAAACGCGCTATCGAGCCTTGTTCGAGACCGTGGGCGATTTCATTTTTTTGTATCCCCTAACGAGCGAAGATGCGCCTGCCGCCTTCCTTGAAGTCAACGAAGAGGCTTGCCGGCGTTTGGGTTATTCGCGGCAAGAGCTGCTGCGCCTGTCGCTTTCGGGCTTGCTGGCGCCGGTGGATGGGCCGAGGGGGCTGCTACCACAACGAGAAACCCTGTTGCGCGACCGTCGGCTGATATTCGAGCAATCGATGGTCGCGCGCTCGGGAGAACAAATACCCCTGGAGTTTCGCGTCCGCCTGTTCGACCTGGGCGAACGGCCCATGATACTGGTCGTTGCTCGCGACATCGGCGATCGCAAGCGAGCGGAGCAACTCCTGAGCGATAGCAAGATCAATCTGGCGCGGGCTCAGGCCATCGCCAACGTCGGTAGCTGGTATCTGGATTTAAGTACCCGCGCGATGCGCTGGTCGGACGAAACGTTCCGCATCCTCGGCCTGCCCGAAAACCTCACGCCGACGGTGAACGCATTTCTCTCTCGAATCCATCCCGAGGATCGCGATCAGGTGCTAGCTGCCTGGGGTGCCGCACAGGTCGGTACACCTTACGACATCGAGCATCGCATCATGATCGGCGAGCAAGTGAAATGGGTGCGCGAACGCGCCGAGGTCCATCGCGATGCCGAGGGCAAGCTGCTGCGAATCAACGGCACGGTGCAGGACATCACCACCGACAAGCAACACCAGCGACAACTGGAGTGGCTGGCGCACCACGACTCGCTAACCCATCTGCCAAACCGCCTGCTGCTAGGGGATCGGATGCGCGTGGCGTTCGCGCAAGCCGACCGCGCTCGCAAACTACTCGCCGTTTGCTACCTGGACCTCGATGGTTTCAAGGCGGTCAACGACACGCTGGGCCACGAAGCGGGGGACCGGCTACTCGTCGAGGTGGCGAATCGATTGCGAGATAGCCTACGCGCTGGCGATACCGTTTCGCGGCTGGGCGGCGACGAATTCGTGTTGCTGCTGGCCGGATTCGACACGGTCGAGGATTGCGAACACGCCTTGATGCGATTGCTGGTCTTGTTAGCCGCACCCTATGCGCTGACGGAAGGCACGGCCACGATATCGGCTAGCGTCGGCGTCGCCCTTTATCCTCTGGATCGGGGCGATCCAGACGAACTGCTGCGCCGCGCCGACCAAGCCATGTATCTTGCCAAACAGAACGGCCGCAATTGTTATCGCCTGTTCGGGTAAGACACGTAGCCATTCGCCTCCCTTTCGCCCGTGCATCTGCGCCAAACCGATTCGGCAGCCCGTCTTGTGGATTCGTGGTTACGATTGATCGGAGGCGATACTATAATCGCCATGTCTATAAAGATCATGAGACATTTTTTTGTGATCCAATCGATGCTCTCTTTGTAAAAACCAAGCAGCTCACTTAATTTCTTTGGAGAAATCATGACGAAAGAACGTATCGTGGCAATCTTTGGCGCGTTGAGCTTGTTGCTGGCAGCGGGTTGTGCCACCACTCCGGACAAATCGCCGGCGCAAGACAAAACCGCCACGACGGCCCAACAACCCGTCGATCTGGAGATCCGCGACAAGATCACCGCCACCGCGATCGTGCAGGCGGTGGACCTGGAAAAGCGCGAAGTCGTCCTCAAGGGTAAGAGCGGCAAGCTCCACACCATTAAGGCCGGTGAGGAGGTCCGCAATCTGCCACAGGTCAAGACCGGCGACCGGGTGGTATTGACGTATTACGAGGCGTTGGCGGTAACGCTCGAAAAGAACACGACCGGCGGCATCGCTAGCCGCAAGGAAACCGTAACCACCGACCGCGCCGAACCGGGCCAGAAACCGGCGGCAATGGTGCGCAAAGATGTCGAGATCGTCGCCAACGTCACCGGCATCAATCGGAAAACCCGTCGGGTCACCCTTCATGGCGCACAAGACGCGGTCACGCTGAAAGCGCCCGCCGACATCGACATCAGCAAGCTCAAAGTCGGCGATCAAGTCAGGGCCAACTACGTGCAGGAATTGGCTGTTTCCGTGGAACCGATGACCAAGAAAAAGAAGTAAAAACCGTACGAGATTCCTCTCCCGCAAGCGGGAGAGGACGCCTCTTAAACCGGTCAGACGCTTCCCGGAAACCGATCCATTCGGCGCAGCACCGGGAAGCGCCACATCCAAACGGCGGTAACCGCCAGGGTCGCGACGCCTCCGGCCACGACGGCCGGCACCAAACCGAACCAAGCGGCGGTGAGACCGGACTCGAATTCCCCCAATTCGTTCGAAGCGCCGATAAAGACGGCGTTGACCGCGCTGACGCGGCCCCGGATGGCGTCCGGCGTTTCCATTTGCACCAGCAGATGCCGGATGTAGACGCTGATCATGTCGCTGGCACCGAGGACGAACAGCGCGAACAGGGACAGCCAGAAGCTTTGCGAGAGACCGAACACGATCGTGGTCAGACCGAACAGCGCGACGCCGCCGAACATCCAGTAGCCAACCCGGCGCGACATTGGCTTGAACGCGAGCAGGATAGACATGAGCGCGGCCCCGGCTCCCGGCGCTGTGCGCAGCAACCCGAGGCCGTGCGGCCCCACTTGGAGCACATCGCTGGCGTAGGCCGGCAATAGCGCCGTCGCGCCGCCGAACAACACGGCGAACAGATCGAGCGAAATCGCGCCGAGCACGATGGGCCGCAACCAGACGAAGCGCAACCCTTCCAGCAGCGTGTTCCAGTTCGGCGTTTCCTTGTGGATCGCTGGCTGTTCGACGCGCGTCGAGCTCATCAATAGCATGGCCAGCAAAAAGAGCGTTGCCGCCGTGCCATACACCACGGCCGGGCCGAACAGGTAAAGCAAACCGCCCACGGTCGGCCCTACGATCACCGCAACGTGAAAGCCCGAGGAACTGATCGCCACCGCGTTGCCGAAGCTTTCCAGCGGCACGAGATTCATCAGGATCGCTTGACTGGTCGGCATCCGAAAGGCGCGGGCCGCACCGAATAGCGCCAGAGCCGCGAACACCGGCCACAGCACCTGAAACCCGCCGAGCGTGAACAGCAACAGAATCAGCGCGCAAAGCAATTCCACGCCGTGGCAAACGATGATGATGGCGCGGCGGTTGAAATGGTCGGCGGCCTGGCCGGCGACGAGCACCAGCACGACGAAGGGCGCGAACTGGGCAAGGCCGATCAAGCCCAAATCCAGCGCGTTGCCGGTCATCGCGTACACTTGCCAACCCACCGCTACGTTTTGCATCTGCACGGCGATGGTGCCGAGCAAGCGGGCGGAGAGATAAAACGCGAAGTTGCGATGGCGCAGCGCGCCAAAACCGTTCAGAGCGGATGAAGTCACGGCAGGTCGCTCGCAGCGGGCGCAGGATCGCCAGGTTTTGCCGTCTCGAACCAACGGACCCAATTCGACGCCCGAGGATCACCCTCGGATGGCGCCCACGCCGCGAAATCCTTGTCCTCGATGGGCGAGTAAGGCCCTGGCTTGATCTCGAACATGACGGTACCGGGGGCAAGGCTGACCACGCTGTGCCAAGCGTAGGCGGGAATTTCCACCGCGCGGTCGCCGTCGCCGGCGCGCAGGTCGGCGCGAGCTAAAACGCGGCCCGCATCGCTGAAGTGGAGCACCGAAAAAGCGCCCCGGATCACGACCATCAGTTCCCAGCCGTTATCTCGTGCGTGCCGATGGGGGCGGGCATACGTGCCCGGTTCCAGCGCGTTGAACAGACGCTGCACGGGGTCTTCCAGCACCGGATGCACGTTTAGGTTTTTGCGGCGCCGGGGCAAGCGGGCCGCTTCCGCGCTCAGAGCGTCCAGGGTGGCGGCAGTGTAGCGTTTCAAGCCGTTGGGCATAGCGATATTCCTTATCCAGAAAAGCCTCCAACCCCATAGCTCGCCCGATAATCCCGCATCTTCTCCAACTGTTCGGCATAATCCGGCCGTTCCGCCAGATACGCCACCACATCGTCTAAGTTGACGATGCTGGTCACGCTGATGTCATGAGCGCGCTCGACTTCCTGCACTGCCGATAGCTCGCCCTGTCCCCGCTCCCGCCGATCTAGGGCGATGAGCACGCCCGCTGGCGTCGCGTCGCAAGCGGCCAGAATTTGCATCGTCTCGCGGATGGCGGTGCCGGCAGTGATGACATCGTCCACGATCAGCACCCGGCCCTTGAGCGGTGCGCCGACGATCATCCCACCCTCGCCGTGATCCTTGGCCTCCTTGCGGTTGAAACACCAGGGCACATCGCGGCCGTACTGCCCGGCCAGCGCGACGGCGACCGTCGCCACCAGCGGAATACCCTTGTAGGCTGGCCCAAACAACACGTCGAACGCCAAGCCAGCGTCCACGATGGCGGCGGCGTAACAGCGGCCCAGCCGGGCCAGCGCCGCACCGCTGTCGAACAAGCCGGCGTTAAAGAAATACGGGCTGAGCCGCCCGGATTTCAGCTTAAACTCGCCGAAGCGCAGCACGCCCCGGCCGATGGCGAAGTCGAGAAAATCCCGCTGATAGTCCCGCATGGTTCGAGATTCCGGCTTGAGGATGGGCGAATACCGGTATCATAGCGCGCTTTGCGGTCCTTCCACTGGAGCATCGCCGCCCGATGCGAGTGATCACCTTCAACGCCAACGGTATCCGTTCCGCCGCCAGCAAAGGTTTTTTTGCCTGGTTGGCCGAACAGAACGCGGACGTGGTCTGCCTTCAAGAAACCAAGGCTCACACCCATCAGTTGCCGCCGGATACCTACCATCCGGCCGGTTATCGCTGCCATTATCACGACGCCGAGCGCAAGGGTTACAGCGGGGTCGCCCTCTTCGCCCGCCGCGAGCCGGACGAGGTACGAACCGGACTGGGCTGGCCGGAGTGCGACGCGGAAGGCCGCTGGCTGGAAGCGCGCTTCGGCAATCTGAGCGTGGTCTCGTTGTACCTGCCATCCGGCTCCTCCAGCCCCGAACGGCAGGCGGTGAAATTCGATTTCCTGGCGCGGTTGGCCGAGCCGCTGCGGGCGATGCGCGCCAGCGGCCGCGACTCGATCCTGTGCGGCGACTGGAATATCGCCCACAAGGAAATCGACCTAAAAAACTGGCGAGCCAACCGCGATCATTCCGGTTTTCTGCCCGAGGAACGAGCCTGGATGGACGAGTTGTTCGGACCGCTGGGCTGGGTCGATGCGTTCCGGGTGGTAAACCCCGAACCCGATCAGTACACCTGGTGGTCGAATCGCGGCCGGGCGCGNNATTACGACTATGCCTTCTGACGCCACCCGGCGCTCCGGTCGGGACATTCTGCGCATTTTCCTCAGCGGTCGCATGCTGACTGCCTTGCTGATGGGCTTTTCCTCCGGCCTGCCGCTGTTGCTGGCCACCGGTTCGGTGCTGCAAGCCTGGCTGAA
>DEHU01000090.1:0-7096 GCA_002352125.1 Competibacteraceae bacterium UBA2792 | reverse complement strand
AGCCTGCCGCTGGTCACGCTGGCGGCGTTTCTGGTGGCGTTCTGCTCCGCTTCGCAGGACATCGTCATCGACGCCTACCGGCGCGAGTCGCTGGCCGACGACGAGCAAGGTTTGGGCGCCTCGCTCTACGTCAACGGCTACCGGGTCGGGATGCTGTTGTCTTCCGGCGGCGGGCTGATCCTGGCCGATTTCGTTCCCTTTTCTGCCGTGTACTGGACGATGGCGGCGGCGATGCTGCCCGGCCTGATCACCACCTTGTTCTGCGTCGAGCCGCCGGTGCCGGCCGGTACACCCCGAACCTTGCGGGACGCGGTGGTGCAACCGTTCGTCGAATACTTCTCGCGCCAGGATGCTGGGCTGATCCTGCTGTTCGTGCTGCTTTACAAGGTCGGCGAAATGATGTCCAGCCAGATGACTACGCCGTTTTATCTGGACTTGGCGTTCACCAAGACCGAAATCGGCACCGTCGTCAAACTGTTCGGCTTCTGGGCGACCGTGATCGGCGGGCTGCTCGGCGGCGTGCTGATTCTGCGGCTGGGACTCTATCGGTCGCTGTGGACCTTCGGCGTGCTGCAAGCCATCGGCCTGATCGGTTTTGTCATCCTGGCCCGGCTCGGCCACAGCCTGCCGGGGCTGGCGCTGGCCGTGTCCAGCGAAAACCTGTTCAGCGGCATGGCGACCACCGCTTACGTGGCGTTCATGGCCAACCTCACCAACAAAAAATTCACCGCTACCCAGTACGCTTTGCTCAGTAGCTTGATGGGCATTCCCCGCGTGATCGTCAACACCCCGACCGGCTATCTGGCCGAATGGCTGGGCTGGGAAGGTTTCTTCCTGTTCTGCATGCTGTCCACCATCCCCGGCTTGTGGCTGCTGACCCGCTTCCGGTCGTGGATGGAAGCGGAGCGGGAAATGGCAGCGAAAGCGAACGGCGGTTAACCGTCGGACTGTCATCGGATCATCACGCCACATTCATCAAGGTTTCGCGTAAGCCGGCCATAGTGCCGGCATGATCGCCTCCATAACTCCCCTGTTTCCCGTTACCGCCGGATCGCGCCGGTTACGGATCAGCATGGTCACCGAAACCTACCCGCCCGAAATCAACGGCGTGGCCATGACCATCGGCCGGCTCGTCGATGGACTGCTCGCGCGCGGCCATACCGTACAAGTCGTTCGACCACGCCAGCACAGCCGCGATTGTTCCCGCCGGGACGGGCGACTGGAAATCCTGCCTCTGCCCGGCTTTCCCATCCCGTTCTATCCGCAGTTGCGCGTGGGGTTTCCCGCCGGTGGACGGCTGAGCCAGTGCTGGCGCCAAACCCCGCCCGACTTGGTGCATATCGTTACCGAAGGTCCCTTGGGTAGTTCGGCGCTGGACGCCGCCCGCCGCTTGGGCCTGCGAATCTTTTCTGGCTTTCACACCAACTTTCATTCCTACAGCCGGCATTACGGGGCGGGCCTGCTGGCCAAGCCCATCGTCGCCTATTTGCGCCGCTTCCATAACCGAACCGACCGTACCTTGGTGCCGACCGAAGAGCTGGCAACGGAGCTGCGGCAACTGGGTTTCGGCGGGCTGCGGGTGCTGGCGCGCGGCGTGGACACCCGGCTGTTCGATCCGGAACGTCGCGATCCGGCTTTACGCCGGAGCTGGGGTGCTGGGCCAACCGATCCGGTCGCGCTGTACGTGGGCCGGCTGGCCGCCGAGAAAAATCTGCGCGTCGCGCTGGACGCCTATCGAGCGTTGCGCGATGCCTGTCCCACGGCCCGGCTGGTGCTGGTGGGCGATGGACCATTGGCCGCTAAGCTGCAAGCGCGCCATCCGGAAATCGTGTTCCCCGGCGTGCGCATCGGCGCTGATCTGGCCGCGCATTACGCTTCGGCCGACCTTTTTCTGTTTCCCAGCCTGACCGAAACCTTCGGCAACGTCACCCTGGAAGCGATGGCCAGCGGCTTGGCGGTGGTGGCGTTCGACTACGCCGCTGCGCATCGGCACATCGTTCACGGGCAAAGCGGTTTGCTGGCATCGTGCGGTGACCGCGCCGGCTTCATCTCGGCCGTTCGCCGGCTCGCAGAGGAGCCGGAACTGGCGCGCGCCTTGGGCCGAACGGCCCGGCGGACGGTAATGGCCTTCGACTGGGAGCAGATTTGCAAGCAGCTAGAACAGTGTTACGAGGAGGTCATCCGATGAACAGGGCGCACGAAACGATGCCGCTGCGGCGGCTGGCGGAACTCGATATAGCCTGGTGTCTACGGTTCAACCGCGCCAGCCACCGGCGGGAGCTGGAACGGCTGTTCGCGGTGGTCAGCCGCTTGGGCGATGGCGTGTTCTGGTACACGCTGATGCTGGCTCTGCTCGTCGTTCAAGGACAGGCGGCTCTGCCGGCGGTGGCGCGGATGCTAGCGGCCGGCGCGGTGGCCTTAGCCTTGTACAAATGGTTGAAATCCCGCACGACTCGACCCCGGCCTTGCGTCCGGCACGACCGGATCCGAACTTCGGTCGCACCGCTGGACGAATACAGTTTTCCCTCCGGTCACACCTTGCACGCCGTGTCGTTCAGCATCGTGGCGATCTACCACTATCCAGCGTTGGCTTGGCTGGCGGTCCCGTTCACGGTGCTGGTGGCGCTATCGCGGATGGTGCTGGGATTGCACTATCCCAGCGACGTGCTGGCCGGAGCGCTGCTGGGAACCGGGCTGGCGATGCTGGCGCTCCAACTCTAGCGACGGACTCCTTGCGCCGCCGGGCCATTCAGGCCAGCGGCAGCGTGGCGATCATCACCCCGGCGTCGTCCGGGCAGACCTCGACGGTAAATCCCATCGCCCGGCACAGCTCCAGCATCGGCTCGTTCTCCCGCAGGATTTCGCCGTACACCTCGCGAATACCCCGGGCGCGGGCATACTGGACGAGCCGCCGCAACAACAAACTGCTCAACCCGATCCCGGTCGCCTCCCGCAGCAGAACGATGGCCAGTTCGGCCCGTTCCTCCCGGTCGGGATCGCCGGTGAGCCGGGCCACCCCGCAACTGGCCGGCGCTTGGCCAGGGCGCTGCCGCCATGCCACCAGCGCCATTTCCCGGTCGTAGTCGATCTGGGTCAGCCGGGCCGCTTCGTCGTGGGTCAATTTCTTGACCACATGCATGAAGCGCATCCGCACGTCCTCGGTGGTCAGCCGCGCGAAGCCGGCCACGAAAGCCGGTTCGTCTTCCGGCCGTACCGGGCGGACCAGCAAAGTGGAACCATCCGGTAGCCGCAGGGTTTCCTCCAGCTCGCGCGGATAAGGCCGGATGGCCAATCGTTCGTGAGCGGGGCCTTGGGCCGCTGCGATCCGGATCCGGGCCGCGCTCGCCGTCACACCGGCGGCGCCCACCAGCACCGGGTTCAATTCCAGTTCGATCACCTCGCCCAAATCCACGATCAGTTGCGAAAGCTTGACCAGCAGCAAAACGACCTCATCCAGCAACTTGGTCCCGGCGTCGGCGCTGCGCAGCAATCGATCAATCCACGCGTGCGCGATCATCTCGCGCGCCAACACCGGATTGAGCGGCGGTAGGGCGGCAACGGTATCGTCGAACGGAACGGCTGCTCTCCCGCCCGGCCCCAGCAGCAACGCGGGACCGAATACCGGATCGACGACCGCGCGAATTGCCAGCTCCAGCGGCACCGGACCGGCGGCGCGAACCGGCGTGGCGATGTCCGGCATGGCAAGCGCGATGCCGTAGGCTTGCAACAATGCAGCGGTTTCGGCTGCATCCAGCGCATCGCGACCCGTTGCCAGCGCCCGTTCGAGAACGTGCCGGGCAGCGGCTGGATTGGTGCCGGACAATTCCGGAACGTCGGGCGGCGTCTCCATCAGCGCGATCCGGTTTTGCTGGTGGCGCCAGCGTTGCACGAAGGCTCGAATCGCGTCGTTGGGGGTGTCGTAGGCCGGAATGCGCCGCTCCAGAAACCGTTGCCGGGCGGCGCGAACGCTGTCCGCTCCCAGCCAACAGGTCAATACGCTTGGTCGGCCACCGTTGCGAGCGTGAAATCGATCGACGGTTTCGATCACCGCCGCAGCGGTATCTTCGGATGGAATCAGCGCGTTCGGTGCGTTCAGCACCAGCACGCCATCGACATCCCGCTCTTCCAGCAAGACGTTCAAGGTGGCGGCAAACCGGGCCGGGCCGGCATCGCCGCCCAAATCGAGCGGATTATCGAGCACGGCACCTGGATATAAAACCGGCCGCAAAGCCGCCACGGCTGCCGGACCGAACCGGGCCAAGCGCCCACCTTCTGCCAGCAGAGTATCGGCGGCCAGCAAGCCCAACCCTCGACTGTTGCCGACAATCGCCAGCCGGTCGCCGGTCGCCGGCAGGTCGAGCGCCAGAGTTTCAGCGGCCCAGAACAGTTCTCGCAAGGATGCGACCCGCAGCATCCCCGCCCGGCGAAAAGCGGCATCGTAGATGGCATCGGTTCGATGGGAAACCGCATCGCCCCCCCGGCCGGCCCGCACTGCCAGCACTGGCTTGATTCGCGCCGCCACCCGCGCCGCCGACAGAAACGGGCGGGCTTGTTTCAGGGTCTCCAGATACAGCAGGATGGCCTGGGTATCCGGATCGTGGGCCAGCCAATCCAACAAATCGCCAAAATCGATATCGACCCGCTCGCCCAGCGCGACGACGCGGGAGAAACCGATACCTTGGGCAGTGGCCCATTCGATCAACGGCGCCAACACCGCGCCCGATTGAGCGATCAGGGCCAGATGACCGGGCCGGGGTGGCAGATGGACGAGCGAGGCGTTGAGGCTACGATGCGGCATGACGATGCCGAGGCTGTCCGGGCCCAGCAGCCGCAATCCGTGCGGTTGGGCCGCATCCCGCAGGGCGCGGTGAAAGCCTCGGGTCTCGTCGGCGCCGTGCCTGCCGGAAGGGGTGGCGATCACCGCAACCTTCGTCCCGCGCTGGCCCAGCTCGGCCAGCAGCTTGGGAACGGTCGGCGCCGGCGTAGCGACGATCACCAGTTCCGGCACGCCCGGTAGGTCGGCCGGATGCGGATAGGCCAGCATGCCTCGAACGCGTCGATGCCGGCGGTTGACCAGAAACAGTTCGCCCCCGAAACCGCCATCCAGCACGTTGCGAGTCAGCGCCGCACCCAGCGAACCGGGCCGCTCGCTGGCGCCGATCAGCGCGACCGAGGCCGGATCGAACAGGTACTGCAGATGACGGGTTGGCATCGCCGTAACTCTTGTACCGGGATGAGGAGGGTATACGGCGCGGCGCGCGCGAATGCAATGGGCGCGATGGCCGTGCTGGCCAGGCGATTCCCCTATCGGCTATTTTACCGCAACCTCATGTCTCGCTTACTCTTTACGGAAAAACCTACACTTGTAAGCGGTTGAACCTCCGCTGCGTGGCGCTCGACGACGAATGAGAGCCGTTCACGAACCATTACATCCAAAGCGAAACGGTGCGCCTCTACGCCAACATCTCCTTCAAACCTAAATCCGCTCATCTCCGCCTGGTCGCCTGAGCGGAGGCGCGCTCGACTGGTTACGCCCATCAGCTATTGGGCTGTGGTAGCTCATAGCCTTCGCGGCCGATATACAACACCAAGGTAGCGCGACCATCATCATGGACCGTGGTTTGAGAGTAGCTGTTGGTATCCCAGCTTAGCCTGGCAAAAAATTCGCCGATAAACTGATCCAGCGCCATTGAATTGCGATGCTCCACTTCAAGCCGACACAGAGTTGCTTGGCAGGTGACACTTTCTAACGCCAATCCGGTAAAACCGCCATCCATGATGGTGGCTCGGATTTGATTGGCGGCCCGCTCGCTCCAACGCGGATCAGCCCGCTCGGCGCTTACTTGACGATCAAGCAAGGCGATCTGAGCCGCTTCCGCCATCCGCCCGGCTTCAGGAGAGAGTGGTTCCGCTTGCTGGCTTTCATCTTCAACCACATCTGTCACATTCTTCCGAGCCTGTTCCAGGGCGCGAGTCAAACGCGTTAGCTCTTCGTGCGAACGGTTCGCGTTCTGCTGCTGAATTTTTGATTGTTCAATCAAAACTTGCATTTGAGATTCCAGACGTTGCAAGCGAGTTTCCACGTCGCTTTCAGACGCAGGGGCCATGGCATCGGCGGTGACTAATCCTGGCGCCGCGCCGAGCGCTTGAGGAGACTCTGTTATTGCTTTGGAACCGACTGCCGTTAGCGGCGTGGCTTCCACGAACCAGAAAATCCCTCCGGCTAATCCGGTCAATCCCATGCTCCAACCAAGTGCGCGCATGACTGACATTTTTGCTATCTCCACCGTGATTTCGAGCGCCTTCCTTGGCGCTCATACCTAGCAACGGTTAGTCGTTTTCATCGACCCTGTACATGGCGATTCCAGAAAAGCCTGATCCTTGCTGCGGGGGAATGGCGCAACGGAACATATAGTAGCCGCCAGAGCTGGAGGACAGGGC
This sequence comes from Competibacteraceae bacterium UBA2792, assembly GCA_002352125.1. Lineage (GTDB taxonomy): Bacteria > Pseudomonadota > Gammaproteobacteria > Competibacterales > Competibacteraceae > Competibacter_A. Next base: position 655 of record DEHU01000090.1, on the reverse strand, counting down.
TGCGTAAGATAAGGATTGCGGCGACGGATTGGTGCCAGCGACGGTGTTTGCAGTCCGGCTGCTGACCAATCCGGTGCTCGTGCTGCGAGAATCCAGAGTGCAGCTCACGCTGGAGGCGATGTTATTGTCGATGGCCATAACCTGAGCACTACTGATGCCGTTATTCGCTATGGTATCGCGCACTACCGGGCAGATAACGGTCAGGAAAGCAGTAGTACTCGTGTTAAGCAGCACTCCTGTTGAGCTGACGGAAAACAACGCATCCTTACTCAGTGGTTGGCAGGCAGCACCAGGGAGCGTTTTGCCGTCCGTCGCGTGGGCGGGTTGATAGGCGCTTGCCAGCAAAGGCAAGGCAACTAACAGCATACGCAATTTGCCGTTCATCGTTCGACTCCTCGTGAATTTGGATAGAGTTAAAAACTTGAGGGGGAGCCGATACTCGGTTCCCTTGTTACCTACTTCCCCTGTCACTAGCCAAAGGTTCAAAATGATTTACACGAGGAAAACTTTTCCCTCGACTTGCAAGACCGGATCGAAACGGTTCATGGATCGGACGCCCGCCACCAATTCGCCTTCCCCGCCCCCCGGAAACAATCTCGTTGGACTTGCTGTCCACGCGGCGTTGGCCCAGCACCAGACGCCGCTCGCTGGCCCA
>DEHU01000079.1 GCA_002352125.1 Competibacteraceae bacterium UBA2792 | reverse complement strand
ATGGGCTTCGCCGAGGCGGTGGATTGCCCGGTCTGGCTGATCGGCGACATTGACCGGGGCGGCGTGTTCGCCCATCTGTACGGCACGCTGGCCCTGCTGGCGACCAGCGAACGGGCGCGCATCACCGGCCTCATCATCAATCGCTTCCGGGGCGATGTCAGCCTGTTGACGCCGGGGCTGGACTGGCTGACCCAGGAAACCGGCAAGCCGGTACTGGGCGTGCTGCCCTACCTGCAAGGGCTGCATCTCGAAGCCGAGGACGCCCTGCCGCGCGAACCCGGCATCGCTAAAGATGCGGAACGGCTGCGGGTCGCCGTCCCCGTGCTGGCGCGGATCAGCAATCACACCGATTTCGATCCCCTACGGCTGCATCCGCAAATCGAGGTGTGTTGGGTGCGACCGGGCGACGCGATTCCACCCGCCGATCTCGTCATCCTGCCCGGCAGCAAAAGCACACGCGGCGATCTGCGCCGACTCCGCGAACAAGGCTGGGACAAGGATATCCATCGCCATTTGCGCTACGGCGGCAAAGTCATCGGCATTTGCGGCGGCTTTCAGATGCTGGGGCGCTGGGTCCACGATCCGGCGGGTTTGGAAGGCGAACCGGGCAGCAGTCCGGGACTCGATTTTCTGGATTTCGAGACCACATTGGAGCCGGAAAAACAACTGCATCGGGTCGAAGGTCGGCTACTGCTCGATGACGCCTTCGTAACCGGCTACGAAATTCATGCCGGCATCAGCACCGGCCCGGCGCTGGCGCATCCCGCCGCCCGGCTGTCGGATGGCCGTCCGGACGGGGTGCTATCGGACGATGGGCAAACCCTCGGCACGTATCTGCACGGGCTGTTCGACGCCGCCCCAGCCCGCGACGCGCTGCTGCGTTGGGCCGGTCTGGCAGTGCGGGAAACGCCCGATTACCGGCAATTGCGCGAGGAGGGCATCAACCGGCTGGCGGATGCGATTGAAGCGCATCTGGATTTGCGCTTGCTGGAAACCCTACCTTACCCTCCATGAACACCGCTGACCGAGGATTGCGTTATCATTGATTCAAACTGGTGGCTGGATAAAGGAAAATCCCGTGCAGCGTTTTCCCTACGGCATCGCCGACTTTGCCGCGATGATCGGCGAAGGCTATTTCTACATCGACCGCACCGACCGGATTCCGCTGATTGAGGAGGCGGGCAAGCAACTGTTGTTCCTGCGTCCGCGCCGGTTCGGCAAAAGCCTGTGGCTGTCCACGCTGGAAAACTACTACGACCTGGCGCGGGTGGACGATTTCGAGCGGCTGTTCGGCGGACTGAAGATCGGCCAAAATCCCACCCCGCTGCACAATCGCTACTTCGTCATGCGCTGGGATTTTTCGGCGGTCGATCCCGGCGGGGATTCGAACGCGATCCGGCGCTCCCTGTTCAATCACGTCAACGTCCGCATCAAGGACGCCATCGCCCGCTACAGCGACTGGCTGGACGGACGGGTTGAGGTCAACCCGGACGATGGCTTGGCTTCCCTGCAATCGCTGCTGAGCGCGGTGTCCCGAACGCCTCACAAGCTCTATCTGCTGGTGGACGAATATGACAACTTCGCCAACGAGGTGATGATCGGCCCGCTGCGCAGCGCGGGTCGTTACGAAGAGCTGGTGGAAGGCGAAGGGATCATCAAGACCCTATTCAAGGTGGTCAAGAGCGGAGCCAGCGGCGGCGGCATCGACCGGGTGTTCCTGACCGGCGTATCGCCGGTGGTGCTCAGCGACATCACCAGCGGCTACAACGTCGCCAAGGACATCACCCACCTCGACGAGTATTGCGATCTGTGCGGCTTCACCGCCGGAGAATTGGCCGAAGCGCTGGCGAAGGTGCTGGCGGCGCGGTCGCTACCCGACGAACGAGCGCCGGAGATTCTTGACCTTATCCGGCGCTTCTATAACGGCTACCGGTTTGGCGAAGGGGATAACCCGCTGCTCTACAACCCAACCTTGGCGCTGTATTTCCTGGACTACTTCGGCCGCTACGGCCGCTACCCGCACCAAATGCTCGACGACAATTTGGCGATGGACCGGAACCGGATCCAGTACGTGGCCCGGCTGCCGCATGGCGAGACGCTGGTCAACCAGGCGCTGAACCCCACCGAGCCGCTCGCCATCGCCCAACTGGTCAACCGCTTCGGGGTGCGGGACATGCTGACCGCGCCGCGCGATCCCGCTTTTCTCGCTTCCTTGCTCTACTACTTCGGCGTACTCACCCTAGCCAGACGAGACGCCTTGGGCAAGCTGCAACTGGTCATCCCCAATCAGGTGATCCGCAAGCTCTACGTCGAGCGGCTGCAAGAGCAGGTACTGCCGGACTACAGCGACCAGGAACAGCGGCAGCGGGTGGTCGAGCAGTTTTACGCCACCGGCGACCTCGGCCCGTTGTGCGATTTTCTCGAACAGCGTTACTTCAAGGTGTTCGACAACCGGGATTTGCGCTGGAGCAACGAGTTGGTGGTCAAAACCGCCTTTCTGGTAACGCTGTTCAACGACACGTTCTACCTCATGGACTCGGAACCGGCGCTGGGGCGGGGCTACGGCGACCTGCTGCTGCGGGTGCGGCCCGATATGCGCCAATACGCCTTGCTCGATCACCTGCTGGAATTCAAGGCGGTCGGTCTCAAGGCAGCCGGATTGACCAGCGCTGAACTGGCGACGAAGACGCGAGACGAATTGCGCGCGCTGCCAGCGGTGGCAGACGCTCTGCGGGAAGCGGAAAGGCAACTAACCCAGTATCGCCGGACTCCAAAAGCGAACGGCGGCCCCCTCAAGCTACACGCGCACGCGGTGGCCTGCATCGGGCTGGAACGGCTGGTTTTCGCCACACGCACAACCGAATGACGAGCAGCCCGACTTTTGGATAATATCCCGATCCAAACTCCGCCACGCTTTTCCTGATCGATTGCCTAATCGGCCATGAAACTTCGGACCGTTCTACTCATCACGCTGACTTTAACGGCCATCAACGGTGGTATCCTGATCTACCGCTATCTTCGTCCGCCGTCGACCCCGCCCGCCATTGCAACCGCTCCAACCAGCCCTACTCCGCCAACTCCCGCCGAACGCGCGCCATCGGCGACAACCGTTCCACAATCTCCTCAACCGCCGGATCAACCACCGCCGGCCAAAACGCCTCCCGACCGGGTTGCCACGTTGGAAACTAAACCTCGTCCTCCCAAACTGCCCGATCATTCTCTTCCACCCGTCGGCGTCGCCGACTGGATACTGGTGGAGAAGAAAGCCCGTCGCTTGACCCTGTTTCGCAATAGCAAGCCGCTCAAATCCTACGATATCGCTCTGGGCCGGCAACCGGAAGGTCCCAAGCGATTTCAAGGCGACAACAAGACCCCGGAAGGCCGTTACAGGATCGATTCTCGCAAGAAGAACAGCGACTATTACCGCGCCTTGCATATTTCCTATCCCGGCCCCGGCGATACTGCTTACGCCACCAAACAACAGCGCTCGGCCGGCGGAGATATCATGATTCACGGTCTCCCCAAGGGAATGGACTCGCTCGGCCGGCTCCATCTGCTGCGGGACTGGACGGCGGGTTGCATCGCGGTGACCAACACCGAAATCGAAGAACTCTGGCATGCCATCCCAAACGGCACGCCAATCGAAATCCGGCCTTAATCGCGATGTCGCCGACTTTCCAAGCTCGAATGGTGCCAACAACATGATCGGCGCGCTGGCGGTACTGTTGGCGTTCCAATTGATCGGCGAGGTGCTGGTTCAGTTGACCGGCATACCGGCTCCAGGGCCGGTGATCGGTATGGTGTTGTTGTTTCTTGGGCTCCTGTGGCGCGAGGAGCTACCCGACGCCCTGCGCACCACCGCGCAAACCCTGCTGTCGCATTTGTCGCTGCTGTTCATCCCCGCAGGCGTCGGCGTCATCCAATACGGGGAGCTGCTGAGAGAAGAATGGCTGGCCTTGGCGGTCGCGCTGGTGGTCAGCACGTTGATCACGGTCGCCGTCACCGCTTTGGTGATGCGGGCTTTCGTCCGTCATCGCGATGGGAATCGGCAAGATGGATAGAATCCTCGGCGGTATTTGGGTGTATCTGGCCAGTTCGCCCTTGCTGTGGCTAACCGTTACCTTGGGGGTCTATCTGGCCGGACAATGGCTGTTCCAGCGGAGCGGCGGGCGGGCGCTGTTCAACCCGGTGGCGCTGGCGATCACCTTGCTAGTCCTGCTCTTGCTGCTCACCGGTACCTCCTACAGCACCTATTTTTCTGGCGCGCAATTTATCCATTTTCTACTCGGTCCGGCGACCGTGGCGCTGGCGATACCGCTTTACATCCACTGGGAGCGGGTGCGGCGGCTGCTTTTGCCTATCGTCGTTGGCTTGGTATCGGGTTCGTTGACCGCCATCCTTTCGGCTATCGGCATCGCTTGGTTGCTAGGCGGATCGCCGCATACTCTGCTGTCTTTGGCGCCCAAGTCGGTGACCACGCCGGTGGCGATGGGGATCGCCGAAAAGATCGGCGGCCTGCCCTCGCTGACGGCGGTCATGGTGATTCTGACCGGGGTCGTCGGCGCCGTCGCCGCACCGGCGCTGCTGGAATGGCTGCGGATTCGGGACGATGCCGTCAAAGGTTTCGCCATTGGCGTAGCGGCACATGGCATCGGCACGGCGCGGGCGTTTCAAATCAGCACGCTGGCGGGTGCTTTTTCCGGGCTAGCCATCGGTTTGAACGCGCTGTTGACCACGCTTCTGGTGCCGCTGATCGTCCGGCTGCTCCATTTGACGACTTGAATTAAAACTCGATCCCCTTTTGCGCCTTCACGCCCTGTTCCCGGTAGGGATGTTTCACGCTGCGAACGTCGCTGACCAGATCGGCCAGACCCACCAGCGCCGGTGGAGCATGGCGTCCGGTGGCGACGACGTGGAGTTGCAGGCGGCGTTTGCCGAGCGTTTCGAGAATCCGTTCAAGATCGAGATAGCCGTATTTCAGCACCGGGTTGAGTTCGTCTAGAATCACTAGATCGTAATCGGAATCGCCGATCATCCGTTCCGCTTCGGCCCAGGCGCGCTCGGCGGTGGCGATGTCCTGCTCTCGATTCTGGGTCAGCCAAGTGAACCCGTCGCCGATGGTTCGAAAATCGACGTTGTCGAAGCGGCGCAGCACCGTCCGTTCGGCGCTATCCTGCCCGCCCTTGATGAACTGCACCACGCCGACCCGCATGCCGTGCCCGATCGCCCGCAGCGCCATGCCGAAGGCGGCGGTAGTTTTGCCCTTGCCGGGACCGGTGAAAACGATCAGCAAGCCCTTTTCGTAGGTGGCGCGTGCCTGCTTGCGCTCGTAGCCGGCTTTGCGGCGGGCGGTCAGGCGGGCGTGNNCCGCACTTGCGGGCGAAATAGCGGTGGAACGCCAAACTGGGCGTCAGTTCCGGATGAAATACGGTAACCAAAATCTGGTCGTCTTCCGCTGCCGCGATATAGTCGTCCAGTTGCAGCAACACGCGCACGCCGTCGCCGGCCTGCACGATCTTGGGCGCACGGATGAAAGTCAGCGGAATCGGCTCGTGCGCCACCGCTGGCACCACGACTTCGCGATTGAAGCTGTCCAACTGGCTACCGAAGGCGTTGCGATTGACCGCGATGTCGATCAAGCCGAGAAACGGTGTTTCGCCGACGTTTTCCTTGGCCAGCAAAATAGCCCCCGCGCAGGTGCCCCATAACTTCAAACCATCGCCGTAAGCCCGCTTGATCGCGTCGTCCAGGCCAAAGAGGTTCAACAGCCGCGACAGGCAGGTGCTCTCGCCGCCGGGGATAATCAGTCCCGCCAAACCCTTCAGTTCGGCGGCGCGCTTGACGGTCCGCGCGGCCACGCCGGCCCGCCGCAAATGATCGAGATGCTCCTGTACCCCGCCCTGCAAGTCCAGAACGCCAAGCGCGCCGGATCCGGCCTGCATCACCAGCCGCGCCCCGCCAGCCGGTCCTCGTCGGGCATGCTAGCGACGCTCAGACCCGGCATCGGATCACCCAGATCCATCGAAACTTCCAACAGCTTCCCGGGATCGTCGTAGAACGCCGTGGCCTTGACGATGGCGCTGGCGCGGCGCGCCGGATCG
>DEHU01000272.1 GCA_002352125.1 Competibacteraceae bacterium UBA2792 | reverse complement strand
ACCGACAGCCTCAAATGGCAGCGTTACGGCGAGGCTCTGCCGCTGTGGGTGGCAGACATGGATTTCGTCTCGCCGGAACCGGTGCTGGCGGCACTGCACGAGCGAGTCGCTCATGGGGTATTCGGCTATGGGGCACCGCCGGACGAGCTGACGGAGACGATTTGCGCGCGAATGGCCGAGCTTTACCGCTGGATGGTCGCGCCGGAACAGATCGTGTATCTGCCGGGACTGGTATCGGGCCTGAACGTGGTGTGCCGGGCGGTCGGGGAACCGGGCGACGAGGTGCTGGTGCAGACGCCGGTGTATCCACCTTTTCTATCGGCACCGGCGAATCAGGACCGGCGCCTGCTCGCCGCCGAACTGACTGCCGAAATTCGCGACGGGCGGCTTTACTACACCATCGACGACGATGCGTTNNTGCCATCCGCACAACCCGGTCGGGCGGGCGTTCGACACGACGGAGCTGATCCGGCTGGCGGCAATCTGCGAACGCTACGATCTGGCGATCTGCTCGGACGAAATTCACTGCGATTTGCTGCTCGACGGCCGGCAGCACGTTCCGCTCGCGACCCTGTCACCGGAAATCGCCCGGCGTTGCATCACGCTGATGGCACCGAGCAAGACTTTCAATATCGCTGGACTGGGCGCCAGCTTTGCCATCATCCAGAATCCCGAACTGCGGCGGCAGTTCAAGCATGCCATGCGCGGCATCGTGCCGGATGCCAATATTCTTAGCTTGACCGCTGCGCTGGCCGCATATCGACACGGCGGCGACTGGCTGCGAGCACTGCTGGTCTATCTGGCCGCCAATCGCGATTTGGCTACGGACTACATCGCCCGCCATTTGCCCGGCGTTCGCGCTACCGCGCCGGAAGCGACTTATCTGACCTGGCTCGATTGCCGGGAAGCGGGCATCTTTGGCAACCCGCACGAGTTTTTCCTCCAAAACGCCAACGTGGCGCTGAACGATGGCGCGGCTTTCGGACCGGGTGGGGAGGGTTTCGTGCGGTTGAATTTCGGTTGTTCGCGCACCACGCTCGCGGAAGGGCTGGAGCGGATGCGAGCGGCGCTGACGCGAAAGTAAAACAATGGCGCCTCTCGCCACGAGCGGGCGAGAGGCGAATCCTTACTACAGATCGTACCCTCGCTCGTCGTGCAGAGCGATGTCCAAGCCGCCGATCTCGTCCTCGCGGCCCACCCGCAGACCGACCAGTTTTTCCACCAGTTTGAGCGTGACAAAAGTCAAAACCGCCGTGTAAACCACCGTCACGATCACCGCCACGAACTGCACGCCCAACTGCTGCCCCATGCTGCTGATGCCGGTCCCAAAACCTTGACCTTTGAACAGGCCGAGCGCGGGAGAAGCGAATACGCCAGCGGCCAGCGTCCCCAGCATGCCGCCCACGCCATGCACCGGAAACACGTCCAGCGAGTCATCCACCTTCAGCACCCGCTTGAGGTACTGGGTGGCGCTAAAGCAGGTGAAACCCGCGACCGTGCCGATGACCACGGCGCCGGCCGGTCCCACGTAACCCGAGGCCGGCGTGATGGTGCCAAGACCGGCGACCATCCCGGTCACGATGCCCAGCACGCTCGGTTTGCCGAACTTCAGCCACTCCGCGATCATCCACGCCAGCGAGCCGGCGGCGGCGGACAAGTGCGTCGCCATCATCGCCATGCCGGCGTTGCCGTTGGCCGCTAACGCGCTGCCGGCGTTGAAACCGAACCAGCCCACCCACAGCATGCCGGCTCCGGTCACCACGATGGTCATGTTGTGGGGCAGCATGGCGGTGGTCGGAAAACCGTGGCGCGGACCCATGACCAGGGCGCAAACCAGCGCGGCCACTCCGGCGGTGATGTGCACCACGATCCCGCCCGCGAAATCCAGCGCGCCCATTTTGCCCAGCCAGCCCCCGCCCCACACCCAATGCGCCACCGGCGCGTACACCAGCGTCAGCCACAGGGCGCTAAACAGCAGCATGGCGGAAAACTTCATCCGCTCGGCGAAAGCGCCGACCACCAGCGCCGGGGTAATGATGGCGAAAGTGAGCTGAAACATGGAAAACGCGGTTTCCGGAATGTCGCCGGTCAAGGATTCTTCCTCCACGCCGGCCATGAAAACCTTGCCCAACCCTCCGATCCAGTCGTTGCCGGTCCCGAAAGCGAGACTGTAGACGTAAACGAACCACAACATGGATACGAGGCAGGTGATGGCAAAACATTGCATCAGGACGGACAACACGTTCTTGGACCGCACCAGCCCACCGTAAAACAACGACAGGCCCGGCAGAGTCATGAACAGCACCAGTGCCGTGGAGGTCAGCACCCAAGCCGTGTTGCCCTGATTCGGACCGGCAGTTCCCTGCGCCCAAGAGATCGCAGGTGCCACCATTAACACCAACCCCCAAAAAAGATAGTGCGATATCCGTTTATTGTTTTGGCTCATGGATCGCTATCTCCAATCGTTCTGCATTGTTGTTTTGCCGGGATCGCCCGCCCCATTCCAGATCAAAATCCGGCTGCCGGCGGATTAAGCCGGTGCAATATAGCAAATTTCGCGCGTTCAACAAGATGATTTCAAATCAAGTCATTGATTATAAATAATTCAACGCGTCTGATTTTTTGCACTATTAACGGCTTATTTTCCACCGATAGCACCATAACTTCGCAAAATTGCCGAAATATCTATCCCCAGCGAGACGATATCCATCGGTTGGTCGAGGTTAACGTTCGACGGTTTTATTCGCGAGGGGACGCATCGGTTAACTGCGCTCTCCGCCGCGCGCCGGCAAGCGACGTTCCAGCCAGCCGACCAGTAACGACAGGCTGGTGGTCAGCGCCAGATAGAGCGCTGCCACCGTAAACCAAAGCTCGAAGGTCATGAAGGTATCGGCGATCAGGTTGCGGCCTTCGGTGGTCAGATCGGCGACCGCGATCACGCTGACCAGCGCCGAATGTTTGATCAAGGACACTGCCAGACCGGTCAATGGCGGCAAGACCAAACGAATGGCTTGCGGCAGGATGATGCGACGGTACACGGCATACCGTGACAGGCCGAGCGCATCGGCCGCTTCCCACTGGCCGCGCGGAATCGCCTCGATGCCGGCACGGAAGATTTCCGCCGCGAACGCGCCTTCGAAAATCGCCAGCGCCAGCACCGCCGCCGCGAGCCGGTCTATCTCCAAGACCGGTGCGAGGACGAAATAGACCAGATAAAGCTGCACCAGCATCGGAGTATTGCGGACGATTTCCACGTAGACCCGCGCCACTGCATGCCCGGCCCACGAAGTCGAACGCTGTAACAAGGCTGCCGTCAGCCCGAACGCCAGCGTCAGCAACAAACTCCAGCCGGTCAGTTCCAGCGTCACCCCCAAGCCACGCAGCAACGGCCCAGGATAAAACGCGCCGTTCTCGAACCGGTAGAGGTACTGCGGCACCCGGTACCACTGCCAGTTGTAATGCAGTGTCCCGGCGCCTTCGACGATGACCCAGCCCAGCCCGGCCAGCACGGCGAGGAACGCCAGGCTGTCGAACACGGATCGCCAGCGCACATGACGGCTCAAGCGAAACATGGCGATCCGGTTCATTCCGCCGCCAGCGCCGCCACGGCCAGGATTTGTGGCGGTGGCTGACCGGCCCCGCCGGATCGGGCAACCAAGGCGCTCGCCTTGTCACGGGCGACGGATTTTTTCTTGGCCGCCGCCAGTTGTTCCAGCTCGCGCCGAGCCACCGAATCGTGTACGCCTTGGCGCATTTCGTCCACGATGCCGGTCAACCGGTCCAGCACCAGCGACAGCTTGCGAGGCGAAAATGCCGCCACGCCGTCGCCGATAACTTGCTCCAACGCCCGCCACACCGCCACCCGTCCCGCTTCGCCAGTCGCGCACAGCGACGCCAACGCCTGATCCAATTGCGCAAAGCCCTGCTCCGTACTCCCGATTCGGCCGGCCAGTGCACCGGCCAGATCCGAAGGGGTCACGCGGCCATCGCGCAGTCCTTGTGCCAGCACATCGACGCACCCTTCCCGCTGCGGGGTTTGCGCCGCCGACAAGCCGCGCGTCATCCGATCCAGATGCGGGCGGATATCCACTTGCGGCGACTTGCCTTGCATCACCAAGCCCAACGTCACGTCGCGGTAGAAATCTTCCTTGCGGCCTTGGCGATACAGTCCAGCTTCGAACAGGCGTTGTGCCAGCGGCGGAAACCGGAAAGCCTGATCCGCGATCAGATTGGGCATCGCGAAATAGCGGGTATCGGTCAGCAGATACGGCCACAGGACCGGATGGGATGTATCCTGGCCTAGATAGGACGGAAAATTGGCATGCAGTTGCTCGACCAGCGCATCGGTCACAAGCTGGGGCGCGAACAACAACTCCGTCAACAGGGCGGATTTCAGTTGAGACTCGTGAAACATCCTGTTGAACCAGCCGCGCGCCGAAGACAACCGCTCCAACAATCGGGGCGCGCGGCCGGCGATGCCTGCATCGTCCAAGCCGAACCGGCAGCGCAACGCGGCGCCGAACAGCCGGAACGCGACGTTCTCGGCGGCGTTGGGATCATGATGGAAGACTTTGACGCGGACGGCATCCACCAGGCCGCCACCCGCGAAACCGCTGGACGGGGCGTGGCACAGCGGCTCGGTCGGCGGCCGTTTCTCGAAGCAGCGCAACCACCGTTCGAGCGCGGCTTCCGCTCCGGCGGCGGGTGCCAAGGCCAGAATCAGCGCATCGGCAAACGGCGCATCGAGTTGGGCGATAACCGGCGCCAACCGGTTCCAGGCATCGGCTCGCCGTTCGGGTAACATCGGCAGGCGATACAGCGCCGCGCCGAGTTCGTCGGCATCGAGCAAATGCGGCGGGAGCGCACTAAAGCGGCCGGCGAACACCGCTGGCGCCAACCAACCCGCCGCATGGGTCGGAACGGATAGCAGGGTTCCCTGGCCGGCGGCGATCAAGGTCGATACGTATCGCAACCGCCGCCGCTGGGCTGGCTTGAGCTGGCTGTCGAGCAACTGCCCGCCCCGGCTGTTCTTGGGAAAATCCGGCAACGCCTCCCCGCGCCAAGTCCGCGCCAAAAACAGCGCCGGCAGTTCCCCGCCCCGGCCCCACCACGCGGACCCCTCCAGCGATTTTTGCTGCCACTCGCCCAATTTCTCCAACACTGGCGCAAGGATAGCGTTCACCCGTTCGGTGCGGGCTTGCTTGGCAAAACGCAGAGCACTGGCGAGAATGCGGTCGTAGTCGGCCTGGGTAAAAATGCGGTCCCGAGTCCGCGCGATGTCGAGCGCCAAGGCTTCCGCCGTTTCGTGCAACGCGAAACCGGGAGGCGATAGCGCGGACGAATGATCGGGAACGGTCGCGGCCAGCTCGCCGCACTGGCCGGTCGCGAGGTAATGCTCCAGAAACGCCAGCCGGCGGCGCGATAGCGTATCGGCAGGATCGGCTTCCGCCCGGTGCCGCAGCACCGCCACCGCCGCCAACAGGTCGGGATGCCGATCCGGATTTTCTGCCTCCATACCGTCCGGCGAAGTCGCGGGGCGTTCGGCGAGCAAGTGAGCGATGGGGGCCAGTTCGGCCGGAGGCAGCATGGTCACCGTCTCCTGCAATAGCCGCAACGTCTCTTCGTCGAAATGCTGGGGCTGGAACGACCCGAGCCAGCGCAGCAGACCGGCGCGTAGCGCGGCGTGAGGGCTGCTCAGGCCATTCACGACCGCGTTTAGAACGGATTCGAGCAGTTCGGGCTTGGCCTTGACCTGCTTCTTGAGCAGGCGCAGTGCCGATTTGGCGAGAGCTTGCACCGGGCTTTGCAACGCATAACCCAACGCTCCGGCCAGTTCCGTCCGGTCGGCTTCTTCTAGAAAATGCTGTTCCACGATACCGAACGCCAGCTTGCTGGCCGCCGGTGCCGGCGCGTTGAGCAAAGTCATCCATTCCCCGGCATGAACCCGGATTTCGGCGCCGGTCGGCGCCAGGCGGTCGAACAAGCCGATCCAGCACTTGGCGATACCGGGCCGCAGGGGGCTTTGCAGCTTGCGCACGATCAGCGCCAGCAGACCGGCGCGCGGCAGGCTGCCCTCGGCGAGCCGGCGGATCAGCGTATCGACCACCCTTGGATTCAGCAACGGCTCGAAAAAAACCTCCTGAGCGGGCGGATCGTAATCCAGCCCGGCCAGGATCATGGCGGAATCGAAGCCTTCCAACGCGTGGCTGAAAAAACCGTCGCGGCGCATCGCCATGCCGATATAGGGTGCAAGCATGTCCGCCCATTCGGGACGTTGCTGGCGCGCTTCCAACATCAACCGCGCCACGCCCTGATCGCCGCCGGTAAAACGCGCCCGATTCTGTAAATGCTCGAACGCTCGCGCCAGAGCTTCGCCGATCCAGGGCTCCGGCCGGTCCAACAAAACCCGCCCCGCGTACAGGACGAACTTCTGCGTCCGCACCGGCTGCCGGGAACTGGTCTTGAAAGCACCGGTCACGCCGCCTTTGCCCGCCAGTCCCGCCAGCAACAGATTCAGGCGGCTATAGAACGCCATCAAAGCGCCGTAAGCACGCTGCTGCAACAAACCTCCTTGCAACGCTTGCGGATTGTTGAGCGCACCCGGCGCGGCCAGCGATGTCGCCCGATCCCGCAGAAATTCGACTGGATCTTCGCGGATGGCCCGATACAGGCCGGCAAGTTTGGTTGGGCGCGCTGCCGGCTCGTAACGGCAGGCCCGATTTAACACTTTGAGCAATTCGCCGAATTGCTCGAATAGCGCCTTGCGCTGCCCGGCGGTCAATGGTCGCAGCATCTCGCACAGCCGGTCGTCATCCCCCTCGAACAGTTCGCGCAGCAGCGCTTGAAACAGCTCGTCGCTCACGGCATTTGCTCCGCCGCGAAGCGCAGCGCCAACAGGTGTTTGCATGGACCGCGCCGCAGTTCGTGCCGCTCGATCCAGGGGCAGGTGCAGCGACCCTCCCGCAAATAGCCCTGCGCATCCACCCGCAGCGCGACCCGGTAATAGCCGCTTTCCCCGCGCACCCAGCCGTTGGCGATCCATTCGCCGTCGTCGTGCCGCTCGCGATGCTCGATCTCGACCGATTGCTCCGCCAATAAAGTCCAGGAACCTTGAAGCCGGCCGGGCTGGTTCTTGGCGCCCACCAGAAACGGCAACTGGCGGTA
>DEHU01000072.1 GCA_002352125.1 Competibacteraceae bacterium UBA2792 | reverse complement strand
CTGCAAATCCTGGGTTTTCAGGGTTTAGAGCGAATCGAATTCCCCGAAGCCTCCGCCGGCGACATCATCGCTTTCACCGGCATCGACGGACTGGGCATTTCCGACGTGATCTGCGACCCCAACGCCGTCGAACCGTTGCCGCCGCTCAAGGTGGACGAGCCGACCATGAACATGACGTTTCAGGTCAACACTTCGCCGTTCGCGGGCCGCGAGGGCAAATACGTCACCAGCCGCCAGGTGCGCGAGCGCCTGTACCGGGAGCTGATCCACAACGTGGCGCTGCGGATCGAAGACACCGACGACCCGGACAAATTCAAAGTGTCCGGCCGGGGTGAACTGCACCTGTCGATCCTGATCGAAAACATGCGCCGCGAAGGTTACGAACTGGCGGTGTCGCGCCCGGAAGTGATCGTGCGCGAAATCGATGGCGAACCCTGCGAACCTTACGAGCAGTTGACCGTCGATGTCGAGGAACAGCACCAGGGCGCGGTGATGGAAAAGCTCGGCGACCGGCGCGGCGAGCTGTTGGACATGCAACCCGACGGCAAAGGCCGGGTCCGGCTGGATTACCTGATTCCGGCACGCGGGCTGATCGGTTTTCAGACCGAGTTCCTGACCACCACCTCCGGCACCGGCTTGCTCTACCACGTCTTCGACCGTTACGGGCCGGCTAAAAAAGGCGCCATCGGCGCCCGGACCAACGGCGTGCTGATCGCCAACTCGACCGGCAAGGCGCTGGCCTACGCCCTGTTCAATCTTCAAGAGCGCGGCCGGCTAATGGTCGGACCTGGCGACGAAGTCTACGAAGGGATGATCGTCGGCATCCACTCCCGCGACAACGATCTGGTGGTCAATCCGCTCAAGGCCAAGCAGCTCACCAACATCCGCGCTGCCGGCTCCGACGAGAATATTCTGCTGACCCCGCCGGTACGCATGAGCTTGGAACAGGCATTGGAGTTCATCGACGACGACGAACTGGTCGAAGTCACTCCGAAATCCATCCGCTTGCGGAAGAAGTTGTTGCTGGAACACGAACGCAAGCGGGCGGCGCGGCGCGAGGGTAATTGATCGATTGCGTCCAAATCGGAACCGCCTTCTCCTTCACAATCGGAAAATTTCTTCTATAGTGGGTTCGGGCTGTTCGAGGTACCGCCTATCTCTCCGATATCCGAATCCGAAAAACGCGGACCGCAGCCCAACAATCTAACGGGAGAGGTTAAAGAGGTTAAACGTATGGCAGAACAAAAANNTCGGCCCGGTGGTTTGGCTGGGCTTGATGTTCGGCGGCACGGCACAGCTGATTGCTGGCCTGCAAGAAATGAAAACCGGTAACAATTTCGGCTACTGCGCCTTCACGTCCTACGGTGCATTCTGGATCGCCTTATGCTTCATGTTGCTCGGTAACAAATACGACCTGTTCAAGGCCGGCACCGAGGANNTGGTGGCCGGCTATGAACTGATGTTTTGCGCCTCGATGGCTTGGTATATGATGGCGCGCATCATTCTGAACGAAATTTATGGCAAAGAGATCTTGCCGGCGGGCAAGCCTTGGATTTCCTGAGCGGTCTGGCTATCCAACTCTTACCATCAAATAACTTAGGAGGATATCGACGATGCGAAAAACAACGCTTGCTCTAGCCAGCCTGACTCTGGCTTTGGGCGTTGCGCCCGCCATCACTCTGGCTACCGACCCGAACGCTGCTACGCCCGACGAGGTGGTCACCAAAGTTCACGAGGCTGTTCAATATCTGAACGACAAAGGTTTGGCCGGTTTTTCGGACTTCAACAACAACAAAGACGCCCGCTGGGTGTGGAAGGACAGCTACGTGTTCGTCTACAGCTGCCGCGATAACGTGATGATCGCGCATCCGCTGCGGCCCGACATGGTGGGAAAACCGATCCTGCAGATGAAGGATGACAAGGATCACCTGCTGTTCCAGGATATGTGCAAGGTCGGCGCCAACAAAAACGGCGGCTGGGTCGAATACTGGTGGCCAAAACCGGGCGAAGCCAAAGCCTCCCGCAAGATTTCTTACGTCCACAGCGCCGAGGTTTCCTTCAAACCGGATATCCAGGTCGGCGCCGGAATTTACGACGACAAGATGACCGTCGAAGAGCTGAACAAGCTGGCCGAACAAACCGCTGCACCCAAGAAAGCTGTGCCCTAAACCAGTTCGGTTGTAACCGTTCTCGATGACCGCCCCAACTGATCGGGGCGGTTTTTTCGTTCGGGGTTTTCTCCAACGATCTTGCAAGCCGCCGCCCCCGCAACGCGGCTCTCGGTTTCCGTGCGGTTATTGGTTTGACCGCTCGCTTTGGGCCGGCACCACGTTCGCGTCGCTTCGGTAGGTTATTTGTTCGTAGGGCCGACTCCTAGGCGGTTTGTCCGTAATATGTTCGCGGCCTTTATCGTCGCGCCAACGATAAAGCGGCCCTTTGTATTCGGGCAAATTGGGCAGCCATTCCCGTGCCCAAGAAGGCGTATCCTGCGGCGTGGTGTACCAATACAACACCACTCCACCCAAAATTCCCAATCCGATCAACAGCCACATGGGTATTCTACCCGTCTGCCGTTTCGGGCCAATCGAACCCGAACGCCGCCGCACACCGAGACCGCCATTCAGATCACCGCATCGCATAACAACGTCTCTCCCCGCCTACCGCCAATCGCCCCGCAAGGTCACGACCCGCTCGCGCAAGGCCGCCGAAATCGCCCGTTCCGGCGGCACCGGCTCGCCGGCCACCAGCTCGATCCGCGACCAGAACCGGCGCGGAAAGCGGCTCATCGCCTTGCCGTGGCGGCGACTGAAGAAGCTGCCCCACAACCCTCGCAGCGCCATCGGCACCACCGGCACGGGCGTGCGCTGGACGATCTGCTCGATACCAGCCTTGAACGGACCGATTTCGCCATCTCCGGTCAGCTTTCCTTCCGGAAAAATACCCACCACTTCGCCCTCTTCCAGATAGCGGGCAACCCGATCGTAAGCCCGCTCCAGAATTTTCGGATTCTCTCGTGCCGGGGCGATGGGAACGGCGCCCGCCGTGCGGAATACGAAATTCAACACCGGAATCTTGAAAATCTGATGATCCATCACGAAGCGAATCGGTCGCCGGCAACAACCGATCACCACCAAGGCGTCCATGAAGCTGACGTGATTGCACACTACCACCGCCGGTCCCTCGTCGGGAATGTTTTCTAGACCCCTTGCCTTCAACCGATAACCGATGTTCACCAGAATCCAGACGATAAAGCGCATCAGGAATTCGGGAACCAGGGCGAAAATGTAAGCCGCCACCGC
>DEHU01000279.1:12985-13105 GCA_002352125.1 Competibacteraceae bacterium UBA2792 | reverse complement strand
GGAAATGTCCAAACGCGCCCGCCACGACGATCTGGAAGGCGCGGAGGCATTCGGGTTGGTCGATTGCATCAGTTGCGGCTCTTGCGCCTTCGCCTGCCCCTCGCATATTCCGCTGGTGCA
>DEHU01000279.1:0-12894 GCA_002352125.1 Competibacteraceae bacterium UBA2792 | reverse complement strand
CCGGCGACGCTGTACGGCATCGTTTTATTCGGTTGGCCGGCGCTGAACTTGTTCGTGATCACGATCCTGGCGTGCTTGTTGTGCGAGGCGGTTTGTCTGCGACTGGCCGGGCATCCGGTGCGGTCGTTTTTGCTGGACGGCTCTGCTTTGTTGACCGGAGTTTTGTTGGCCTTGTCGCTGCCGCCTTGGGCGCCGTGGTGGATCGGCGTGGTCGGCGGTTTTTTCGCCATCGTGGTCGGCAAGCAGGTGTTCGGCGGGATCGGCCAAAACATTTTCAATCCGGCGATGCTGGCACGGGTGGCGCTGTTGGTGTCGTTTCCGGTCGAAATGACGCTCTGGTTGGAACCGCGCCCGCTGTTTTCCAGTCACGCGCCCGGTTTTCTGGAGGGGTTGGCGATCACGTTTGGCGGTATCCCCGATATCGATGCGGTGAGCGGTGCCACCATCCTGGGGCGCATCCGCACCGAATTGGGCATGTCCCATACGCTCAGCCAAATCCTGCCCGGTCATTATCAGTCTGGAACCGCCGCGCTGGGTTGGACCGGTGGCAGCCTGGGTGAAACCTCCGATTTGCTGGCTTTGCTGGGAGGACTCTGGCTGTTGTACCGGCGAGTTATGACCTGGCACGTTCCGGTCGCCATGTTGACGGCGGTATTGGTGCTATCCAGCGGCCTGCATTGGCTGAATCCCGAACGGTTCGCCGGCCCGATGGTGCATTTACTGTCGGGTGGTCTGATGTTGGGCGCGTTCTTTTTCGCCACCGATCCGGTGACCTCGCCGACTACCAAAATGGGGCAACTGATCTTCGGCGCTGGCTGTGGCGCATTGGTGTACATCATCCGCACTTGGGGCGGCTATCCCGAGGGCGTGGCGTTCGCCGTGGTGTTGATGAATGCGGCGACGCCGTTGATCGACCATTACGTTCGCCCGCGCATCTACGGGCGCACTTGGCGCGGCCAGTCGCGGCCGGTGCCCGAACGCGCCAAACGTCCGCCTATCGGATCGGGAGAAGCCGAATGAACCTGTGGTTCCTGAAGCCGGAGTATCGGCAACGGCTGAGCTATCACATCGCATTACTCGGTGGCGTGGCGCTATTGACCAGTGCCGCCATCGGCGTGGCCGATCATTTGACCCGCACCGACATCGCCCAACGTCAGTTGGAGGATTTGAAAGTCACTCTACAACAAGTTATTCCTCCGCAATATTTCGATAATGACCTGGTGCGCGATACGGTAACCGTCAACGATGACGGCGACCAGCCGGTGATGGCTTATCGAGCGCGCCGGAGTGGCCAGGTGCAAGCGGTGTGCTATCGGGTCAAGGCACCCGGTTATGGCAATACCGCCATGGTGATCGCCATCGGCGTGGATCGCGCCGGTACCCTGCTGGGTGTCAGGGTCGTCAGCCATAACGAGACGCCGGGCCTCGGCGACAAGATCGAATTGAGCAAGTCCAATTGGATTTTGAGTTTCACCGGGCGCTCGTTGAGCGATCCGCAACCGGACAAATGGGCGGTTAAGAAGGATGGCGGCGTCTTCGATCAATTCACGGGCGCTACCATCACACCGCGCGCCGTGGTGAAGGCCGTCAAGAAAGGTTTGGGTTTCTTCGCCGAACATCGGGCGGAATTGCTGGATGAGGCCCCAACCAAGACGGCCCAGGTGGCGGTATCGCCTGCCCCCAACGGTTCAACGCGCGGCGATTAGCACGAGAAGGAGTAAAACATGACGACGACCCCGCATTGCGGCGCCGATCCGGCCGTGGAACCGGTTCCCCAACCAGCTTCCGGCAAAGAGGATTATCGCGGCGTTTTCGCCGACGGTCTCTGGCGCAATAACGTCGTTTTCGCGCAAATGCTGGCGCTGTGCCCACTGATGGCGGTGACCACCACCGCCACCAACGGCCTCGGCATGGGCGTGGCGACCACGGGTGTGCTGCTCGCTTCCAACATCGCCATCGCCGGTTGCCGCGACTTGATCAGCCAGGAAGTGCGGATTCCGGTATTCGTGCTGCTGATCGCCTCGCTGGTATCGCTAGCCGACATGGCGATCAATGCCTGGTTGCACGAATTGTACAAGGTGCTGGGGTTGTTCATCCCCCTGATCGTGGTCAATTGTTCGGTGCTGGGCCGCGCCGAGGTTTTCGCCTCCAAGCGGGCGGTATTGATCTCGGCGGTGGATGGCTTGGCGATGGGACTCGGTTACACCTTGGCTTTGATTCTGATCGGAGGTTGTCGCGAAATCCTGGGCAGTGCCACCTTGTTCGCCCACGCCTCATTGCTGTTGGGCGATGGTTTCGCCTTTCTCGAAACCACCCTAATTCCAAATTACAAAGGCTTTCTCTTGATGCTGTTACCGCCCGGCGGTTTTCTGGTGTTGGGATTCCTGCTGGCCGGCAAGCGGGCGATGGAGCGGCGCTGGGAGCAACGGGCGGCGGCTCGGAGCAAAGCCGAGACGGGAGGGCAGCAGGCACCATCGACGGCCTGATTTTATTTCAAATTTTAAGGAGAGGATCATGCAAGTCAGCGTTGCTTATACCGAGCCGGCACAACAAATCTGGCTTTCTTTGGACGTGCCCGATGACAGTACGGTGTTTCAAGCCATCGAACGCTCCGGCATTCTGGCGCGTTGTCCGGGCTTGGATTTGAAAAAGAATAAGGTCGGCATCTTCGGCAAGATCACCAAATTGACTGCGCCGCTCGCCGACGGCGACCGGGTGGAGATCTATCGACCGATCACCGTCGATCCCAAGACCGTGCCGCAGCGGAAAATCGCTCTGTTGGACGAGGACGAGGACGACGATTAGAGAACTAATAGCAAAACAAACTGTTATCACTGATTTTGCGTGGAAGATCCCGCTCTTCAGGCCGGAGATGTAGAGCGGCGCACCGCACAAAGCGCGGTTACTCATGCGGCGGTTACTGCCGTTCAGTGTACTGCCGCAACACCTCGATGGGCGCACCGCCGCCCGCGTCACCCCTAACCGCGCCGCCCGCTCGTACTGATAGGCATCCGGGAATAATCCCGCAAATCTTGTTTCAATCCCTCTAGGTCCAGCTTGCGCCGCCGAAACCCTGACGGCTTGCGCTCGATCCGCTTGAGCCAGCGCATCACGCTCGCTTTTCCCACTGCAAGGTAGCCGGTTACCGCCGACGCAAGCCGCCGAAACTCGACGGTGGGTGCAGGTTCAAGCCCGGAAGGGTAGGGTAGTGGATCAAAGTCGAACGTTCAGATTCATGGCAGTGCGGCATGATGAGCGGGACAGACTGCTAACAGAGCGGCTATCTATTAAGGATAACCCTTAATCATCTAGCAGAAAACATTCGTTTTTGCACCACTACCAACGGTGTTTCAGATTGTAACTTGTGAATTACAAGCAGGTTGGATTTGGAACCTACTCACCATGCATGCCCACCTTTCTGATGTTCGCTCGGTGTTTCAGATTGTAACTTGTGAAGTATAAGCAGGTTGGATTTGGAACCTACTCACCATGCATGCCCACTTTTTTTGGTATTCGCTGAAGGCCGTATCCTCTTCGAAACGTTGGTTTCATATTAAAAGTTTGGGCCAATATTTATTGGCATAGCGCTTGCTTTTTTATGCTAAAGCGATTGTGCAATAAATTTGAGGACTCGCAAATGAAATCATCTGGCGATTTGCTGGAAGATGACTTCGATTCCAGATTTGTTAATTTCAAACGTTTCCTTTGGTTTGCAGGTCTTTATCTCGGGTCATTGATCTCGATAGGTGGATTGGCGAATGGGATTAATTGGGTATTGCATTGGCTCGTCTAGTGCGAAATTAAATATAATGGGCTAGTGAAGTCACTATTTTACCATGTAATTTGGAGTAATGATCGATATGGAATATACCAGCATATTTTTATCTCGGGCACAGTTTGGTTTTACAGCAAGTTTCCATATTATTTTTCCATGTTTTATTATCGGGTTAAGTTTTTATTTGCTGCTCATGGAAATTTTTTGGCTAAAAACAAAACGGTTATTATACCAAGTTCAGTATCGATTTTGGTTAAAATTTTTTGTCGGTGCATTTGTTATCGGAATACTGACCGGAGTTGTGCTCTCTTATCAGCTAGACACGCTGTTTAAAGAATTTTATTTTCAAATGGCGGAAGTATTGGTACCTATTCGTAAGGTGGAGTTTATCAATGCAATGCTATTAGAGGCTGGTTTTTTGGGGGTCATGTTGCTGGGATGGGAGCGGGTCGGTGATCGTCTGCACTTTGTGGCTACACTAGCCTTTTGTATAGGTATATTAGTCGCGGCTGTTTGCATTTTATCGCGAAATTCTTGGATGCAAACCCCCGCTGGATTTGAGATCGTCAAGGGAGAAATTCGGCTCGCTAACTGGATAGCGGTTATTCTGAATCCTTCATTCCCCTACCGTTTCACACACATGATCGGTGCTGCACTACTAAACACTTCCTTAGTTATTCTTGGTGTTTCAGCTTGGTATTTTTTACGAGGTCGGCACCAGGGGTTTGCCCAATATGGAATACGGGTTGCAATAATAAGTTTGGCTGTACTTGCTCCATTGCAATTGTTGTCTGGAGATTTGCACGGTTTGAATACCCGCCAGTATCAACCAGTTAAGCTAGCAGCTATGGAAGGGCTTTGGGATACTACCCGTGGCGCACCTTTAATTCTATTTGCCCTTCCCGATCCTGAGCGAGAACAGAATCGCTATTCCGTCGAAATTCCATTGCTTGCCAGTGTTATTATTACTCACGATCCGAACGGTGAGATTCTCGGATTGAAGGACGTGCCCAAAGAAAATCGACCCAACGTTCCACTGGTCTTTTTCAGCTTTCGGGTGATGGTAGCAGCAGGTTTACTGATTATCGCTATAGAATTAATTGGACTATATCTACTGCGTCGGCAGTGTCTATATCAAAGTCGCTGGTTTCTCTGGCTCTGCTGCATGGCTATTCCAAGTGGTTTTGTGGCAACCATCGCAGGCTGGTGCGTTTCCGAAGCTGGTCGGCAGCCGTGGGTAGTGCATGGCTTGTTGCGAACGACAGAGGTAATCGACGCTTATGCTGCCACTCAAGTCCCAAAATCACTCGGTATCATTGGTGTTAGCTATGCAATCTTGTTGATCTTGTTTCTGATATATCTGTGGCAGGTCATTCTTGCGGGGCCCTCGTCAGATGCCGACCACGAGTTTTCGCTGACCGCACTTGCTAGCGAACCGTCTCGCTGAACTGGAGAGGAAACGGTATAGATTTTGATCTTAAGCGCCTGCCAAAACAGATTGACATGATTTGGAAAGATAATTGATCTTTCATCAAAGATAGCTTTGGGCCGTTATGAGAAATTTGCAATAAGCTCTATTAAGAGAATTTGATCCTAAGAGTAGTGAGTTCTTCTTATGGAGTAATAGGGTGTTTAATATGGTTTGCTTTTGTGTATTAGATTTGAAGGAGGATTCATGCGGTGCGAATGCTGAAGGCAGGTTATTGTATAAACCTAATCAATTTTTAGGCATATTTAGATGTTAAGGAGTTTTTTCGATTCTGATAATTTTCTAGCCTGTAAAGGTGGGAAATATGGTGCGCGAGCCGCTGCGTGCTCTGATTTTGCTCAAACGGTATCACAAAAAAGGAGAAATTGTTATGACACTTCCGAGACCAAATTTTGATGAAGGCTTCAAGCCAGAGTCGCCTCTGGATGATACATTATTCATTGGAAATTTTCATAAGACGTTACCACATAATGAGTTTGGAGAGGTGGTTGCAGATGCTTATCGAAAATTCGAGCGCATCTGTATCGAGATTGAAGCCGGTGCGCCGGTCAACTTTGAAGAGGTTCCAAAAGGTACAGGCACTTTTGCACCAGGAATTAATAAAGCTTTAGAAAGTACGGCAAAATTCACCAGTCCGTTAGCGGGCGCCGCCACCGAGGAGCACGGCCCTGATCCGAAAGATTTGGAGATGCCACCTGCGCCAGGAATTCGCTCGAAGAGCACCGCTGCGGAAATGGTTGAATTGTATTGGATGGCGTTGTTACGTGATAAGGCTCTTGCAAATTTTGAAGAAGATGTAGATGTGCAAGCGGCCGTTAATGACGTGAAAAATGCGTTCACTGTGGCGTTAAGTAGCGGTGAACCGTTTGGTCGACTTCAATTAGGTTTAGATTTACCACAGAAGAATGGTTCCCTTGATCTCCAGTTAAACTCATTGTTCAGAAGTGGACTTCATGATGAGGAGCATGGCCCGCTGATTAGCCAGTTCTTTATCCGTGATATTCGGTATGGAGTACAAAACATAAGGCAACGCCAAAAGCCTTACTTGAGGGAGAAGAATTTTTTGATCAATCATGAGAGCTGGCTGCATGCACAGAACACCGGTAAAGATAAATTTGGTCGTGACTACAGTAACTGTAACAATTATGCTGATCAACTGGCTGGCCGGGAGGTTTATTACCATAGTAAGAGCCGATACATCTCAACCATGCGAGATCTAGCGCGCTTCGTGAATCGGGATGCGCTGCATCAAGCTTATTTTAATACCGCCTTGTTTCTTGATTCGATTGGTGCGCCGCTCGATGATGGTAATCCATATAAGGGTGGCCGATATAGTCGAGAAGGCGGGTTTGCGACGCTTGGCGGCCCCGATTTGCTGACTTTGGTGTCTGAAGTGGCGAGTCGTGCGCTTAAGGTTGTCTGGCGGCAGAAGTGGTTGGTTCATCGTCGAGCAAGGCCAGAGGTTTATGGGGGTCTTCTACAAATGCAGTTTAACGGGTTGAACTGTACGAAGCGCTCCTATGGGTTGCCTGATTTGGCTGCTAAATCAGCTGCCGTTAGCAGGCTACTTTCAACCGACAAGAAGGCTAATCCGGCTGCTACCGGAACGTATTTTCTGCCTATGGCTTTCTCCGCCGGATCGCCGTCTCATCCTGCGTATGGAGCCGGTCATGCTACGGTTGCTGGTGCTTGTGTCACGGTGCTTAAAGCGTGGTTCGACGAAGATGCGAAGCTCGGCGCTGTCATCAAAAAGGCAAGGGAGGATAGCAAGGACCCCGGCGAGATTCAGTATCTTCTGAAGCCGGGCACTCACAAAGGCGGCGAAGATTTTGATGATCCTACGGAATACGATATGAACAAAGCATCCGAGGAAGCAGAGGCCATGAAAATGACGGTTGGCGGCGAACTGAACAAGATCGCTAGCAACGTGGCCATGGGCCGCAGCATGGGGGGTGTTCACTGGCGTAGCGATAACACGCGAAGCCTGCGGCTCGGTGAAAGGATAGCGATCGAAATCTTGCGTAAACGCACGATGGAGTATGCGGAAAGACCAGTGTCATTCACTTTCCGTGCCTTCGACCGCCATATGGTTCATATAACACAGGGCCAGGTAGTGGAATTCTGAAAACATATCGGCGAGCACCAAACAACGTGCTCGGGGGCGCACCGCTTTATGGTACGCCCCCATTTAGGTGTACGAAAGGATTCACCGCCATCTGCCGAAGAAAGGCTCAGAGGCTGCACGAAGCACCTTTTGCACTCCAGCCCCAATCAACGTCTTGCTGGTCCGAGTCCCAACCG
Organism: Competibacteraceae bacterium UBA2792; assembly: GCA_002352125.1. Taxonomy (GTDB): domain Bacteria; phylum Pseudomonadota; class Gammaproteobacteria; order Competibacterales; family Competibacteraceae; genus Competibacter_A. Next base: position 5,329 of record DEHU01000279.1, on the reverse strand, counting down.
ATACCGCGTCGATCCGGGTCTCAACGGCGACGGCTTTCCCTTGGCCCAGTCGTCGAAGCCGGCCCGATAGAAGGGCGACAGCGGATGGCCGCTTTGTCCACCGGGGAGGTGCAGGATGCCGGCCGTTTCCTGCCCCGGCGCCACGACCAGCCGTTCGGACGCGCCGCTACTGGCGGTTTGGATGCGCGGCATGTGCAGATCGCCGGGCAGCGATAGCGTCGGCATGTCGAGCCAGTCGCTCAACCACGGCAGGATGCGGCTGAACGGATGCCGGATGCCGGTTCGGTTGTAATCGCCCCAGGTGTGCGCCGCCAGCGGCCGGTCATCGGCGGTCAGCTTCTCTCGCACGGCATCCGCCGCGTCCAGCAGCAACGCCGGCCAATCGGGGTATCGCGGGTCGAGCAGATGCGGCGGGCGCCGGGAAACGAGTTGCCACAACGGGCCTTCGTGCTGCCGGAACAGGGTGTAGTCGAAGCGCGGGTCGGCTTGCCGGCAGGCGGCGGTTAGCGGCCCGAACACCCGGTCGCGGACCTCCTCGCGAAACGCGCGCACCAGCCGGTAGCCGACCGAATCGACCGCTGCTCGTCCGCCCCAGTCGGCAACCCAGCGTTTGACCTCGTCCCGCCGCGAGTCGGCGCGTATCGCTTCCGGCGTCAGCGTCGCCAGCAACAGTTCGCGCCAACGCTCCAGAAATAAAGCCCGATCATCGAGTTGCAGCTTCAGAAAATCCGGCTCATCGAATCGGTCCCGTTCCAGCAAAACATCCCGGATTTGCCGGGCGCGGGCGCCGAGCGCGTAGCCGCCATCGCCGAGTTGGTCCAGCCACGCCCCATCGACCACCCGGCCGTTGGCGGTCCACAGCCGGCCGCTCGGTGGATCGACGATGCGCGGATATTCGGCCGGTTCCAGCCAACCGGACCAGCCGCGCCGTCCATCGGCCCAGGAGGAGGGTAGGCGCCCATCGTGACCAAAGCGGCGCGGTATCGGGCCGGAGAGCGTCCAGGCGATGCGGCCATCGGCACCGGCCAACAGAAAGTTTTGCGTCGGCGCACCGGCCCGGTTAGCGGTATCGAGCGCCATCTCCAGCGTGTCCGCTCGTTCCAAGGCCAGCAAGCCCAGATTGACCGCCCGCAGGTCGTGCGCCACCCAGCGCAGCGCCCGTAGTCGGCCCCGGTCGTCGCGGTCCACCACCGGCCCCCAAATCGTCTCCAGAATCTCCAGCGTTTCGGGGGGGCTATCCTTGACGGCGAGCGTTTCGCGGATGTGCTCGAACGGCTTGGGTCCGTCGGGCGTTCGATAGCCCGTGCCGTCCGCCGTCGGCTCCAGGATCACCAGATCGCTCCAGTCCCCTTCGCTGTTGGTGTAACCCCANNTTGCTGCCGGCGACGATGGCCGGTGTGCCCGGCAGCATCACTCCTTCGACTCGGCGCTCCTGACCTTGTTCTTCGGGGAAAACCAAGGCAGCCCGATACCAGATGTTGGGCACGCGCAAGGCCAGGTGCATGTCGTTAGCCAGCAATGCGCCACCGTGGCCGGTCAGCCGGCCAGCGACCGCCCAGTTGTTGCTGCCGCTGGTGGTCTCGGATTCGGCGGCCGATACAGCCGGGAACCGGGCGAAGGTCGGCGGTGGCGGAGTGGTCGGAGTCGCTGGCGCGGTATCGGCGATCCGCTGGCGACGCAGATCAAAAAACTCTGAACCGGGTAGGGTAGGGGAGGTAAAAGCTTCGCCCCGAAGCGGAGCGTCCCAGTCGGTGCCGGGCGGGTCGAGGAACGCGGCGAGTTCGTGCGGCAGCCGTTCGTGCAACACCCCGCGCACCGATTCGCGCGACCGTTGCGAATCCTGAAGATCCAGGTACATGGCGTAGACCGCCAGCAAGGTATCCTCGGGGCGCCAAGGCTCGGGTGCGGTCCGCAACAGCAGATATTCGAACGGTGGGGAGGAGAGTGCGGCAAGTCCGGCGTTGACCCCGGCGACGTAGGCCGCGATCAAGGTTTGGTCTTCGGCTGGTATCGTTTCCAGTATCCGCCGGGCGCGATGCCGGAAACGATGTAGCCGGTTGGCGCGATCCAAATCCAGCGCCGCAGAACCGGCCAAAGCCGCCAGCTCGCCGGCTGCCGCGCGCCGCAGAAGGTCCATTTGGAAAAACCGTTCCTGGGCATGAACGAAGCCCGTAGCGCGAGCCACGTCCGAGCGGGTTTCGCCACGGATGGTCGGAACGCCCAAAACGTCGCGTTCGACGACGACCGGCGCGGTTAAACCCGGCAGCGTCGCCGCACCATCCAATTGCGGCAGGCTGCCGTGCAATCGGCCATACAGCCAGCCGGCGCAACCACCCAGCAGCACCAGCAGGCCAACTCCGGCGAGCAGTGCCCATCGCCACCGGCGGGGGCGAAATCGTGATCGATTATCGAGCGAACGCATGCTTTATCTTTGACGGCGGTTTGACTATCGAACGGCGAATGCCCGATGGCCGCGGCGATTTGCTACCGAGCCGGTCATCACCGGTTTATGTTATGATTTCCACACTTGCGCAAGTCCAATTCGCGCGAGCTGCCACTTCTAACAATAAACTCCGAGGGAACCATCATGACGCATCAAACCCCCGACAACAGTCGCCGCCGCTTCATCAAACTGACCGCTATCGGTTTGGTTGCCGCGCCGTTCGCCAACGCGCTGCTGAGCGGGACCGCCAAGGCAGCGGACATGGTCAGCGAAACCGATCCGCAAGCATCCGCCTTGGGCTATAAGGCGGACGCCACCAAAGCCGAGAAGCGCACGGACGCCACGGCGCATTGCGCTAATTGTGGCCTGTATACCGGCAAAGAAGGCGAAGCCAGCGGCCCGTGCGCGATTTTCCAGGGCAAACTGGTCGCCGCCAACGGCTGGTGTACGGCTTGGGTGAAGAAAGCGGCTTGAACCAACCGGACTATCATCGTCGATCGCAGATCGAAGCACTGGCACCGAAACCCGACATCCCGGTGACTCCGCTGTCGGGTTTTGTCGCTCCCAACCCGATTCGCTTAGGGTTTCGCGGCTTCTTCCAATCGTTTCCAAACGCATTGTCCGCCGCTGCTTTTGTCCAACATTTCCAGGTAGGCGGCGTGAGTTGCCATTTCTGCGGCGTCGGCTCGAATTACCGGTAGGGGCGGGCGGTTCCGGCGCGCTTTAGCTTGCTGGGGTCCACCGTTTCGTATCGCCAAGGTGCTGGCGGTTTCTCGCTCGAACATCGAACTCTGCTGGCGGGTCATCGCCAGATAGACATCAGCCAGAATTTCCGCGTCCAGCAGCGCACCGTGCAGGGTGCGCTGGGAATTGTCGATGCTGTAGCGCTTGCAAAGCGCGTCCAAACTGTTGCGTTGGCCAGGATGGCGCTGGCGGGCCATTTGCAAGGTATCCTCGACCGCGCACAATTGTTCGAGCACCATTTGGTCTCGCCCGCACAACCGCAATTCGTGGTTGAGAAAACCCAGGTCGAACGGTGCGTTGTGGATGATCAGCTCGGCGTCTCGAACGAAGTTCAGGAAATCGTCGGCGACATCGGCGAAACGCGGTTGGTTCGCCAGGAAATCGCCGGTGATGCCGTGTACCCGAACCGCTTCCGCGTCGATGGCGCGGTCGGGTTGCAAATAGGTGTGGAACTGCCGCTCGGTTTGACGGCGATTGACGAGTTCGACGCAACCGATTTCGATGACCCGATGCCCTTGAGCGGGATCGAGGCCAGTGGTTTCGGTATCGAGGACGATTTGGCGTTCGCGCATTTCGATTTTCCGTTCAGCTTTCGATTGAATCGAATTGACGGATAGCCGCTCTCGCAAGCTGATCCACTCGCTCGTTTTCGGGATGGCCACTGTGGCCGCGTACCCATTCCCATTCGACCTGATGGGGGGCCAAGGCCGCTTCCAGCCGTTGCCAGAGATCCACGTTCTTGACCGGTTGACGGTCGGCGGTTTTCCAACCACGCTGTTGCCACCCCGGCAGCCATTTGGTGATGCCTTTCATGACGTATTGGCTGTCGGTGCAGATCCGCACCCGCGCCGGCCGTTTCAACGCTTCCAGGCCATTGATGGCTGCCAGCAGTTCCATCCGGTTGTTGGTGGTGTCGGCTTCGCCGCCGGACAGCTCCTTTTCGTGCTCCCGATAGCGCAGCAGCGCACCCCAGCCGCCAGGGCCGGGATTGCCGGAACAAGCGCCGTCGGTAAACAACAAAACCCAGTCGTTTGCCTCGTTCATTTCAGGTCGCCACCACGCCGCCGTTCACCGCTTCCAGATTGAGCGCGGCGGCCAGCAATGCTTGAGTATAGGGATGTTGCGGATTGGCGAATACCTGCCGGGCTGGACCGGCTTCGACTATCCGGCCGTTTTTCATCACCAACAGATGGTTGGCCAGAGCGCGCACCACCCGCAAATCGTGGCTGATGAAGACGTAGGCCAAGCGGTGGCGGCGCTGTAACTCGCGCAACAGATCGACGATTTGCGCCTGCACCGACACGTCGAGCGCGCTGGTCGGCTCGTCCAGCATCAGCAGGCGCGGCTGCAAGACCAAGGCGCGAGCGATAGCGATGCGCTGGCGTTGACCGCCCGAGAATTCGTGCGGATAGCGATCCTGGGTGGCCGGATCCAGGCCAACTTCTTCCAGCGCCTGGGCGATGCGGCCGCGGCGAGCGGCGCGGTCGCCGGCCAAGCCATGCACCAGCAGACCTTCCTCGACGATTTCCCCCACCGATAACCGGGGGCTGAGCGAGCCGAACGGGTCTTGAAACACGATTTGCATTCCCTTGCGCAGCGGACGCAGCATTTTGTTCGGCAAGCCGTCGATGCGTTGCCCGCCAAGCCGGATCGTGCCCTCGCTGGACAGCAATCGCAGCATAGCCAGCCCAAGCGTGGTTTTGCCGGAACCGCTTTCGCCCACCACGCCGAGCGTCTGGCCTTCCCGCACGCTCGCGCTGACGCCATCCACCGCCCGGACGTGATCCACCACCCGCCCGAGCAAACCCCGCTTGAGGGGAAACCAGACTTTCAATTCTTCGGTGGCCGCTACTTCGGGTGCGTCGTCCGCTTCCGGCGGTGGGTCGCCTTTGGGTTCGGCGGCGAGCAATTGGCGGGTATAGGGGTGGCGCGGATTGGCGAACAGATCGGCGACCGCGCCGGTTTCCACCACTTCGCCGGCACGCATCACGCAGACCCGGTCCGCCATCTTGCGGACGATGCCAAGATCGTGGGTGATGAACAAGATCGCCATGCCGAGCTTGGCTTGCAGCTCTTTGAGCAATCGGAGAATTTGCGCCTGAATGGTCACGTCGAGGGCGGTGGTCGGCTCGTCGGCGATCA
>DEHU01000030.1 GCA_002352125.1 Competibacteraceae bacterium UBA2792 | reverse complement strand
GAATGGCTGGAAACAGTCGCTCCGTCTTACCGTGGTCCCGACCACACTGCCCAATTGATTGCCGAACGCTTGGCCGAGCCAGACGCCGAGGAGTATCTCGACAAAGTGTTGCGTTTGGATGTGACCACCCTGATCGTGGACGATCCGGTCAAGCGAGTGGACAACATGACCATGGCCTGGGGCTTGGAAGCGCGAGTGCCGTTTCTGGATCACGAACTGGTGGAGCTGGCGATGCAACTACCGCCCGAGCTAAAAATCGGCAGCGGCGGCAAACACGTTTTGAAGAAAATCGCTTGCGGCCTGCTACCCGACACCGTGATCGACCGGCCTAAGGGCTATTTTCCGGTGCCGGCGCTCAAGTTCGTGCGCGGTCCGTTTCTGGACTTCATGCGCGACATCGTCGATTCGCGTGCTTGCCGGGAGCGCGGCCTGTTTGGGCGGCACTATCTGGACAAGTTGCTGGTCGAACCGGAAGCGCACATGACTCGATTGCTGGGCAGCAAACTCTGGCACGCGGCACTGCTGGAGCTGTGGCTGCAACTGAACGTGGACTCGGTCAATCGAACCGGTATGGCGTAACGATCTTTCGCAAACCACCGCTAACCGGACATCGCTCCGCCAGAATCCGTTACCGGCGCAACCCATCGAGCTTCAGGAAAACACCATGTCCACCAACACCGACGCGCTGCGTCCGGAAGAAATAGCGATTTTCCTGGAACGGGATTGCGGCCTCAACCGCAAGTATATCTATCTGCTAGAGCTGATCCCCTTGATCGAGATGATGTGGGCGGATGGCAAAAATCAGGAAGCGGAAATCGAACTGGTTCATCGTTATGCCCGAGAGCATTTAGCTCGATTGCAACGAGCCGCCGCCGGCCAAACTGTTCTTTCCCTAGCCGAGTTGGGTGATTTCTTCGCCCGTCTCGTCCATAACCGTCCCAATGCTGACCTGCTGAGAAAGCTATGCGATTTGGCGAAATCGAGCGCTTTCGCTTTCCACAATGCCGATCTGGAAACCCGGGCGCTTGGCCGGCGGGATGTTTTGGACCGCTGCCTCCAGATCGCCATCGCCAACATCCACGGTCCCGCCGCCAACCGAGAACAACTGGTTACCGAAGAAAAGCGATTGCTCCTGGAACTCATGGTAGCGCTGGGCATCTGACTGCGAAAACTCGCAGCCGCCGCAACCTCTTTACTGCCGCCGGTCTAAATTTCGGCGTATGTCGTCTGGCCGGACTGCCTTCGTTCTTTCCCTTACCAACCATCCCAAGTTGAGGTGATCTCGATGGAAGACGTTTTGGAACGCATCAAACAGCAGGTTGAATCCAACCCGGTGGTGATCTACATGAAAGGTACTCCGGAAATGCCGCGCTGCGGCTTTTCGCACCGTGCCTCTCAAGCGCTAGCGGCCACCGGTTTTCCGTTCGCTTTCGTCAACGTGCTCGAAGATCCGGAAATTTTTGACAATTTGCCGCGCTACGCCGATTGGCCGACTTTCCCGCAGATTTATATCAGCGGTGAATTGGTTGGCGGATGCGATATCACTTTGGAGTTGTACCAAAGCGGTGAGCTGCAAAAGTTGATGGAAGAGGCCGTTGCCAAAGCCGACGCTCCATCCGCCTGACCGCGAGAACAGCTTGGGCCCGCTTTATTGCTCGCCCGGTTCCCCGCCGGGCTTCGTTGCGTGATTACGCAATACGAAAAATCTTAGCCTTATAACGTCTTGAGGAAGCAGGCGAGGTCGGAGTTGGCGCCGCTCCTGGAGGGGCGCTAAAGCGGCGCAACCCGGCGACAATGCCGCGATCAGCGCAAGCAACACCCGAACTCCCTTTAACTTCATGCCATTTTCCTGGTCTACTTTCGTTGGAATTCGCTCAATATAGCGGTCGTCCGGTACGGACTTACCGCCCACGACTGCCGCAGATGAGCGAATGGGGTATATTCTCGCGCGAGTCGCCCCGCATTTCCCGAGAGGAACCACAGGATGAACGAACTCGATCTTTCCCGACAGACTCCGTTCGGCATGGATTTCGGCGCCGCCGAATTCGCCGATAATCCGGAGCCACGCTGCCCTTGCGTATTGCTGTTGGACAATTCCTGGTCCATGAGCGGTCAGCCCATCGCCGAACTCAATGAGGGACTGGCCGCTTTCAAGGAGGAACTGCTGGCCGACAGTCTCGCCGCCAAACGAGTCGAAATCGCCATCGTCAGTTTCGGTCCGGTCCAAGTGGTCAACTCGTTCCAGACGGCCGAGCATTTCGTTCCGCCACGACTGACCGCACAAAAGGATACACCGATGGGGTTGGCGATCGCCCAAGGACTCGAATTGCTGAACCAGCGCAAGGCGCTATACCGGGAAAACGGCATTCCCTTCTTCCGGCCCTGGGTGTTTCTGATCACCGACGGCACGCCGACCGACGACTGGAAAGCCGCCGCCAGCGAAGTGCGCAAGGGCGAGGAAAACCGGGCTTTCGCCTTCTTCGCGGTCGGCGTCGAAGGCGCCAACCTCGATATCTTGCAGCAGATCTCCACTCGCCAGCCGCTGCGCCTGCGCGGATTGCGGTTTCGCGAGCTGTTTCAGTGGCTGTCCAATTCCATGCGTTCGGTGTCGCGCTCGGTCCCGGGCGTGGAGGTCCCGTTGGTCAATCCCACCAATCCCGACGGTTGGGCTTCGGTATGAACGACGCGGTCGGCTGGCGGTACGTGTACGCCAGCGTCCCCGGCGTGGCGCATCTCGTCGACGGCCTCGACTGCCAGGACGCCTGCGCGGTCCAATTGGTGACGACGCCGGAAATCGGTCCCGTGCTGATTCTGACCGTGGCCGACGGGGCCGGCAGCGCTACCCAATCGCGTGCTGGCGCCGAACTGGCCTGCCGTACTTGGCTGGCCGAATGCGCGACTCGCTTGACGGGCGGAGTCTCGATGGATTGGACGCGAACCGAAGCCGAAGCCCTGTTTCAGAACGTCCGGACCGCCTTGGCGCAGCAAGCGGCCGATGCGGGTTTGCCGATTCGGGAATTCGCTTGCACCCTGCTGGGTGGGGTGGTGGCCGCCGACCGGGCGCTGTTCTTGCAAATCGGCGACGGCGCTATCGTGATTGATGCCGAGAACGGCTATCGGCCGGTATTCTGGCCCCAGTCCGGCGAGTACGCCAACGAAACCCGTTTCGCGACCGATTCCGATGCCATCGCTCATCTGGAATGCGCTGTCCTGACGGAGTCCATTGCCGACGTCGCGCTGCTGACCGACGGACTGCAATCGCTGGCGTTGCATTATCGAGACCGGCAAGCGCACGCACCGTTCTTCCGGCCAATGTTTCACTCTTTGCACGCCTGCCCGGAACCCGGTTGCCCGGCGATGCTCGTGGCCGCGCTGGAACACTTTCTTGCCAGCCAGGCAGTTAACCGGCGTACTCACGACGACAAGACTTTGATTTTGGCTACCCGGCTACCGCCGCTGGCTGCTGTGGGAACAGCGGTCGAACCGGCCGACGCTACATCGCCCCCGATTCCGGTGGAACCCGGCGCCACCGTCGCAATCGAAACCACCGCTGCAACCATCGACTCTCCATCCGACGCCGCCCCAACCGTTCCTGTCGCCGATACCGACGTTTCCTACCCCGATGCCACACTCGACCGCTCCGATTCCACATTCGTGGCCCCCGTCCGAGAAAACAACAGTGACGAGGCTGTATAGCGGCGCTGGACATCTGATCGAACCGGGCAAAATCCTGGGGCGCGGCGGCGAAGGCGCGGTCCACGAAATCGCCGGCCGACCCGGTTTCGTCGCCAAAATCTATCACCAAGCGGTTGGCCCGGACAAAGCCCTCAAGCTGGAAGGCATGGCTCGGCAAGCGCATCCCGGCCTGCTGGAAATTGCCGCGTGGCCGGTAGACGTCCTGCGCGTCCGCCCGGATGGCCCGGTCCAAGGTTTCGTGATGCCCCGAGTCAACGGCTATCGCGAGATTCACAGCCTCTACGGCCCCTCGCATCGCAAGCGGTCGTTCCCGCACGCCGACTGGTCGTTTCTGGTCCACGCCGCCCGCAACCTCGCCAGCGCATTCGAGACCATCCACGCCCGCAACAACGTCATCGGCGACGTGAACCCCGGCAACGTGGTGGTATCGGCCCAGGCGCTGGTCAAGCTGATCGACTGCGACTCTTTCCAGATCGATACCGGTGATCGGCTGTTTCTTTGCGATGTCGGCGTACCGCAGTTCACCGCCCCGGAGCTGCAAGACCGGCCTTTTCATGGACTTCGGCGCACGCCGGAACACGACGCCTTTGGCCTCGCCTTGCTCTGTTTTCACCTGCTGTTCATGGGGCGCCATCCCTTCGCGGGCCGCTACCGGGGCAAAGGCGATATGCCCATCGAACGCGCTATCAAGGAATACCGCTTCGCGTTCGGCCGGCAGGCCGCCAGCCGGTTGATGGAACCGCCGCCGCATACTTTGCCCTTCGACGCCCTACCGCGGCCGGTCGCGGATTTGTTCGAGCGAGCGTTTACTGCTTCCGCGCCGGCCCCAAGCCGGCCCACGGCGCGGGAATGGTTGCTGGCGCTGGAACGGCTCAATCGCGAACTGCGCATGTGTAGCCGGAATCCGGTCCACAAATACCCGGCGCAATCCTCGGCTTGTCCGTGGTGTGCGCTGGAGCGGTCGAGCGGAACCGCGTTTTTCGTTTTGCCGCAGCGGCCGGCACCGGCTGGATCGGCTACTGGCCACGGTGATTTTCACTTCGATTCGGCCTGGGGCCGAATCCTCGCGGTCGCGCCGCTCCCCACCGAAGCCATGCCGCGACCGGCGCCTCAGGCGGAGATCGTTCCAACTCCTCTGGCCGAACCGTTGCGGCGCATCCAGCACGAAAACCTGATCAAGGCGGTGGTCGTGGCCGGTATCGCCTCCATCGCGATCTTGACACGACCTTATCTCATTTGGCTGTGGTTGCCGCTGGCCTTCGTCGCTTGGTCACTTGCTCGAAACGGGGCGGTTCGCCGCGAATATCAGCGGCGGCGGTTGGCTTTGCTGGCGGCACGCCGGGAACTGATGGATTTGCGGGCCGCCTGGCAACAGCGCGCGACGGATCGGTCGTTCGTGCGTAAACTGCACGATCTGCACGTTCTACGCGAGCATTACCGGAACCTGTCGGCAGATCTCCAGCGCGATTTGCAGCGGCTGGAAACCGACCGGCGCCAGCTTCAACTGCAAGCGTTTCTGGAAAGCCATTTCATCGACGCGGCCCAAATTCCCGGAATCGGCGTGACCGACCGCATGGCGTTGGAATCGTATGGTATCGAGACTGCCGCCGACGTCGCGCCCGCTGCCATCGAAGCGGTTCCTGGTTTTGGCCAGCGGCTCGGCCGCCAGCGGGCGGCGGCGTTGCTCTCTTGGCGCCAAGCGTTGGAACAGCGCTTTCGTTACGATCCCCGCCAAGGCGCCGATCCTGCCGCCACCGCCGACCTACAACATCAATACGCCCAACAGCGGTCCCAGATCGAACAAGAGCTGCTGGCAGGCCCCGACGAACTGGCTAAAATCAAGACAGAAATTCTCAAGCAGCGCGCCCAACTCAACATCGCCTTGATCCGCCAAGCGATGCAAGAAGCGCAAGCCCAAGCCGACTTGCGGGTTTTTTATCCTGGCCTCGCTGCTTTCTGGAAACGGCGCCATCGCGCTTAAGCGGTGGCGGCAAGCCGGAGGATTCTCGTGGGAAGACGCAATGAACACACGCGCGAAGAACTGCGCGAAATCTCGCTGCAAGCGGCCGAGCAGTTGGTCGCCGCGCACGGCTTGGCCGGATTGAGCACCCGCAAGGTGGTTGCGTCCATCGGCTACACGGTGGGCAGCTTGTACATGGTCTTTCGCAACCTCGATGATCTGATCGTCCAGATGAACGAGCGAACGCTGGACGCGCTATACGGAAAGCTGGCGACCGCCGTCGCCAACCGGCCGTCGCCGGTCGCCGCGATCCAGGCGCTCGCTCAAGCCTATCTGAGCTTTGCTTTGGTCGAAACCAATCGCTGGTTGGCTTTATACGAACACCGCTTACCGGAAGGGCAAACGGTAACGGACCCCTTTACCGAGAAAGTGGCGCGAATGTTCGAGCTGGTGCAGCATCACTTGGCTCTGCTGTGTCCGCAACGGCCGGCGGCGGATATCGCGTTAGCCGCCCGTGCGCTATGGAGCGGTATCCACGGTATTTGCGTGCTCAGCCTCGACCGCAAACTGGAAAGCGTCGGCGGTCGTTCGATGCAGGAGGTCGCCGGTTCGCTGCTGGACAATTATCTGGCTGGATTCGTTGGCCGGAATTGATCGGCCATCTCTGACGGCCGGTAACGAAGCTCGAACGCGCTCTACGGAGCGTTGCTATTACACATTTGCCAATGTCGCGATTTTCCCTACCCATCGTTATCGTTACGCCCGCTTTTCCGCCGGATCGGGGAGGGTTGGCCTTGGCTGCCGCCCATTTGGCGAGACAGCTACAACCTCATCTGCGGCTCGAAGTCGTCGTTCTTGGGCGCTCGAACTCCACAGCGATCACGACGTTCGCGGCCGACGGCGGTTTTCCCGTATTGCGCGCGACTGCTCCCACCTGGGCCGAAGCACAGCAACAGGCGTTCCATTTGCTGCGCGAGCGCGGTCCCTATCGTCTGTTGCACGGTATTTATCCCAGCTTGACCGGTTTTCCCGTAGCGCTAGCGGCTCGCGTTACTTCCACTCCATTCGTTTTGGCTGCGCGGGGCAACGATCTCCACCGCGACATTTTTCGCTCCGAACGTTATGGAGGTTTGCTGTTCGCTCTCCAGCGCGCCAACGCGGTCGTCGGCGTTTCCCGCGAATTGTGCCAGCTTTCCGTCGAACTCGGTGCGACCGGATTAGTGCGCTGGATTCCGGACGGCGTGGATTGCGTTCGCTTTCAACCCGTTCCTCCTGGCCCGGAGCTGTTGAGCGAATTGGATCTGGCGGCGGCGCATCCTCGGCTCGGCTTCACCGGCGAAGCCTGTCCCGAGAAGGGACTCTCGACGATGTTGCAAGCGCTTGTCCTGCTCCGAAGGCATTATCCACAAGCGACGCTATTGTTGATCGGCGGAGTACGCGAGAACGCGCGGTCGATTCTGGCGGAATTTCTGGATGCGCGCCCCGAACTACGCTCTGCTGTGCGCGAACTACCGTGGTTGCCGCAAGAGCGGCTGGCGGCTTATTACGGCTTGCTGGACGTGTTTTGGTATCCAACGCGCGGCGGTGGCTCGCCGAACGCCGTGCTGGAGGCGCTGGCCTGCGAGATTCCGGTCGTTGCCAGCCGAACCGGCGGTATCGCCGATATTCTGGCCGACACGCCGCTGGTTTCGCTGCTGGTTCCGCCCGATAACCCGCCCGCGTTGGCGGAAACCACGCTGCGCTTGTTGCGAGCGAATCCCGAAGCGCGCGCCGAGCTGGGCGCAGCCGGACGCGACCGGGCGATGCTCTGGTTTACCCTGAATGCCGAAGCGAAGGCGTATCTCGATTTGTACGACGAAATCGATAACGCCGGTATGCCGATGCCGTGAGCGAATGGCGCTGGCGGCGATGCTCACGGCGTCGGTACCAGCCAGCGCCGTAGCACGTCTCGCAACATATCCAACGTAAACGGTTTGGCCAGGTAATCGTTCATGCCAGCCGCCAAACAGCGCTCGCGATCACCTGCCATGGCGTTGGCGGTAACCGCGATGATCGGCAGCGCGGCATGAACGCCGTCGCCGCGGATAACGCGCGTCGCTTCGAAGCCATCCATCTCCGGCATCTGACAATCCATCAGCACGGCATCGAAGGTATCCCGACGTAGCGTTTCAACGGCTTCGCGACCGTTGTCGACGGCCACGACCTCCAAGCCGAGCCGCCAGAGCATGGCTTGGGCCAATTTCTGGTTCAGCAGATTATCTTCGACCAGCAACACCCGGCTTCGCGGCAGCAGATTTTGATCGTTCATTCTTGCACCCGGCGATGGGATTGAGTTTTTCATCCGCTCTAACCGGATCGAAAACGAAAAAGTGGAACCCCTGCCTCGGCTCGCTCTCCACGCCTCGGCGCCTGCTGCAAGCGACCCGAATCGCCTCGCGTCTTTGATCTGGCCGCTTCGGGTCGTTCCGTACCGCGAAATCGATTCCCTTCTTTCGCGCTGTTTCTAGCTTAACGATAATAGTGTACAGCGACCCAGCGAAATGCAGGAGTGTAATTGGTCGAGATTTTAGGCTTTTAAACGCTGATTGCGATCGGAGAGAGTACAATCGGTTCGACATCGGCCCGGTTGTCGACGATCAATCGGGAGCGGCTTCGAGAAAGATTTGATCCGCGAGGCTCCGATTCGCCGGCGGCGGGATTGGTCGTTCGGATCGAAAAATTCGAGCGGGCGAGCGCCACGGAATCGCGATATCAACCGTAGAAGCGGTAGCGCAAACAGCCGATGACGGCGCGAAGGAGAAAACACGATGGGCAACCGACTTTCCAAAATCTACACCCGCACTGGAGACGGCGGGACGACGGGTTTGGGCAACGGCGAGCGGGTCGCCAAGGATTGTCTGCGCATTGAAGCCATCGGCGAGGTGGACGAATTGAACTGTGCCGTCGGCCGGGTTTTGGTACACGATCTGCGCGACGCCATGCGCGAGCGCTTGCAGGAAGTGCAGCACAAGCTGTTCGATTTGGGCGGAGAATTGAGCGTTCCGGGCTATCAGGCGGTCAAGGCCGAAGACATAACGCGACTGGAGGTGGCCCTGAACGACTTCAACCAGCAGTTACCGCCGCTAAAGGAGTTCGTTTTGCCAGGTGGTGGTCGAGCGGCGGCGGATTGCCACATGGCACGAGCGATTTGCCGGCGGGCGGAGCGGCGATTAGTGACCCTGGCGCGAGAGGAGGAGGTGGGCGATAACGCTCAAATCTATCTGAATCGGTTGTCGGATTTGCTGTTCGTGCTGTGTCGCATTCTGGCCCGCGACGAGGGCGGTGTCGAGGTGCTGTGGCGCAATCCGAGCCGCGCTTGAAAAGCTGTACGGAATTTGCCTCTTCTTGCAGGAGAGGGTTTGGGTGGGGATTTCTTTTTGCTGGAACTATTCCCTTATCGTTCCAGCACGTAGCTTCCGGGCGCGGCTTGGAGAGGTGGATATTCGGCGTTGCCCAGCGACGGTGGCGGGCCTAGCGGTCCGCAACGTTCGCTTAGCCAGCGCGTCCAGTCTTCCCACCAGGAACCCGACACTTTGGCGGTTTGTTCCAGCCAATTGTCGGGATCGCGTTGACCGGTGGCGTCGCCCGACCAATAGCGACGTTTGGGTGGATCGGCCGGCGGATTGATGATACCCCCCAGGATGTGGCCGGACGTGGCGAGCGCGTAGCGCGCCGGTCCGCCGGTCAGCCCGCAGAGCCGGAAAGTCTGTCGCCAGGGCGCGATGTGGTCTTGCTCCGCGCCGACCGCGTACAGGGATTGCGCGATCGCGCCAAGATCAAGCCGACGGTCGCCGATTTCCAGTTCGCCGGCTTGGGCGAGCCGGTTGTTCAGATACAGCTCCCGCAGGTAAAACTCGTGCATCGCCGCCGGCATGCGCGTCGTGTCGCAATTCCAAAACAGAACGTCGCTAGAGGGTAGTTCCTCGCCGTAGAGATAACTGTGTACCGCATAGTGCCAGATCAGGCTGTTGGGCCGCAGTAGGCGGAAGGCATTGGCCAGGGTGGCGCCGTCCATGTAACCGGTGGCGGCCATGCGTTCCCGCAAAAATTCGAAGCTGGTTTCGTTGAGAAAGACGCCGATTTCGCCGGGATCGCCAAAATCCACTAGCGCGGCGAAGGCGGTCCAGTGCGCCACCGGGTTGGTGGCCCGGTCGGCGGGATCGGCGTTGAGCCAGGCTAGCAGCAGCGCCAGCGCTGTGCCGCCCAAGCAATAGCCGGCGGCGTGAACGTGGGGGACGCCGCAGATCGCTCGGGCTGTCTCCAACGCCGGCCGCACGCCGCGAAGCAGGTAATCTTCGGGGGTTGTCGCCCTGGCCTCGGAACCGGGGTTTTTCCAACTGGTGGCGAACACGGTGAAACCTTGGTCGATCAAGTAGCGGACCAAGCTGTTGTGCGGGCTCAAATCCATGATGTAGTACTTGTTGATCCAGGGCGCGACCAACACGATTGGCACGGCGTGGACTTGCTCGGTGGTAGGCAGGTATTGGATCAGTTCCAGCAGATCGTTGCGCAGCACGACTTGGCCGGGCGCGGTAGCGAGGTCGCGGCCGACTTCGAAAACGTCCGGCTCCACCATTCGCACGTCCCCGGCGGCGACATCGCGCAGCCAGTTTTGCAGGCCCCAGAGCAAACTAAGTCCATAAGTAGCGATACAACGTCGCAAGGCTTCGGGATTGGTCCAGAAAAAATTGGTGGGCGCAATAGCATCCAGCCATTGCTTGGTCCAGAAGGCCGCACGCCGCCGCCGGGCCGGGTCGACATCCGACGTGGTGTAGATAGCGTCTTCCAGCCAGCGGCCGTAAAGCAGGTACATGTCCTTGACGTAAGCGAATCCGGGCTGGTTGATCCAGACCGGATCCTGGAAACGCTCGTCGTAGGGAACGGCGGCCACGGCTGGCTCGCTGGGCACGCCAAAGCTGACGCGGGCGAAACGGTCGTGAGCCCGGCTGATGTCGAGGGCCAGGTTCTGGGCGATGGTACACAACCGTTCCGGCTGTAGTAGCCACGCCTGTTGTACCGCCAGGTTGGAGCCGACGATGTCGAACGGATCGAACGAAGATATAGCATCTGCGGAGATGGGCCGATCGGTCGGCGTCTTTTCGTTCATATCCATTCTCCTGGGCCGTAAAAGTCAAAATACTTATCTTAAGTATATGCTTTTTCGTGCCTTCAAGGTCGGGTGATTCGCCAGCACTGATGAATTTTGGGATCGCGAGCAAAATCGAGCGGGAGGGTGCGCCGGCTCCAGTCCTCGATCCGCGAATCGGCCAGAGCGTCTCGGTCCAGCCGGAATTTACGGTGATTGGTGGAGAAAATCAGCACACCGCCCGGCGTCAGCAGAGGTAGGACTTGGCGCAACAGTGCGACGTGGTCACGCTGCACGTCGAAAGTGTCTTCCATCCGCTTGGAGTTGGAAAAAGTTGGCGGATCGAGAAAAATCAAATCGTAGCGATCCCGCGCCCGGGCCAGCCATTGCAGGCAATCGGCTTGAACCAGTTCGTGCCGCGCGCCACGGATGCCGTTCAATTCGAGATTGTGCCGGGCCCAATCCAAGTACGTGCTCGACAAATCGACCGTGGTAGTGCCGGTTGCGCCGCCCAGCGCAGCGTAGACGGTCGCGGTAGCGGTGTAGCCAAACAGGTTGAGAAAACGCCGTCCGGCCGCCAGTTCGCCCAACAATCGCCGGGTGAGGCGATGGTCGAGGAACAGGCCGGTATCGAGATAATC
>DEHU01000304.1 GCA_002352125.1 Competibacteraceae bacterium UBA2792 | reverse complement strand
GGCGTACCGCGCATCCGCCCGCCGTTTCCGACCACCCACGGTTATCTGAACAAACCGACCGTAGTTAACAACGTGGAAACCTTCGCTGCCGCTGCCAAGATTGCCGTGGAGGGCGGCGACTGGTTCGCTGGCCGCGGCACGGCCGAGTCCAAGGGCACCAAGTTGCTCAGCCTCAGCGGCGACTGCGAGCGGCCGGGTATCTACGAGTACCCTTTCGGTGTCACCGTGCGGCGGGTGCTGGAGGACTGCGGTGCGCGGGATGCACAGGGTATCCAGATGGCCGGTCCCGCCGGGCACATGATTTCCGCCAAGCAGTTCGACCGGCGCATTTGCTTCGAGGATTTGGCCACCGGTGGCTCGTTCATGGTGTTCGATCAGCGTCGCGACATTCTCGACGGCGTCCGCAATTTCGCTCATTTTTTCGTTCACGAGAGCTGTGGCTTCTGCACGCCCTGCCGGGTCGGTACTTCGTTGATGCGCGATCTGGTCAAGAAGGTTCACACCGGTCACGGTACCCGGTTCGATCTGCAAGAGATGCGCAAGCTGGGCCGGATCATGCAAGTGGCCTGTCACTGCGGATTGGGCCAAACCGCACCCAATCCGGTGTTGGACAGTCTTGATCAGTTCCCGGAATCCTGGGAGAGACGGCTGCGCTCCACCGCCTACGAGCCGGCTTTTGATCTGAACGCGGCGCTAGACGCGGCGCGGCGATTGACCGGCCGCGACGATCCGGACGCGTATCTGCGCGAGCAGGATCTGTTACTGGGAGCGATGCCATGAGCGAAGAACAAAATTTCGCGCTGGACGGGCAGCAGGTGCCGTTTCAGAACGGCCAGACCATCATGGAAGCCGCTTTGGCTGCTGGCGTTTACATTCCGCATCTGTGCTTTAATCCCGAATTTGCTCCACACGGCAGTTGTCGGGTGTGTCTGGTCAAAGTCGACGGCCGCGTGCAAGCTGCCTGCACCACGCCGGCGGCCGCGGGCCAAGTCGTGCAGAGCGAGATCGAGGAGCTGCGCGAAATCCGGCGCGGCATCCTGCAAATGCTGTTCGTCGAAGGTAACCACGTCTGCCCGGCCTGCGAGAAGAGCGGCGCCTGCCAGTTGCAGGCGGTAGCCTACTACGTCGGCATGCTGGCACCGCACTACACCCACTTCTATCCGCGTCGGCCGGTGGACGCCTCCCATCCCGAGGCCGTGATCGACTTCAACCGCTGCATTCTTTGCGAACTGTGCGTGCGCGCCAGCCGCGACGTGGACGGCAAAAANNGATTTCAGCATCACCGACAAGGCCGCTCAGGTCTGTCCGACCGGAACGATTTTGCTCAAGCACCGGGGATACGAAATCCCCATCGGCCAGCGGCTCTACGACCGTAAACCGATCAACGTGGTGGGCGATGTGGCGATGCTGTCGGAAAGCAAAGGAGGGCGCCGCCATGATTGAAGCCAAGCTGAAAATCGCCACTTGTTCGCTGTGCGGTTGTTTCGGCTGCCATATGTCGCTGCTCGATCTCGACGAGCGACTGTTCGATTTGGCCGAACGGGTCGAATTGGATCGTAGCCCTCTGACGGATATCAAGGAGTTAGGCGAGTGCGACATCGGTATCATCGAGGGCGGCGTGGCCAACGTCGAAAACGTCCACACGTTGCTGGAATTCCGGTCGCGCTGCAAGATTCTGGTGGCGATGGGTGCTTGCGCGCTGAACGGTGGTATTCCGGCGATGCGCAACCAGTTCGACCTCAGAGATTGCCTGGAAGAATCCTACGTGCGCGGGATCGGGCTGGTCAGTCCGCAAATTCCCGACGATCCGGAGATCCCGCTGCTGCTCAACCAGGTCCATCCGGTGCACGAAGTGGTGAAGATCGACTACTTTCTGCCTGGTTGCCCACCGTCGGCGGACAGCATTTGGACTTTCGTCAACCAGTTGCTGGCCAACCAACCGATCGCGCTGTCCTATACCCAAATTCATTACGATTGAGCGGAGGTCAGCCATGAGCACTCTGGAAACGGCCGCTCGGCCGGAGTATCTGTGCCGGATCGCCATCGATCCGCTGAGCCGGGTCGAAGGGCACGGCAAGGTNNTTGCACATCGTCGAATTTCGCGGTTTCGAGAAATTCGTCCAGGGTCGGCCCTACTGGGAGGTGCCGGTGCTGGTGCAGCGGTTGTGCGGCATCTGCCCTGTCAGCCACCATTTGGCCGCAGCAAAGGCCGTGGATCAATTGGTCGGCGCCCAGGAAATTCCGCCGACCGCCGAGAAGATCCGCCGGCTGATGCACTACGGCCAGACCCTGCAGTCGCATGCCGTGCATTTTTTCCATTTGGCGTCGCCAGATTTCTTGTTCGATTTCGACGATGCCACCGCGCATCGCAACATCGGCGGCGTGATGGCCGATTTCCCCGATATCGCCCGGCAGGGCGTGCGGTTACGCAAGTTTGGCCAGGAGATTATCCGGGTTACCGCCGGCAAACGCGTGCATGGCACCGGCGCAATTCCAGGCGGGGTCAACAAGGCGTTGACCTTGCCGGAGCGCAATTATTTGCTGGCCGATCTCGATCTGATGGTTCAGTGGGGTTGCAACATTCTCAAGTTGATCAGAAAAGCCTACGAGCTGAATCCTGGCTATTTCACCTATTTCGCTACCATCCGTTCCAATTATCTCAGCTTGATCCGCGCCGATGGGGCGCTCGATCTCTATCACGGCGGATTGAGGGCCAAAAACGAGCACGGCGAAATTCTGTTCGATCATCTCGATTACCGGCGCTACGCCCAAGTGCTTCGCGAGCAGGTGAAGCCGTGGAGCTACATGAAGTTCCCGTTCATCAATTCGCTGGGGCCAGATAAAGGCTGGTATCGCGTGGGACCGTTGGCTCGCATCAACAACTGCGATTCGATTGCGACCCCGCTAGCCGAGGAGGGGCGAAAAGAGTTTATGGCGTTGGGCGGTGGCGAACCGATTCATGTGACTTTGGCTTACCACTGGGCGCGAATGATCGAGTTGCTGCACGCTATCGAGGCGATCAAGGAGCTATTGCTCGATCGCGATATCTTCGGCGACGAGTTGGCGACGCGCGGCGACATGGCGCGGGAAGGGATCGGCGTCATCGAAGCGCCGCGCGGTACGCTGTTTCACCATTACCGCACGAACGAGGACGGATTGATCGAGAAAGCGAATCTGATCGTCTCGACCACCAACAACAATCAGGCGATGAACGAATCCATCCGTCAGGTAGCGGAGCGTTATTTGGACGGCAAGGAGTTGACCGAACCGCTGCTCAACCAGATCGAGGTGGCGGTGCGGGCCTACGATCCCTGTCTTTCCTGTGCCACGCACGCTTTAGGTCAAATGCCGTTGTATGTGGAATTGATGGAAGAAAGTACTGGGGAGATCGTGGATTGTTTGGTGCGGGACATGGATGGCACCGTCAGAAAAGAGATGTTCTCTCTCCCTGTGGGAGAGGGTTAGGGTGAGAGTTTCCAATTCTGGTTTGGTGGTGCTCGCCGTCGGTAATCCCAGCCGGGGCGACGATGCGCTGGGGCCGCTGTTTTTGGAACGGCTAGCGGAATTGCGGGAGCAGGGCGGCAATTGGGACGGAGTCGAACTGCTGACCGATTTCCAGTTGCAAATCGAACACGCGGTAGATTTGGAAGGCCGGGCGCTGGTGTTGTTTGTGGACGCCAGCGTCTCCTGTCCGCCGCCTTACCAGTTTACCCGGCTACAACCGGCGCGCGACGCCAGCTATACCAGCCATGCCTTGTCGCCCGCCGCTGTTCTCCACGTCTACGAGCAAATCCATCGTGCGCCGCCACCGTCAGCGTTTCAACTGGCGATTCGGGGCGAGCGTTTCGAGCTGGGTGAACCGTTGAGTCCAGCGGCGGCGGTGAATCTTACGGCGGCGCTGGAGCTTGCTGGCCGGCTGTTAACGCGACGGGATGCTGGAGCGTGGGAGCGATGGGCGGCAGGATAGATAAAAGCCGCTCAAAGAGCGCCAACGCGCGGATGGCGTACTCGCCGCAAGAGACTACGCCGGGATCGTTCATCGCCAGGGATGCACCGTATGCCCGTGATTCAAGGGACCGCAGCCCTTGCCCAGACCGGGTGCGGTGCGAATCGCTTCCCGCACGTAAGCCAGAGCCCGCTCGACCGCGACGCTGAGCGGTAATCCTTGCGCCAGCCCGGCAGCGATGGCTGATGCCAGAGTACAGCCGGTGCCGTGCGTGTTGCGGCCCATCGAGCGTGGGGCGGCGAAGGCTTTGGCTCCCTCACGCCAGACCAGCCAGTCGATGACGGTTTCGCCGGCCAGATGACCGCCTTTGGCCAATACGGCTGCTGGACCCAATTCCAACAGTCGTCTGGCCGCCGCCGCCAAGTCGTCGGCATTGCCGATCGACAACCCGCTCAAGGCTTCCGCCTCGCGGACGTTGGGGGTGATGACGGCGGCGCGAGGCAACAGTCGCTGGATCAGCGTGTCGCGCGCTGCCGGATCGAGCAGGCAATCGCCGCCCTTGGCGTACATCACGGGATCCACCACCACCGGAACATCGGCTGCCGAACGATCCAACACCTCGACCACCGTTTCGATGACGGCGGCGTTGTGCAACATGCCGGTCTTGATGCAATCGGCGCCGATGTCTTCTAGCACCCATTGCATCTGCAGGGCGATAAAGGCTGGTTCGACGCCGACGATGCCGAATACGCCTTGAGTGTTCTGTGCGGTCAACGCCGTGATCGCGGTCGCCGCGTACCCTCCTAATGCCGTGACCGTCTTTAAGTCCGCCTGAATTCCTGCGCCGCCGCCGGAATCCGAGCCGGCCACGATCAATACCCGCCCGCTCGTTGTCATTTATGCTCCTATCTGTAAGGATGATTCGGGTGATCGGAAGAATTCGAAAACCCCGCAAAGAGCGGCTGCGCAAGCATGATGTCGTCGATTCCTCTGGCCGGTCGATGGCCTATCCCCCAAGCCAAATCCGAGGGATCGATCACCGGCGGCATCACCGGCTCTTGGCAAGCGTGGTAATAATTGCGCAACACGCTAAAAGCGGGTAGCGTACCGCGCTTTCCCTCGAACATCGAAGATTTAATAACGAACATGCGGCTCGAAACCCCTCTGTCCTTGTATTCCGGTGTAGTGCCCTCCAATTGGATCGATTACAACGGCCACATGAACGTGGCTTACTACGTACTGGCTTTCGACCATGCCACCGATGCCTTCATGGATTTTCTAGGCATGGGGCAAGATTATCGGGAACAGTACAATTGTTCGGCTTTCGTGGTGGAAACGCACGTGAACTATCAACGGGAGCTGATGGCCAACGATCCGATGCGTATCACGACTCAATTGCTGGGTTTCGACAGCAAGCGCATTCATTACTTCCATCGCCTGTATCACGATGAAAGGAGGTTTTTGTCCGCTACCAGCGAGCTCATGGTTATTCATGTCGATCTGGCCGAGCGGCACAGCGCGTCGATGCCGTTGGCGGTGCTGGATCGATTGAGTGCGCTGATGACTGCGCACGTTCAACTACCGCGGCCGCCGCAATCGGGTCGAGTGATCGGGGTGCGCGCGAAACCGGCAACTCCGAGCCCCACGATAGCGGTCGTGCAACCGAGGATGCGAGCCCGGAGTCACGGATAGCCGCTTGCAATCGAGCGGAGTGTTCTTTAAGAAAAGGCGTTTGTGCGGCCTTTCGTGCGCTAACCGTTCGAAAAACAGCTCTCTCAAACCCCTATCCCACTTGCAGGATAGGGGTTCTTTCGAATCCAGTTCGTCAAGCCGGTTTGCGGTTTTTGCCGTTCGGCGGGAAAGCGGTCGCCGGCCGCTCGCCGTTCTCGGCGGTGGAGGCCGGCGTGGATCCTCGGCCACTCGCCCCGCTTTTCGAGTGCAGAAACCTTCCGGCGTTCATTCCCGGGCCGGATACAACAATTCCATCTGAAGTTTTAGGGGATCGGACCGGCAAACCGGGTTCGCGCGGCGTAACTCGACGTTTGCGGCTGTTACCGAAGCGCCGCTAGGGGCGCACGCGCCGAACCTGACCACACTGTAGTTTGTAAATCGATCTGGGAGGGCGCTATAGATTAACTATCATTGTAGGGATTGCGGGCTTCGAGGCTGCACGATCCAAGTGCGGCTAACCGGTCCAGAGCGGTCGGATGGTGCCGGTTTTAGACATGCTGGAGCAAAAAAATCGGGGCCGATCAGAACAGATTTTTGTTATGCTCGATGGCGCCGTGATCAAGCACCCCCCTTGAGTTCAAATGTTGGCGAATTTTGTACGAAACTTCTTGTCGACGGCAGAACGGCACGTTTGGCCGGTACTGCCCCGACCCGAGATCAGGTTGCAGAGCGCTGCGATATTCGTCGATGCGATCTTGGTGATTGCGCTGGCCCATGCACTCGCCGGTTTGACGGCGGCGGTTCTTTGGAACGGGCTGTCGTTGTCCGCCGGCAAGGCAGCCTCGGCGTTGTCGAAATTGCCCGCCAGCGAGGTTGCAGGCATTGAACCGGCCAATTACGCCGCCATCGGTGCATGGCATCTTTTTGGCCGGCTGGAGGCTGCTCCACCGCCGAAGGCTTCTCCTGTCGCTTTGCCGGCGGCCGCTCCGCTTAACTTGCGTTTGGTTGGCGTGTTTTTTGTCGAACAGGGCGTAGACAGAGCACTGGCGCTGATTGCCGAAGGTGGTGGCTTGGAACGCGGTTACCGGGTCGGAGAACCGCTACCTGGCAATGCCCGTCTGGAACAGGTTTTGCGCGATCATGTGATCGTTTCGCGCGACGGTCGGCAGGAAGTGCTCAATCTGCCAAGGCTGGAGGATGTCGGTAAAGCCCCTGCTTCGGGTGGGATGCCGCCGGCGATGCCCGAACCGGGAGTGATGCCCGAACCGGGAGTGATGCCCGAACCGGGAGTGATGCCCGATTCGGCGGCCTTTCGAGGAACGCGGAAGATTGATGCAAGTCTCGTGGCAAGCCATTTGCGCAGTGCCATATCGAACCGGCCGCAGGCGTTGGAGGATATTGCCTTCGCCAGCCCTTTCGTGCGGAACGGCCAATTTCTCGGTTTTCGATTGCGGCCGGGCCGTGATCGGCAATTGATGCAGAAGCTGGGCCTCAGCAACGGGGATGTGATCACCGAGGTCAACGGCAGTCGCCTCAACAGCCCAATGCAAGGTTTGGCGATGTTGCAACAGTTGATGAGTGCCGACCAAATCAGCGTGCGAGTATTGCGTGTGGGTACCGAGATACCTTTGACTTTTTCTTTAGGCAGACCAGCTACCGAATGACCGCAGGCAAACGCCGGAGCTGGTCCGGTGCCGATCGACCATTGGCGATGACGATGACCAACTGGCTGAGTAGACAGCTCTCTTTTCCCAGGCAATCCGCGCGTCGCCGGGCTTTGGGCGCGCTGTTGTTGGGTTGGACCCTTACCCTGACGGCGATCGCCGCTCCGGTGACGTTGAATTTGAAGGATGCCGACATCAATGCCTTGGTAGAGAGCATGTCGGTGTTGACCGGCAAAAACTTTATCGTCGATCCGCGCGTCAAGGGCCGGGTCACCATCATTTCCTCCAAGCCCATGGACGAGAAGGAACTGTACGAGGTGTTCCTGGCGGTGTTGGGCGTCCACGGTTTCGCGGCCGTTCCTGGCGATAACGTGATCAAAATCGTCCCGGCGGCCGGCGCCAAACAAGAGAGCATTCCCACCATCGACCGGCAAAGAGGCGTCGATCCGGACCAGATCGTAACTCGGATCATCCAGGTCCAGAACGTCTCCGCCGCCCAGATCGTGCCGATCCTGCGCCCTCTTATTCCGCCGCAAGGCCACTTGGCAGCTTACACGCCGACCAACGTCCTGATCATTTCCGATAGCGCCGCCAACGTCGAGCGTATCGCTAGCATCATCGCCCGCGTCGATTTGGCGAGCAACGAAGAAGTCGAGATCGTGCCGCTGCGCCACGCTTCGGCGACCGAAATCGTGCGAGTGCTCTCCGCGTTGGAACAGAGCAAGGCCAGAAACGATCCGGCTGCCGCCGTCGGCACGCCCGCGCGAATGGTGGCGGACGAGCGTAGCAACAGCATTCTGTTGAGCGGCGACAAAGCGTCGCGTCTCCGTTTGCGGACGCTGATCTCCCATCTGGATACGCCGGTGGACAGCGGTGGCAACACACAAGTCGTCTACCTGCGATATGCCAAGGCCAAAGAGCTGGTGACGGTGCTGCAAGGGGTCAGCAAAAACCTGAGCAGCGAAGCGTCTCGCAACGCCCCGATGCCAGGCCAAGGTCAGGCTCCGCCGGGAGGTAGCAGCGGCAGCAGTGGAGTTAGTCTGGTCGATATCCAAGCCGACGAGGCCACCAATTCCCTGGTGATTACCGCGCCACCCGAATTGATTCGTTCCTTGCGCACGGTGATCGCGCAATTGGACGTGCGCCGCGCTCAAGTGCTGGTGGAGGCAGTCATCGCCGAAATTTCTGCCGAGAAGACCGCCGAATTGGGGGTGCAGTGGGGGGTGGCCGGCAACAATGCGATCGGCTTCACCAACTTTGACGCCGGCGCCAGCAGCCTGGTGAACGTGCTCGGGTTGGCGAAGCAGGTGGAGATAGGCCTGAGCAATGACAAACTCGATCTGAGCAACGCCAGCGTCCCCCAGGGTTTGCAGTTGGGTGTAGGGGGGGGCAACTTCGGTGCGCTCATCAGCGCTCTGGCCAAGGATGCCGATACCAACGTGCTATCCACGCCGACCATCGTGACGCTGGACAACGAAGAGGCGGAAATCATCGTCGGCCAAAACGTCCCGTTCGTGACCGGCACCTATACTACTTCGACCACTAGCACATCGACCGATGGAAGCAGCAGCGGTTTGCAATCCGGTGGCCCGTTCCAAACCATCCAACGCCAGGATGTGGGCATCACTCTGAAAGTGAAGCCGCAGATCAACGAAGGGAATGCCGTTAAACTGGAAATCGCGCAGGAAGTATCCAACGTCGTGACGTCGGCCAACGCCGCTACCCAAGGTCCAACCACCAACAAGCGGGCGATCAAAACCAAGGTGCTGGTA
>DEHU01000040.1 GCA_002352125.1 Competibacteraceae bacterium UBA2792 | reverse complement strand
ATCGGCGTGACCCGCGAGCGGGTGCGACAGATTCAGATCGACGCGCTCCGGCGACTACGCAAGATTCTGGAAACCGAAGGGTTCTCCCAAGATTTCCTGTGAGCGCCGAATAGCTTCCTCCCACCCTTCGTCCGCGCAAGCGGACGAAGGGTCAACGCCGCGCTAATCCGTTATCATCAGCAAAACGGCAGCAACCCGGCGACCCTCCAACATGATGACGTTGTAGGTACGGCAGGCGGCAGCCGTATCCATGACCTCCACCCCGATGCCTTTCGCCAACAACGGCCGGATTAACTGGGGATGCGGGAATCGTTGTCGGCTCCCGGTGCCCAGCACCACCATCTCGGGCTCCAGGCTGGCGACCGCTGCAAAATGAATCTCCTCCAATTCGGCAAAACCTTGCGGCGGCCAATCGGTCACCAACCGTTCCGGCATGACGATCAAACTCTGGCGGACTTCCCGCTCGTTGACGTTGACCCAGCCCGGGCCGTAACTTCTGACAAAATAACGGTTAGCGTCGATTTCGAGGCTAAAACGCATGAATGCTCTCTCCGCACAAAAAAGCTCGACCAAGGCCGAAAACCTGATCGGAAACGCTAGCTTGGCCATGATCGCAAGCCAATAGCGCCCCCCTATGTTCCACGCGGCCAACCGCCAACAACCTATCTTGGACCGCACGACGCACGCTAAACCAAGCATCGGCGTTGCGCGGCCGCTCTTTCTTCGCCGGGAGAACGCGCGATGACCATCGTCCCACCCTACACCATTCATGCCCTGGAACTGGGGCAAATGCGCAACTTTATTTATGTGATCCACGACCGCGCCAGCGACCGCGCTGCAGTGGTGGATCCGGCTTGGGACGTGCCGAGCATCGTCGCTTTATCCGAGCGGCACGGCCTGAAAATTACCGACATTTTACTCACCCACAGCCACTTCGATCACATCAACGGCGTCGAAGCCCTGTTGAACCGCAGCGACGCGCAATTGCACCTGCTCAAAGCCGAGGCGGCGTTCTGGAACCGCTATCTCGATCTGCCGACCTTGCACGAAGGTGGCGACTGTATTCGCCTGGGCGAAACCGAAATCGAGATTCTACATACGCCCGGCCATACGCCCGGTTCCGCCTGTTACCGGTTGGGCGACCAAGTGTTGACCGGCGACACGCTATTTGTGTTCGGCTGCGGACGCTGCGACCTCCGCGGCGGCGATCCTGAACAGATGTATCACACGCTGCGTCGCCTGGGCGAACGATTACCGGGCGGCACACTCGTCCGTCCTGGCCACAACTACGGCATCACCCCGACTTCGACCATGACCGCGCAACTGGCCGGCAACCCATTTCTACATTTCGACGACTGTCCGGGTTTCGTCGAATACCGAATGCACTTGCACGATCGCGAGGAGCCATACCGGCCGGAACCTCAACCGCACCACCATGCCCGCTGATCCATCTCAAACCTCCACGAACACTTGGCCCGATTCGATGACTACCGGGTAGGTTTTGAGTGCCTTCTTGGCCAGCAAGAAATTCAGCACCTGTATCCCCGGAGGGTGATTGGCCCAGCACACTACCTGGCCGGTGCGGATGTCGAAACGGGTTCGATGATGCGGGCATTCGACCTGGCCACCTTCGACGATCTTGCCTTTGTGCAAGGAGGCGAACAAGTGAGTGCATTGGTTCTGGGTCGAATAAAAACCATCGTCCAAACGGAAAACCACTATCGTCTCGTTCCCCGCTTGGCCAGCTTTCATACCGCCGACGGGAATATCGTTCTCGCCGCAAACTCGATGACGCGCCATCTCGATCCTCTGCAATATGCCACAATGCGATGAAGTTGGATGTAGTTCACACAATACCTTTAAGGTTTAAAAATAGCATTTTTTGAATGGTTATAAGGGCTGATCGATACCATGATCGTCAATTGCACCGTTTATGCCGACGGCTATAAGCTACCCAATATCACGCTCGATGATATTCCGGCGTTACACGGACGCGCGGACGCCTTCGTCTGGCTGGGGTTGCTCGAACCGGATGAAGAGCTGATGGCGCGAGTCAAGGAGTTGTTCGGCTTGCACGAACTGGCCGCCGAAGATGCCCACCACGCCCATCAGCGGCCCAAAGCCGAACCTTATGGTGATTGCTTGTTCGTGGTGTTGCGCACCGCCCAGACGAACGAAGGCAAAGTAAATTTCGGCGAAACCCATCTGTTCGTCGGGCCGCGCTATCTGGTGTCGGTGCGGCACGGTGCTTCGCTGCCCTATGCTGCCGTGCGAGAGCGCTGCGAAAGCAACCCACGCCTGCTTGGCAAGGGTCCAGGATTCGTGTTGTACGCCATCCTCGATTTCGTGGTAGACAACTATTTCCCGATTCTCAACGCCGTCGAGGATGCGGTGGAGGAGCTGGAAGAGCGGTTCTTCAAAGGCGATTTCGATCAAATAGACATCAGCCGCCTCTACGAGCTCAAACGCGATCTGGTCGAGCTGCGCCGCGCTGCAGCGCCGTTGACCGAAGTGTGCAACTATCTGCTGACCGACGTATTTGACAGCCAAATTTCCGACGACATCCGGCCCTATTTCCGCGATGTCCACGACCACGCGCTACGCATCAACGAGGCGATAGAAACCATCCGGGAAACACTGGCGCTCGCCCTGCAGATCAGTCTCTCCCTCGGCGCGGCCCGCCAGAACGAGGCCACCAAGAAACTGGCCGGTTGGGGCGCGCTACTGGCGATTCCGACCATGGTGTTCAGCATTTACGGCATGAATTTCAAAGGCTGGTTCCCCGAGATCGAATGGACGTATGGTTATCCCGCCGTGATGGGCAGCGTGGGGATCATCTGCCTCTTTTTATACCGCTACCTTAAAAAATCCGGGTGGCTGTAAGTGTTTCAACTCGCACCCATCGGCATCGTTCGTTCCTGTTTTGGCGAAAAGTTTGGGATTCCGCGCCAAGCGGGGTTAGCGCCGGCAGCGCGGGCGACGCTACAAATGTTACCGCCATACAATCAGCCGGCGGCAATGCGCGGATTGGAGGGCTTCTCGCACCTGTGGCTGGTATTCGTGTTTCACGGCATGCCGGCCGGCCGCTGGCAACCGACGGTACGCCCGCCGCGCCTGGGCGGCAACCGAAGACTGGGCGTGTTTGCCACCCGTTCCCCGTTCCGGCCCAATGCCATCGGCCTGTCGGCGGTGGCGCTAGACCGGATCGCGATCGACGCCGGTTGCGTGGTCCTGCATTTGAGCGGGGTAGATTTGCTGGACGGAACACCGGTGCTGGACATTAAACCCTATCTGCCCTACGCCGACTGCATTCCGAATGCGACGAGCGGGTTCGCGCCCGAAAGGCCGGCATCGGAATTGGCGGTCGAATTCAGCCCAGCGGCAACAGCGTTTTGCGCGACATGGCCAACCGGCGATTTGCGCGAACTGATCGTCCAAATCCTGCGTCAAGACCCTCGCCCGGCCTACGAGCGAACCGACCCCGCGCCGAAGCGTTACGGCATGAAGCTATACGATTGCAACGTGCGCTGGGAAATGCGCAGCGGCGCGGTGTACGTGACGGAAATCATCCCGAACTTCGCGCCTACTCCAACAGCCGAACCGCCTCGCCCAGCGGGCAGGCCCGAATAGCCTCGAACAGCAGATCGATGACCCGCTGGCGCGGGAAGCTTTTGCGCCAAGCCAGCGCTACAACCCGCGTGGGTGCCGGCACGGAAAACGGCCGGACGCTGAGCAAATCGCCGACCTGCGCGTAACCGCTGACCGACGTATAAGGCAAAACGGTGATGCCCATGCCGGTCGCCACCATCAGGCGGATAGTCTCCAGCGAGCTGCCTTCCAACGTCCTCTGCATATTGTCCGAAGTCACGCTCAACTGGTTGCACTCCGGGCAGAATCGCAAAACCTGATCCCGAAAACAGTGGCCGGGACCCAGCAGCAGCAAGTCCTGCTGGGCCAGAGTCGGTGGGTCGATCACTTCTATCCGCTCCAGCGGATGACCCACCGGCACCAAGACCACGAATGGCTCTTCGTACACCGACCGCGTCGATACCCCCGGTTCCTCGAACGGCAGCGATAGGATCAGCACGTCCAATTCGCCATCTTTGAGCCGTTCGCTCAACGCCGCCGTATAGTTTTCTTCGATCTGCAACGGCATGTTGGGCGCCCGGCGGCGCAAGCGCGGGATCAGGTGCGGCAACAGATAAGGTCCGATGGTGTAGATGACGCCCAATCGCAGCATCCCGGCCAGTTCGTCCTGGCCTTGGCTGGCGAGCCGCTTGATGGTGGCGGCTTCTTCCAGCACGCGCTGGGCCTGCTCGACGATGCGCCGGCCAACCGGCGTTACCGTCACCTCGCTGGGCGCACGCTCGAACAGCGCCACGCCCAGCTCGTCCTCCAGCTTGCGCACCGCCACGCTCAAGGTGGGCTGGCTGATATAGCATGCTTCGGCGGCGCGACCGAAGTGCCGCTCGCGGGCAACGGCGACGATATAGCGCAATTCGTTTAGAGTCATGGCGATACCCTGAAACTTAGCCACTGCGGATGCAGCTCCGCCCATCCGGTCATCGTGGACAGAAAAAGCGTTTGCGTGTAGCTTAATGTGCGATTTTTTCGAGTCGAACGCAGCACCTAACAAGCACGTCACGCGCTGCACCGATCAAGCACCCCTGTGGAAACCATAAGCGTCAGGAGGGTTCATGGCGTACAAGCATATCCGCATCCCCACGAGCGGTGAGAAAATTTCGGTCAAGGATGGCAAGCTGCACGTTCCCGATCAACCCATCGTCGGCTTCGTCGAAGGCGACGGGATCGGCCCCGACATCACCAGAGCCTCGCTGCGGGTCTGGGATGCAGCAGTCGCCGAAGCCTACGGCGGCCAGCGCAAGATTCACTGGTGCGAAATCTATCTGGGCGAGAAAGCGGCCGAGCTGTACGACGGCAACTACTTCCCGGACGAGACGTTGGAAGCCATCAAAGAACTGGTCGTCGCCATCAAGGGTCCCCTGACCACCCCGGTCGGCGGCGGCTTCCGCTCGCTCAACGTGGCCTTGCGCCAGGATCTGGACCTCTACGCCTGCGTGCGTCCGGTGCGCTACTACCCCGGCGTGCCTTCNNGACGTTTACGCCGGTATCGAATACAAATCCGGCTCGCCGGAAAACGTCAAGCTGGCCAAGTTCCTGCGCGAGGAACTGAGCGCGACTTTCTTCGACGACGCCGGCATCGGCGTCAAGCCGATCTCGCCATTCGCCTCCAAGCGGCTGGTGCGCAAGGCTATCCAGTACGCCATCGATCATGGCCGCGACAGCGTGACCCTAGTCCACAAGGGCAACATCATGAAGTTCAC
>DEHU01000091.1 GCA_002352125.1 Competibacteraceae bacterium UBA2792 | reverse complement strand
GAGTTTGTGGGTAATCGGATGCCTTTAAAGCCTCGCTACCCTTTATTCTTCGCTGGGAAGGGGGCTATGTGAACGACCCGGACGATCCGGGCGGGGCCACCAACAAGGGTGTCACGCAGAGAGTCTACGACGGGTGGCGAATACGGCAAGGATTGCCAAAACGGGACGTTCGGCAGCTTCAGGACACCGAGATGCAGGCGATCTACGAAGCTGGTTACTGGTTGCCGCCGCGCTGCGACCTGCTACAACGTCAACTCGACCTTGTGCAGTTCGACACGGCGGTCAACATGGGCGTTGGTCGGGCGGTACGCTTTCTGCAACAAAGTCTAAGCTGCAGGGTGGACGGCGACTTCGGCTCGAACACGAAAAAGGCGGCGGATGCCTGCGACCTTGGCGCCACCATCACCGCCTACTGCACCGCGCGCGAGGCCTATTACGAGCGCCTGATCGTGAAAAATCCAAAGCTTGCTAAGTTTCGCAAGGGCTGGATGAACCGGCTCAACGCTCTTCGGAAAGAGATCGGCCTGCCCGGTTATGAGGCGAATGTGCCGCTCGATTTCGGCGACACCGGCTATGTCGCAAAAATCCCCGACCTCGGGGAAAACCCGGACTTCGATCTCGAATGACCCCGGATATTTGTTGGCCGCTGAAGCGTAATCATTACGGGAGGAACACAGCATGCCACACGTGACTTTCATTCACGGTATCTCAAACAAGCCGCCCGCCGACGATCTGCTGCGCATCTGGCGCAACGCGCTTGCCAATGCGACCGAACCGCTGCCGCTGGGCGATCTCGGGGTGACGAGTTCGATGGTCTACTGGGCCGATTTGCTCTACGAGAAGCCGGAAGAAGATTCCTCGGCCTACGAAGGTGTGCTCGAGAACACCGCCGAGGCCATCGACGGCGCCGGGGACGCGCCGCTGCCAGTGCCGCGCACGCCCCAGGAGGCAGCCTTCCTCAAGGGCTTGCGGGCGCGGTTGACCACCCTTTCGGACAAGGACTTGGCGACCACCGAACCGCCACCTGTTCCCGCCGAGCCGCAAGGCGCCCTCGAGCGGGTACCGCTGCCCTGGTTCATCAAGAAACGCTTTCTCAACGCCCACCTGCGCGATGTTCACCATTACCTGTTCGACGTCGAATTCGCCCTGCCCGGCAAGCCGCCGGTGCGTATCCAGCGGACGATCCGGCAGCGGTTCGTCG
Organism: Competibacteraceae bacterium UBA2792; assembly: GCA_002352125.1. GTDB lineage: Bacteria > Pseudomonadota > Gammaproteobacteria > Competibacterales > Competibacteraceae > Competibacter_A. The sequence continues at coordinate 46,198 of DEHU01000091.1, read as the reverse complement.
AGGCGCTCGGTGCCATTAATGTCAGCTCGCCGCATATCGTTGTCTCGCACAGCATGGGCACTGTGATCGCGTACGACTGCCTGAAGCGCGTGGGCGACTGTCCCCCCGTCGATGGATTAATCACGATCGGCAGCCCGCTCGGCCTCGACGAAATCCAAGACCAGCTACAGCCCGGCTGGACTCGGGACGATGGCTTCCCGCACGAGAAAGTCAGGGGCGACTGGGCCAACCTGTTCGACCGGCTCGATCCCGTCTGCGGCTTCGATCCGAAACTCGCCAACGACTATCGCAAAAGTGGGGTCGCTGCGATCGAGGATTTGGCGGTGCAGAACGACGGCACCTGGCGGCACTCGGCAACGAAGTATCTTCGCCAGGCCAGTTTCTGCGCGACCCTACGCCGCATGCTTGGAGTTTGAGGAGTCGCCAATGAGCGATGATTCCACTCTCGACCAGCTACGGCAGTGTGCCGACGATACTTTCAGGAAGCTGCAAGGATTGGGCACCGAGTCCGACCTCGCGGACGCCAAGCGCCTCGTCGAGGAGCTTCGCAACGCGCGCGAGTACCCGTGCATGGGCCGACTCGCCGAGGCGGTAAGCCGGCACGACCCGAAGGACCCCAGAAATCGGCGGCTCTACGCACAATATCTAATCGAAACCGGTAAGGCCACGGCTGCGATCGACCTGCTCAAGCCGCTGGCCCAGCGATTGCCGAAGGACCATGCCGAGTTCGCCGAAGCCACCGGCCTGCTCGGTCGCGCCTACAAGCAGATCTTCTTCGACGCGGGCGACAAGACCAGCGCGGGATCACGCGAGGCATTGAAGCAGGCGATCATGGCCTACCGCAAGCCCTTCGAGGACAACCCGGCAAACACCTGGCACGGGGTCAACCTGGTGGCGCTGCTCGCCCGCGCCCGCCGGCTTGGGCTGCGCGTGGCGCCCGATCTGAAACCGCAGGAAGTGGCGCGGAAGGTAGTGGTGGCGCTCGAAGCGACGCCCGAGAACAACCGCGACGAATGGTTCCTGCCGACTCTGGCCGAGGCCTCGCTGGGTCTCGGCGACTGGGACGCCGTCGAGCGCAACATCAGGGCCTACGCGGCCAACCGGGATACGAAGGCGTTCCTGATCGCGAGCACTTTGCGCCAGTTCCGGGAGGTCTGGGATCTCGAAAACGTGGATGATCAGGGTCGGGGCATCGTGGCCGCGCTCCGCGCGCGGCTGCTCGAATTGCCGGGCGGCGGCCTCGACCTCAGTCCAGCCGAACTGCATAACGTGCGAGCGGCGCCACCGCCGACCGATGGCCAACTCGAGGCGGTGCTCGGCGTGCAAGGACCCAAAACGTTCCAGTGGTGGAAAACCGGTGTGGAGCGGGCGGTCGCCGTCGCTTCGATCCGCCAACAGCTCGGCGGCCGCATTGGCACGGGGTTTTTGGTCCGCGCCGGCGATTTCGGACTCGATCCCAAGGACGAACTGCTGGTACTGACCAACTTTCACGTCGTCAACGAGCACGGGGCTGGTGATGGCATTCCCCCGGCAGGGGCGGAAATCGTCTTCGAGGCCGGTGCTCCAAACCAGCTCTATCTCGTCGAGCGAATTCTCTGGACCTCACCCCCGGACCGCCACGACGCCAGCCTGCTCCGACTCAAGAGCCCGGTGACGGGGCTCGAACCGCTGCCGCTCGCCAAGGCGCTGCCCGTGCTGGAGGACACCGTGCAGGTCTACATCATCGGCCATCCCGGCGGTCGCGATCTGGCATTCTCGTTCCAGGACAACGAACTTCTCGATCACGAAGGCCCACCCGCCGGCAAGCCGCAAATCCCAGGTGTCTGTCGGGTCCATTACCAGGCGCCCACCGAGGGGGGCAGTTCCGGCAGCCCGGTTTTCAATGCCACTCTTTGGCAGGTGGTCGCGCTGCACCACAAGGGCGGGAAACTGAGCATGCCAAAGCTCAACGGTAAGGAAGGAACTTACGGGGCTAACGAGGGGATATCAATGCTATCGATTCGAGACGCGATTGCAACGGACCACGGGCGATTGCCGACCTGAAGCAGACCCAGACACCGCTTTGTTTATAGTTGATCGTGTATTGTATTTAATTGATTTGAAGCGAGTATCTACCTATGTCTTACGTTGGCAAGCCGTTCAATTTCGACATTTTCCTGAGCTATAGCCACGGCGACGTCGACGGCTCGGGTAACTCGCTTCTGAAGCAGTGGTCGGAGGGTTTCATCGACCAACTCGGACAGGAGATGAAACTCGACCCGGAGTTCGGAGCAAAAATTCGAATATTCCTCGACCAGCATCACCAACTCGGGCAGGGTATCGATCCAATGGCTCCCTTGACGGAGCAGCTCCAGGTCGACATCGCCGGTTCGGCAATTCTCCTGGTCCTGATGTCGCCACATTATCTACATTCCGATTGGTGCCGAGATGAGCGGAAATGGTGGTGTGAAAGCCGGACCAAGCACAGTTTGCTGAAGGATGATCGCATCGCTGTGGTCCGGATCTGGCCCACGATCAAATCTTCGTGGCCTGCCACGCTCACCGACCAGCGTGATGAACCCCTTCCCGGTTTCTGTTTCTATGACAAGGCAAACCCCGATGAGTCGAGTATACGACCGTTCGCTTGGCCCAAGCCCGGTGCCGAGAGCGGTGATCCATTCCGTACGGAACTCCTGCACTTGGCAGGCAGGCTCGGCATGGCACTCAAGGACATCAAGAAGGTACTCGATGAGCGGCAACGCCAGGAAGATGAGGCCGCTCGGCTTGCCGCTGCTGGGGGGCAGGTCGTCTACCTGCACGGCCGGCTGGAACAGGCGAGGGAATGGGAAAAAATCGGTGATCAACTGACGGCCAAGGGACTCATCGTCGTCCCAAACGAACCGGACCCGATAGAAAGCGATCCACATCGGTTGGATGAGGTTCGCAACCTTCGGGTGGAGACCCTCACAAGTTGCGATGCGCTGCTGCTGCTTGCTAGCAAGGAGGGGCGCGCTGTCGATGCCGATCTTGTCGTGGTCGGGCGGCAGGATCGGCACTCCGCTCGGGCGAGGTCGCACCGTTTGCTGCCTTGCGCGCTGCTCAATAGTGTGGGTTCAGGGATTGCCACTGACCGGCGTCAGCAGGCAGCCCGCGGCTTGCAGGTCGACTGGATTGACGCCACAAGAGAGGCTTGGCCCACGGATGTCCAGCGCTGGCTCGTGAATGCCAGCGGCGTCGCGGGAGCGGTCCGATGAACACGCTCACCGACATCGATTCCGAAACGATCTTCGACGTTACCCTGCCGCCGCGACCCTATCCTGGCCTGCGCCCCTTCGAGAAGCACGAATGGACGATTTTCTTCGGCCGCGAGCGGATGATCGACGAGGTCATCAGCCGGCTCATCGGTCGACAATGCATTGTCGTCCATGGTGATTCGGGTTCGGGCAAGAGTTCGCTGATCCGCGCTGGCGTACTCTCGCGGCTGGAGCAGGAAAGTGCCCGGGGCGGGATCACCTGGCGTACCGCCTCGATGCTGCCGCGCGATGCGCCGCTCCATAATTTCGCGCAGGCATTGGCCGAGGCGGATAATCGGGGCGACGACGAGAATCGGATCACGGAAATCCGCCGCATCCTAAACTTCGGACTCGATGCCCCACAAGCGCTTGCGGACCTGCTGCGGCGGGGTACCAACGATCATCTGTGCATTCTGGTGGATCAGTTCGAGGAACTCTTCGCGTTCGCGCGCCGGCATGGTCCGGACGAGGTGAGGCTGTTCGTAACCATCCTGATAGGTTTCGCTGAGCGGCCACCTCCCGGCCTCTATCTCATCATGACCATGCGTTCCGAGTTCCTTGGTACCTGCGCCCAGTATCCCGGGCTCGCAGAGACGGTAAACCAGACTCAATATCTCCTCCCGCCGATGACTCACGCCGATCTCGTACGCGCGATTCGCGAGCCGGCGCTGCTCTATAAGGGCGAAGTCTCGTTGGAACTGGCCGAGCGCCTGATCGCCGATGCCGGCAACAGCCAGGACCAGTTGCCGCTGATCCAGCACGGACTGATGCTTCTCCACCGTAATGCGGCGCGGTCTGGCCGTGCGCCGAACTGGCGTCTGACCGTTGCCACCTTGGGTCCGGACCAGCATCTCGCGGACCTCCTTTCCAACCAAGCGGATGAAATCAAGGAGACGGTCGAGCTCGAAGGAACGGGTTCGGTCGTCGAGAATCTTTTCCGCGCCCTAGCCGAATTTGCCGAGGGCAAAGCGATCCGCCGGCCACAAACCCTGGCGGACCTTGTCGCTGTGACGGGCGTGGACGAGAAGAGGGTGCGCGAGATCGTCGATACCTTTCGCGCGGAGGGAGTCTCATTCCTTCGCCCCTACGGCGAAGAGCCGATCACCGGTACCGACCTGATCGACATCAGCCACGAGGCGTTGATGCGGTGCTGGCAGCGCATGGCCGACCCCAAGGATGGCTGGCTCGTCGAAGAACTCCGCAGCGACTTGAGGTGGCGGTCGCTGCTCTTGCAGGTGAAGGACTTTGAGGGTGACGCCTCCAACGTCCTCCCGCCCGCCACGACCGAGGAACGGGCCAAGTGGCTAAAAAGTCGTAACGCTGCTTGGGCGGAACGGTACGGTGGGGGGTGGGAGCGGGTCCAAGCGCTGATCACGGCGAGTCAGGCAGCGGCAGCAGAGGTAAGGCGGCTTGAGGATGAGCGTCTGCTTGCGGTTGAACAGGCTCGGCGGTTTCGGCTGCTGCGATGGGGTGTAACCTTCTTGATACTCCTAGTATGTATCATCGGCTTCCTTGCTTGGGTAAGCTGGAACAAGGCAAAGACCGCTGAGAAGGAAAAAGATGAAGCCAAATCCCAGAGTGAACTCGCTAATAACCTCCGGATTGACGCGGAAAAGAAGGCCAAGCTTCTGGAGGAAGCAATACAAAAACTGTCTAGTTATAACCAACAGGCTGCCAAGGCGCTTACGGCGGCAGAACAAATCTCAAACGTTCCAATTACACAATCCGAAACTACACCAACCTCGTCCACCGCTAAGGTCGATCGCTTGCGCGTCTATATTCAAATCGCGAGCGAGTCGCAGCGCGAAAAGGCCCGCGAGTTAGAGCTTCAGCTTGAGAAACAAGCGGTTGATGGTATCAAGATCATTGTGCCCGGCATTGAGCTAATCAGCAGTTTCAAGGGCGACAGCACGCTTCGGTGCCTTCGGGCCAATGAGTGCGAGGCTTATGGGCAAAAACTGGTCGATGCGGTTAATTCGATCTTACAGACGCCCAAAGTCCAACTTCTGGATTTGAGCGCCCGCTACGGGCAGGCGACGAATACCCGCCCGTGGCACTACGAACTCTGGTTCGGGCCTGGAGACATCCAACCGAAAGCTATTGGCGCGACAGTCCCAATTCAATGAACTGTGCACCAATCCTTGCGCTTCCAGCATATGATCGTTATTTTTAAATGACAGCGTTTCGATCACAGTCATTAGGCGCCCCTAGCAGCAGCGCACTTCCGTCCCAGCTCCTCCTGCGCGGTTTTAAGCACATCGAGGCGTGGCTTGTCGNNCAGCGCTGGGCGAGGTTCGTCGCCGTATTGATTGCCTCGTCCAGCGCGAGACAGGCGTCGACCGGTAAACTCCGCACCGCGTGCAGGAGAGCCACGGATGCCTGATAGCCGACGAACAGCTCCTCTTGATCGGGATCGAGGCGCTCAGCAAGCCACGTTAGAGCCTCGGTTTTCGGAAACATCTGCAGAATAGCGATCGCCGCCAAGCGCTCCCCCGCCCGAGTGCTGCCCTGCAATTCAGGCAGTATTGACCGGACCGAAGCCGCCCGTACGGTCATCTTCGACACAATTACCGACATGCGCTGTGTGCGTTCGCCTCCACCCGACATCTCCCGGCGGATGTTGTCGTATTCCGCCGAAAGGTCAAGGATCAGTCGGCGATCAGACTTGCTCACCGCAGCATCCGCAGACAGTTCCCCGAGTTGCTTGAGGCACTCCTCATTGTAAATAATATCGTGAATCGCATGCAGGAGGTGGCCACGGACCACCTCGCGAAAGTCTTCGTGCGTTGCGTAGCGTGCGGTGAGACCCTGCGAGGCTAACTCTTCCCGAAAGCGTACGACTTTCTCAAGTTGCCTGACGCCCTCTAAGTCTGGTATCAATATTGGTTGGTCGCAGAAATAAAACATCAGCTTCGGCAACATCGACTGTTCGCGGCGCTTGCGGGCTTGCTCGAACTCCTCAATCGTGCCGCTCTCCGCATTCTGGGTCGCCGTTCCACAGCGCGCCCACATCACTCCCACGAAAATATGATAGTCGTCCGGCATCTGTCGGTTGACCACCTCCTGCGGCTGGCCGTAATCGGGATAGGTATCTGTCTCATAACGCAATAATTGCAGTTTAAGCGACTTGTCTCTCGGACCGAGATATTCGAGCATGTCATTGATCTCCTCCACGAGGTTCGATACGGTGTTTCGTTCTACCCGCACGTCGGAGGGCGACGACATGAAGATCTTGATGACGTGATGCCCCATTATTGCGAGTCCTCCTAACCATGTGTTCTGTCAATCTTTGAAAGGAACTGAATAGATCTTGGGCCGACCGGTTTCAGAGGAACCTGTGAATAACCAAAAATAGTTTTTATATCCAAACGACTATCATAGAAATTACACAACTAGTGTCACTACATCCCGATCACTTGCCCGTCTAATCACCTTTCAAAACCCTGGTTATCCGCTGAGGATTTCAAATGGATATACCGTCCATCAGTCCGGCAGCGAGTCTATCCTTGAATCATAGGGCATTTTTGCCAACCCGATGGAAACGCCACCATGAACCGGACCGGAACCGTTTTGCTGGAATTCGACCCTCGACGGAACGAGCTGAGCGAAGATAAAAAGCTGTCGGATGGACTCTCGGCCGTGGTGCAAACCGGCGATGCGCTCTGGGTCGCCAACGACGAAACCTTGAGTCTGGAACGGCTGTCCCGCCAAGCCGGAACCGGCGGCGGCGCAATCTGCTACGCCGGCCACCAGCAATTCCCGTTGCACGATTTTCTGCAACTGCCGGTACCGCCCAAGGAAGAAAACGACAAGATCGAGGAAGCGGACATCGAAGGGCTCGACTGCCACGGCGGCTATCTCTGGCTGGCCGGCTCGCACAGCCTCAAGCGCGACAACCCGAAGAAAGAAAACACCGTCGAAAAGAACGCCAAACGCTTGGCTAAAATCGGCGGCGACGGCAACCGCTTTCTGCTCGCCCGCATTCCGCTGTCGGACGATGCCATGCCATCGCTGGAGCGGACAGTCGAGCGGGATGGCCATTCGCGCACCGCCGCCCGGCTGCACGGCGACGCCCACGGCAACGAATTGACCAAGGCGCTCGCCGGCGACGAACATTTTGGACCGTTTCTTGCCATCCCCAGCAAAGACAACGGCCTCGACATCGAAGGGCTGGCCGTCGCCGGCAGCCGCGTTTTCCTCGGGCTGCGCGGCCCGGTGTTGCGCGGTTGGGCGGCAATTCTGGAACTGGCTTTGGAGGAGCAGAATGCGTCCACTCTGACGCTGAAACCCATCGGGCCAAACGGACGGCCCTACCGCAAGCACTTTCTCGACTTGAAGGGTCTGGGCGTTCGCGACCTGTGCGTGCAAGGCGACGATTTGCTGGTTCTGGCGGGTCCGACGATGGCGCTAACCGGATCGCAAACGATTTTTCGCTGGCCGGGCGGAGCACGGCCCGAGCGGGAATCGCTGGTGTTCGCCGAGAGCCTACCGGCCGTTCTCGACGTTCCCGCCGGCACCGGTTCCGGACAGGCGGAAGGCATCGCGCTGTTCGACCGCCACAGCGGCGGCGACCGCTCCATCCTGGTGGTCTACGATGCCGCCAAGGACCGGCGACGGAACGAATACACCGTCGAAGCCGACCTCTTCGCTTTGGCCGGTTAGGCGCGTTTCCCCTCGCCTCCAACCTCTCCTATCGCCGGGAGAGGGGCCTCTTGGACGATCTATACTTGGTTGCCGATCCGTTCGCCGAGCGCGAACGCTTTGAACCTTTTGGACCCCGGTGGGGAATATCAAACGAGCGGATGAGCGTTTCGGCATCCGTGGAGAAAAACGACCGATGAATCAGCAACCCGTGCCACCGCGCCCCGTCGCCGGGACCGCCGCCGCAGGCTCCGATCTGGACCTGATCCGCGCGGTGGCACGCAAGGACCGTCAAGCCTTCAAACAACTGTACGATCGTTACGCGCCGCGTATCGGCAGCTACCTGCTCAAATTCCTGAAACGGCCCGAGCTGGTGGACGAGGCCGTGAACGATACGATGCTGGCGGTCTGGCAAAACGCCGACCGCTTCGATCCCGCCGCCGGGCAACTTTCGACCTGGCTGTTCGGCATCGCCCACCACAAGGGGCTCAAGGTGTTGCGACAAACCGGAAAATTTCGCGCCGATCAATCCATCGACACGCTGCCGCCGGCCGCGCTCGACGAAGCCGAGGACCGGGAGGACGCGCCGCAAGCCGCCGCCCCGCATGGTCCGGAACAAACCGTCATGGGCTGGGAATTGGGCGGCATTTTGAAGTGGGCGCTAGATCAGCTCTCGCCCGAACATCGCAGCGTGATCGAACTGACCTTCGGCGAGGAGCGATCCTACCCGGAAATCGCCGAGATCGTCGGCTGTCCGCTCAACACCGTGAAAACCCGCATGTTCCACGCCCGCAAGAAGCTGGCCCAACTTCTGGCCCGGCGCGGCTATTGGGATGCCGCCACGGCGAAGGAATAACCTCATGTCCACCACGACCAACGACCGTTCCACCCTAGACCCGCACGAGGAGATCGAGGCGCTGCTGCCCTGGTACGCGAACGGCACCCTGACCCCGGCCGAAACGGCGACGGTGGAACGGCACCTCGTCCAGTGCCCGGCTTGCCGCGCTGACCTGGAACAGTGCCGCGCGCTCGCGACTGCCGTTCGGGACAACGCGGAAAGCTGGCAGCCAGCCCCCGGCGGATTCGACCGGCTGATGGCCGAAATCGACCGCCTGGAACCGAAACCGGAGCCGGTCAAAACCGCTTCCCCTTCCTTCTTCCAACGCTTTCTCGATTGGCTGGGCGCGACGCCGAACCCCGTGCGCTGGACTTTAGCCTTGGAAAGCATGGCGGTGGCGGCGTTGCTCCTGATCGTCGCCGCGCCGATGCTGAGGACCGCGCCGGAATACGAAACGCTGTCCAGCGGCACCGAACAACCAGCGGCGAAGGAACCGCGCTTGCGCGTCGTGTTCGCCGATACGGCCACGGCCGGCGACATCCGGCAACTGTTGCGGGACATCGACGGCAACATCGTCGCCGGACCGACGGCGCTGGGCGTCTATACCGTCGCCTTGCCAGCAGCCGATCACCCGGACCGTGCACTCGCTCAAGCGCTGGCGAGCCTGCGCGCTCGCAATCAAGTCAAGCTGGCCGAACCCGTCGCGGGCGGAGGCGAACCATGACTCCCGGTTTCCCCAAAAGGCGGTGGATGGCCGGCGCGGTAAGCGCCGCGCTGTTGGCGTTGATGAGCGCCTGCACCAGCTCGCCGGACCAGGAAGCGGCAGCGGTTATCGACGAACCCGGCGTACCCAAGCAGTTGCGGTCGCGCCAGATCATCGTGGCCCTGCCCGACCGGCTGCGGGCGGAGTGGCCGGCCATCGCCCGCGAGTTGCAGGCGCAATACCAGCTCCGGCCGGTGGGCGACTTCCCGCTGACCTCCATCGGCGTCCAGTGTCTCGTCTATCAGGTGCCGGCCGGCCAATCGCTGGCTGCCGTGATCGCCAAGCTGAAAACCGATCCGCGAATCGAGCTGGTGCAGCCCAACCAGACTTTCGAAGGACTGCAAGCCGCGACACCCGATCCCTACGCCGAATTGGTCTACGGCGCCAAACTGCTTCGGGCCGACCTGGCGCACCGGGTCAGCACCGGCCAAGGCGTGGCGGTAGCGGTGATCGACACCGGCGCCGACACCGACCACCCGGACTTGCGCGGGCGAATCGCCACCACCGCGAACTTCGTGGAAGGCGGCGAACCGTCCTTTCGCACGGACCGGCACGGTACGGCAGTGGCCGGCATCATCGGCGCCCGCGCCGACGGAGGCATCCTGAAAGGCATCGCGCCCGATGCGCGGCTGGACGTGTTCAAAGCGTGCTGGTACTCGGACCCAGCGGCAGCCAAGGCCCGTTGCAGCAGTTGGACGCTGGCGAAAGCGGTCGATCACGCCATCAACCACGACATCCGGGTCATGAACTTGAGCTTGGGCGGCCAAGCGGACGATTTGCTGGCGCGACTGCTGGCGGCGGCGGACCGGCGCGGAATAACGGTGGTGGTGGCGACTCTGGAAAACGCCGGCGAGCCCGGCTTTCCGGCATCGCTGGATACCGTGATCCCGGTGGTCGCTTGCGACGCGAACGGCCGCGTTGCACCGCCTCGTTGGCGCGGTGACGCCTTCGCGGCAGCGGCGCCCGGCATCGATGTGGTCGCGCCGGTCCCCCACGTCGGCTACAGCCTGGTGTCAGGCAGTTCGCTGGCCGCCGCTCACGTCACCGGCGTCGTCGCGCTCCTGCTGCAACAAGCGCCTCAGGCGACGCCCGATCAAATCAAGACCGCGCTGCGGACCACCGCCAAGACGATCACGGGGTCGAATCCGGCCGGTACAACCCGCATCGGCCTGGTCGATGCTTGCGCCGCGCTGGCCCGAGAGACCCCTCAACTCGCTTGTCCTTGAAGCTGGCACGGGCGAGACTGAATTCCCTCTCCCCGTGGGAGAGGGGAGTTTTCTCGGCTTTCAACGCTCGCGCAGCGCCCGCCGCAGGGTGGCAGCGACCGGTTCCAGCAAGTAATCCAGCACGGTGCGCTCGCCGGTTTTGATAAACAGCTCCGCGCGCATGCCGGGCTGGAGATGCACGCCGTCGCCAGCCGCTTGCAGGGAAGAGGCATCGACCGCGACCTGGGCGATGTAGTGCTGGGTGCCGGTGCGCGGATCGCTCAACTGATCGGCGGAGATGTAGCGCACCGCGCCGTGCAGCAGCGGCGTGGTGCGGATCGGATAGGCGGTCAGGCGGATGTCCACGGCCTGATCCAGCCGCAGATCGTCGATGTCGTCGAGACCGACCCGCGCCTCGACCAGCAAGGGTTGCGACTCCGGCACGATGTCCAGCAAGCGCTCGCCGGGCCGCACCACGCCGCCCACGGTGAACACCTGCAAATCGACCACCTGGCCAGCGATAGGCGCCACGATAGCCTGCCGGGTCACGGCGTCGCGCGAGGGCCGCTGCTTTTCTTCCAGATCGGACAGCAAGGCTTTGACGGTGGTCAGCTCGTCCGCCGCCACCTGCGTGTACTGGTTGCGCAACGCCGCCGCCCGCGAGCGCAATTCCTCCATCCGCTGCCGCGACCGGGCGATGGCGCCGCCCAGTTCGGCCTGCCGCGCCAGCCGTTCCTGTTGCGCGCGCTTGAGGGCCAAAACGTGTACCTTGGTGACGATTTGTTGCTGCTGGCCGGCTTCGTTGGCGCGCACTTCTTCGGCCAACAAGCGGCCCGCTTCTTTTTCGGCGCCCAGTTGCGTCTGGAGGCTGTTCTGCTCCCGGTCGATTTCCGCGACCTGATCGTCGAACGATTTCAGTTGGCGCTCCAGCGCCGCGCGTTTGGTTTGAAACAGCGAGGTTTCCATCCGCAGCAACTCGGCGGCTTTGAGGTCTTCGGTGCGGGCGCGCAAGCGTTCCGGGAAAGCCGGTTCGGGCTTGAAATCGCGTTCGGCCTGTAACCGCGCCGCTTTGGCCGCCGCCGCATCCCACTGGCCCGCCAGCAAATCCAGACCGGCGTTGGCCCGCTCGTCTTCCAGCACGATCAGGGTTTGCCCGGCTGCGACCCGGTCGCCGTTGCGAACCCGGATTTCCTTGACGATACCGCCTTCCAGGTGCTGCACGCTCTTGCGGTTGTCGGCCACTTTCACCACGCCGGAGGCGACGACGGCGCCAGCCAGCGGCATGCCACCGACCAAATAACCACCGGCGCCAAACGCGACGGCGACCACCAACAACCCGGCGCAAATGACCTTCCGGCCTTCTTCGAGCGTGACGGGAGCAGGTGAAACCGGGCTTGGGGCCGGCGGGGCGGCGTTCTGGGTATTTTGGTTTAGCTCGCGTACCGGGCGCTTTCTACCGATTTGTACGACGGCCTGTTCGTTGGTCATGGCGGGTCTCTTGTCGCGGATCGTCTGACCGGTGATTCCCGCCAAACCGGGCAAAGGTTCAATCGCTTCGCAAGCAACTTCTAGCCACATGCCAACATTTTCCAGCCGCAAACCGATTCGGGAATAGAAAGCCGTGCGGGCCAGGTTGACCGCTTGAATGGTTCGGAATGGCCTACCCGGTAGACCGCATTGGTTTGTTCGAGCAATAGCCGCGGCTTGGATCATCTAAATAGCCAAAGCATCGGCTAGGTTTTAGATGATAAATTCAAAAACTGGTACAAAAGCTGCTTTTAGCGACCACAAAATCGACAGCCTTTTAACATTAGTTGATACGCCGAACAGGCAAGGAAATACAAGATGTCTTCTAATTTCTATTTTCCGATAGACGGCGATTATATTCCCGATCCGTTTTCGATTTATGCTCATTATTATCATACGCACGATTGCCCAAACCCTTGCCGAAAATATCATATCAGCTCCGATATCGACAGCGCGAATGCCATAGCGGAGTCAGTTCTACCCTATTTGGCGTCCCGAAAAATACATCATAAGATCGTCAAAAGTCAGCCTCTTCTTATCCGGCAAAGCACCGGACATCAGGCTGGCAAATTCATCACAGTCTACATGAATGCGAACGTGGGGCATGTCAATGCCGTAATTAGAGCAATCGGTACGCTACTTGCCACCTTAAAACACGAAAACGGCATTAAACCGTGTCCCACCGTCCCGAAATCGCGCCGCTATGCTCATGTCTTCATGGAGCAGCCTTTGGATGATAACTTGTTCATCTATGGTGGCTTTGTTTGTAATCCTAACGAATGAAAGTATCCGGTAACGACGCTTTTTTAAGCGTGGGATTCAACGTACTGCCACCGGGCCAATATCTGTTCCGCATCAAGGCCAGCGGCAACAACCGGGACCGCAAGACCGTATTCGTCACGGTGAAATGATCGGCCGGTTTCGGGATACGGACTCGCGGCCACCGTTACGGCTTGTAACCGCGAACGGCCTGCGGTGCGATTGCGTTGCCGCCCCGCAAGCGTTTGAGCACCTCCTCGCGCGGCCCGAACAGTTGCGGTTGGCCGTCCTTGAGCAGTAGCAAGGCATCCATCTCCGGCAACAGGGTCGTGCGATGGCTCACCACCACCACGGTAGCACCGGCGGTACGCAAAGCGCCCAGGGTGGCCCGCAACGCCTCCTCTCCCTCGGCGTCGAGGCTAGCATCCGGCTCGTCCAGCACCAGCAGACGCGGCTGGCCGTACACCGCGCGAGCCAGCCCGATGCGCTGGCGCTGGCCGCCCGACAGCCCGGCGCCGCCGGGACCGAGCCGCGTGTCGTAGCCCTGCGGCAAGCGCAAAATCATGTCGTGGGCGTGCGCCAAACGTGCGGCGGCGATGACCTCTTCGGCATCGGCCTCGCTCAGTCGAGCGATGTTTTCGGCGACGGTCCCGGCGAACAGTTGCACGTCCTGCGGCAGATAGCCGACGTAGCGACCCAGCCGCTCGCGCGACCATTGCCCGAGTTCCGCGCCGTCCAACCGGATCTGGCCGCCGCTCGGCCGCCAGATCCCGGCGATCAAGCGCGCCAAGGTGGATTTTCCGCAACCGCTCGGCCCGATGACACCGAGCGCCTTGCCCGGTTCGAGCGCGAAGCTGACCCTCTGCAACAGCGGCCGCTCGACCCCGCGCGCCACGTAGCACAGCCTGTCCACCCACAAAGCGCCTTGCGGTGCGGGTAAGGCAGTGACAGGAGCCACTGGCCGGGCGGCCAGCAGCGCATCGAGCCGACCGTAGGCGGCGCGAGCTTCGACCAGCGCTTTCCAGCCGCCGATGGCCGTTTCCACCGGCGCCAGCGCCCGCGCCAGCAGCAACGCGCTGGCCAGCATGACGCCCGATGTGGTGGTCTGGTCGATAACCAGCAGCGCCGATGCCCCCATGATGGCGATTTGAATCAGCATTCGGACGCAACGGCTGAACGCGCCGACCGTGGCGCTGGCCCGACCGGCTCGCAACCAGGCGCTCAACACATCGGCGCTCGCGCGCTCCCAGCGTCGCCGCAGCGCCGGCAGCATCCCGAGCGCCTGCACCACTTCGGCGTTTTGAGCCGCCGAATCGGCGACGTTACCAGCGGCGCGAGCGTGTTGGTGGATGTCGCGCAAGGGCGCGCGGGTCAGCCGCTCGTTCAGATACGCCAACACCGCCAGCAGCAACGCACCGCCGCCAGCGATGCCGCCGAGACCGGGGTTCACCAGCGCGATAACCGCCAGATACAGCGGCGCCCACGGTGCGTCGAACAATGCCGTCAGCGTGCCGCCGCTCAGAAAGCTGCGCAGTTGCGCAACATCGCTCAGGCCCGCCGCGTCAGCGCCGGTCGAGGTCAACGCCTGGCGCAGTGTGCCCTCCAGCACCGCAGGACCCAGCAGGCGCTCCAGCCTGGCGCCGGCCACGAGCAGCAAGCGCCCGCGCACGATCTCCAGCGCCAACTGGGTCAGCAACGCGCCCGCCGCCAGCAGGGTCAATACCAGCAGAGTTTCCACCGAACGGCTGGTCAGAACCCGGTCGAACACTTGCATCGAATACAGCGGCACGGTCAACAGCAGCAGATTAATGAACAGACTGAACAAGCCGGCATAGATGAAATAGGACCTGCACTGGCGGAGATAGGCGCGCATCGCGAAATCCTCGCTGGGAACGTAAAATCAAATCGTTGATCGGGCGGTGGCGACGGTAAGCCGCAACCGGCTGTTACCGGTAATTTCCCGACGATGAGCTAAAGGTTTAACGACGGACAAAAAAACGGCGCCTGCAGGCGCCGCCACAAAAACAAGCAAAAATATATCGGCTTACACGAAACTACCGGTGACTTGAACGTCGGCATCGACCAGCAGAGTAGCCTGGCCGTTGGTGTAAACGTCGTACACCTGGCCGCCGATAGTCTGCTGTTGACCGGTATCGTCCCAACCGAAATCGGCGACGGTCAACTGATCGCCCGCGTCGCCGTCGATGCGCAAGTTATGTCCGCTATTGATAGAAAACACGTCGTTGAATTCGAGGAAGACCTGGCTATTGTTGGAACCCTGCCGCAAATCCAGCACCTCGACGTTGGCGATCAGGGTGTCGTCCAACACCCGGAAATCGAGGGTGGTATTTCCCAGGTCGCTTCTCAATTGCAAGGTATCTTGGCCACTGCCGCCATCATATTGGCCAGCGGTCGCGCCGACGCCAAAATCGTTTGGATCGTAGACTAGAACGTCGTTGTTGGCTCCACCATTGTAGCGATCCCGGTCCCCGCCGCCGTCGAGGATGTCCGTACCCCCGTCGCCGTTGAGCGTGTCGTTGCCGAAATCGCCCCGCAAATTGTCGGCGCCGTCGCCACCGTTGAGCGTGTCGTTGCCGTAGTCGCCCCGGATCGTGTCGGCGCCACCGTTGCCGTTCAGTACGTTGGCGGCACCGTTACCAGTCATGGTGTTGGCGAGATCGTTGCCGGTGCCGTTGATCGCCGACGAACCAACCAGAGTCAGATTTTCGACGCCGGTGGTCGAATTCAGCGAGAAGGAAATGCTGCTCTCCACGGTATCGATATCGGCGCCGCCGTCGATAAGACTATCGGTTCCACTGTTGGAATTGATGACGAAGGTATCGTTGCCGGCCTCTCCGCGCATGACATCGCTGCCGGAGCCGCCGTCCAGCCGGTCGCCGCCGCCGCCGCCGTTGAGGGTATCGTTGCCGCCACCCCCGGATAAGATATTGAAACCGTTGTTGCCGGTGATGACATTATCGCCGCCGTCACCGGTACCACTGATATTGCCGCTGCCGGCCAGAGCGAGATTTTCGACGTGGTTCGCGTCGTTCAGATCGTAGGAAATAAAGCTTTGGACCGTATCGGTGCCGCCGGCTACCACATCGTCGACGACGTCGCTGACATTGTCGACCACGTAGGTATCGTTGCCGACGCCGCCCTTCATGATGTCCGCACCCGTGCCGCCATCCAGCCGGTCGTCGCCCAAATCGCCGAACAGGGTATCGTCGTCGGCATCGCCAAACAGAATGTCGTTATCGCCGCCACCGTGCAGAACGTCGTCGCCCGCGTTGCCGTGCAGAGTATCCCTGCCGTCATTGACAAACACACCGAGGCCGGCGTCATCGCCAAAAAGCTCGTCGTCTCCGCCACCGCCGCTAATGGTATCGTTGCCTCCTTTTCCCTGTATTTTATCCCTCAGGTTATCCGCCGGGGCCGTAAAGACATCGTCACCTGAGCCCAGCGAGATTTCGCGATCAAAAGCCATGTCAAATCTCCTTGAATAAACGTATTTGAGCGATTGCCGATTCGACTTGAATCGGGAATTGTTGGAGGTTGGCTATCATCACCTTTCCCTCACCCGTCTATTCCCAGGCAATGGCTCAATGGTTTTAACGCGGCGAAAATTCTTTTGCGGGGCACCGGATAAAAAATTGCGGGTATCGAGCGATTTTCGAATGCCACGGAACGGCCTGCCACCTGCGCCCCCAGGAAGATCGGCGCGATTGACCAAAATTTGCTAGCCTTCTGGCGACCGATCATTTGCATTTAGGAACCGTCATGGATTACACGTTTTCCGCCTTGTTGATCACGCTTATCTTGTTTTTCGGGATGCTGGCTCTGTTAGAAATCGGCCGATGGATCGGCAACCATCGGTTGGAGAAGGACGCCCAGGGCGCCCGGGCCGGCACGGGCACGATCGAAGGCGCGGTGTTCGCCCTGCTTGGCCTGCTGATCGCCTTCACTTTTTCGGGCGCGGCATCGCGCTTCGACGCGCGCCGCGCTTTGATCGTCGAGGAAACCAACGATATCGGCACCGCCTACTTGCGGCTCGACCTGCTGCCGGCCAGCGCGCAACCGGCGCTACGGGATTTGTTCCGGCGCTACGTCGATTCGCGCCTGGAGACGTATCGAAAGCTCCCCGACATAGATGCGGCCAAGGTGGAACTGGCCCAATCCACCGCGTTGCAGGGGGAAATCTGGACTCAGGCGATCGCCGCCGGTCGGCTGGAGAATGCTTCGCCTTCGGCTACGATGCTACTCTTGCCGGCGTTGAACCAACTGATCGACATCACCACCACGCGGACGATGGCCGCTCGAATGCATCCGCCGCTGGCCATCTTCGCGATGCTGTATGGGCTGGCGCTGGCCAGCGCGCTGTTGGCCGGTTACGGCATGGCCGGCAGCAAATCGCGCAACTGGCTGCACATCATCGGCTTCGCCGCCATCATGGCGACAGCGGTGTACGTCATCATCGACATCGAATTCCCCCGTCTGGGCCTGATCCGGGTCGATACCTTCGATCAAGCCTTGGTCGATCTGCGAGCGAGCATGAAATGAACATCACCACTCTGGGCGAAGCCCGTTTTCCATCTGTCCAGCGGCGCACGGTGAGCGATCAAGCTCGCGTGACGTCTCGTCTCATCCGCGATCCCAGCGTATCCCCGGCGGAGGAATTGCTGTTCGAACTCGCCGGCCCACGCGCCAAACTGTTTTTCGATCCCGCCGCAACCCGCGCCGGGATCGTGACCTGCGGCGGACTATGCCCCGGCCTGAACAACGTCATTCGCTCGCTGTTTCTGGAACTGCATCACGGCTACGGCGTGAAAGATGTGCTCGGCTTTCGCGACGGTTATCGGGGACTCGACCCGGCGCGCGGCCGGGAACCGTTCGTGTTGACTCCCGAATTCGTCCACGATATCCACAAGGATGGCGGCACCGTGCTGGGCACTTCGCGCGGGCCGGTGGATATCGCCGCCGCCGTGGACAACCTGATCCAGCGCGGCGTCAACATCTTGTTTACCATCGGCGGCGACGGCACCCAGCGCGGCGGCAACGAACTGTTTCAGGAGGCGCGACGGCGCGGCCACCCGCTGGCAGTGGTCGGCGTTCCCAAGACCATCGACAACGACGTGATTTTCGTCTCGCGCACCTTCGGTTATCTCACGGCGGTCGAGGAAGCCGCGAAAGTGCTGCACTGCGCTCACACCGAAGCGCACAGCGTCCACAACGGTATCGCCCTGGTGAAGTTGATGGGCCGCGACGCCGGTTTCATCGCCGCCGGCGCGACCATCGCCAGCCAGGACGTGAACTTCGCTCTGGTTCCAGAAACGCCGCTGCAACTCGATGGCGAGAACGGCTTCCTCGCCGCGCTGAAACAGCGCATCCTGAAGCGAGCGCACGCGCTGATCGCGGTGGCAGAAGGCGCCGGCCAGGAATTGCTGGCGGCCAGCGACGCAGAGCGCGACGCCTCGGGCAACGTCAAACTTCAGGACATCGGCCCGTTCCTGCGCGAACGCATCGAGAGCTACTTCAAAGCGGAGGGAATTCCGGTCACGCTGCGCTATATCGACCCGAGCTACCTGATCCGCAGCGTCCCGGCCGACGCCGAAGATTCCATTCTTTGCGACTTCTTCGCCCGCAACGCCGTCCACGCCGCGATGGCCGGCAAGACCGGCTTGGTGATCGGCTTGCTGCACGACACCTTCATCCACGTTCCCATCGAGTTGCTCGCCAGCCAAAGGAAGCGTCTGGATTTGAACGGCTCCATTTGGCGCGCGGTGCTGGCCGCTACCGGCCAGACCTTCGGCGAATCGGTCTGAGAACGTCCGTACCGCATCCAAACGAACTCCGCCACCGCCCGAATTCATAAACACTGTAGAATTGATGGAAATGGCGGCCGAGCCGGCCTGGCTCGATTTTCGGATCATCGTCGAAACCCGTGGCCTCGAATTCGCCTGGCGGACGCGAAGTGGCCAGGATGCTTTGGGGTCCGAATGACGACCAATGCATCCTTGAGTCTTCACTCTTCCGAAAGCTCCGCGTTTGGCGTTTTGTTTGCCGAGATTCATCTTGAGGAGATTCACCGATGACCGATCCCAAAGCTTTCTCCCTTTTCCAAGACCTGCCCGCTCCCGCCCAGCAGACGGTCGATTACTGGGCAGATTCCTGGCAGCGCACCATCCTGTTCTGGGACACGCTGCGCCGGCGCAGCAACCAATACTTCGCGCACAAAGCCAAGGCCGTTCCCAACGTCCTCCATTTCGGCGCCGAACTGGTGCTGGACGGCCGGACTTTCGAGCGGCCGGTCAACTACGGGCTGGTGCGGATCAAGCTGCCGGAAGAAACCGGCAAGCCGGCAACCAAATACGGCCTGGTGCGAACCAACCAACCGGAAGAAACCCGCATCGACCTGCAGAAACGGCCGTTCGTGGTGGTCGATCCGCGCGCCGGCCACGGACCGGGCATCGGCGGCTTCAAGGCCGACAGCGAACTCGGCGTGGCGATGCGCGCCGGCCATCCCTGTTATTTTGTCGGCTTTACGCCCGACCCGATGCCGGGCCAGACCATCGAAGACATCATGCGGGCGGAGGCGAAGTTTCTGGAGAAGGTCATCGAACTCCACCCCGACGCCGAGGGCAAACCCTGCGTCATCGGCAACTGCCAGGCCGGCTGGGCGGTGATGATGCTGGCCGCGACCCGGCCGGAGTTGTTCGGACCGATCATCATCCCCGGTTCCCCCTTGTCCTACTGGGCCGGCGTGGAAGGTCAAAATCCCATGCGCTACACCGGCGGCCTGCTGGGTGGCAGTTGGCTGACCGCCCTCGCTGGCGATCTGGGACACGGCAAGTTCGACGGCGCCAACCTGGTCGGCAATTTCGAGAACCTCAATCCGGCCAACACCTACTGGACCAAGAACTACGATCTCTGGTCGAACGTGGATACCGAGAGCGAGCGCTTTCTGGAATTCGAGACCTGGTGGGGCGGGCACGTCAACCTCAACGCCGAAGAGATGCAGTGGATCGTCGATCAACTGTTCATCGGCAACCGGCTGGCCACCGCCGAAATCGTCACCAGCGACGGCGTGCGCATCGACTTGCGCAACATCCGCTCGCCGATCCTCTGCTTCTGCTCCAAAGGCGACAACATCACTCCGCCGCAACAGGCGCTGGGCTGGATCGTCGATCTCTACGAGAAAGACGACGACCTGCGCGCCTGCGGCCAGACCATCGTCTACGCCATCCACGAGACCATCGGCCACCTCGGCATCTTCGTTTCCGGCGGCGTGGCGCGGAAGGAGCATCAGGAGTTCGCCTCCAACATCGATCTGATCGACGTGTTGCCGCCCGGCTTGTACGAGGCGGTGATGACGCCCAAGACGGCGGACGCCGTGAATCCCGATTTGATCGGCGGCGACTGGATCGTCCGCTTCGAGTCGCGTTCGCTGGCCGATTTGCGGGCCATCGTTCGGCCCAGTCCCGAAAACGAACGCCGTTTCGCCACCGTGCGGCGAGTATCCGAAATCAATCTCGGCCTTTATCGCACGCTGTTCCAGCCGTTCGTCCAAGCGTTTGCCAAGGCTGAGGCCATCGTCGAACCGCCGCATCGGATCAAGCCCGCCGAGCTGCCTCACATGCTGTTCTCGGACCGCAACCCGCTGATGCAACAAATCGCCAAGTTGGCCGAGCAAGTCCGGGAACAACGGCAAGCCGTCGCGCCCGACAACCCGCTGCTCCAGTGGCAAGCCATGATTTCGGATGGGATGATCGCCGCCCTCGACGGCTGGCGGGATTTGCGCGACCGCAGCCTGGAACAAATCTTCCTGGCGATTTACAGCGCCCCGCTGTTGCAAGCGCTGGTCGGGTTGCAAGCGTCGGACGAATCCCCGCGCCGGCACCCCGGCGTGGAGCCGGAACAGATCGCCTTCATTCACCAGCGCATGGCCGAACTGAAGGCGCACATCACCGAAGGCGGCATCCGGGAGGCGGTGATTCGCGGTCTGGTCTACATCGGCATGGCCGGGCCGGGGGTGGACGAACGAGCCTTCAACGAATTGCGCCAGATGCGCGCCGAACACGGCGGCTTGACCCTGGAGGAATTCAAGCGGGTGCTGCGCGAACAGTTCTTCGCCCTCTTGCTCGACCGGAACGAAGCCCTGGCCGCGATCCCCAGTATGCTGCCTGCCGACCCGGCCGTTCGAGCCGAAGCGATCAAGCGAATCCGCCAAGTGGTGCTCGCCGTCGGCGAACCGGCAGGCGAGCGGGCGGAACGGCTGGCCGAGATCGAAAGGCTATTTCTCGGCGAGGCCGACTGAGAAACTGGCGATGACCCCGACGCCCTGTTCATTTTCGGTGTATCACGCATAAATTATGGTAGCGGATCGAGATAAACAGCGATTTTTCGACCAAAATTTGATGGCGAAACAATCGGTCCGGCAAACCGGCAAATATGTAGCAGCGCGTCTGACCGGCGTTTCGCTGGATACCGTTCACGATCAGGAGAAATCAGATGATTAAAAGTCTCAAAATAATCGGTTCGGCCTTGTTGGCAACATCGTTGCTGGTGGGTGGCATGGCGTTAGCAGCCGGGGCCAAGCAGCCGGTCGGCAAGGTCTCGATTCAAGAGAAACAGTTTGGGTTGATTTTGGGCGGCAGCACCGGCAGCGGGACGCTGAGGTTTCATGGCAAAAAATATCCTTTCAAACTCAAAGGCCTGAGTGCCGGCGCCAACGTCGGCATTTCGAAGATGAGCGCCGTCGGCGCGGTGTACGACCTGAAGCGGATTTCCGACTTCCCGGGCACCTACACCAAGTTCGAATCGAGCATCGCCCTGGGCGGCGGCGTGGGCGGCCTGCACTTGAAAAACGAGCACGGGGTCATCATGAACCTGCGCTCTCGCACCAAAGGCTTGGATCTCAATATCGGAAACATGAGCGGCATCACGATCACGATGGAGTGACAAATCTATTTTCGGTGGGGTCTGCCTCGCCGCCTCCAATGCGACGGACAAACCCCACATCAGCACGTTAGACCGTCAAATTTCCGCTTGGGCATTTTCTCCAACGAAAAACGAACGACTGCCTGGCGCACCCGACACTTCCTCAAATCCGGTTCCCGAGGAGCATGACATCATGGCTCTCGACATTCCTCATCCTCCGCTTAAGGGCAAGAAGGCATTGGTCGCCGGCATCGCCAACGAGCATTCCATCGCCTACGGCTGCGCCAAAGCATTCCGCGAACTGGAAGCGGAACTGGCGATCACCTACCTCAACGAAAAATCGAAACCGTACGTCGAACCGCTGGCGAAGGCCCTGGAAGCACCGATCTTCATGCCGCTCAACGTCAGCCAGCCCGGCCAGCTCGAAGCGCTGTTCGAGGCGATCACGACACAATGGGGCCGGCTCGACATTCTGGTTCACTCCATCGCTTTCGCGCCTAAGGACGATTTGCAGGGCGGATTGCTCAACTGCTCGGCGGAAGGCTTCGCTAAGGCAATCGATATTTCCTGCCATTCCTTCATCCGCATGGCCAAGCTGGCCGCGCCGCTGATGACCGATGGCGGCACGATGTTCGCCATGAGCTACCACGGCGCAACGGAAGTGGTGCCGAACTACAACGTGATGGGGCCGGTGAAGGCCGCGCTGGAATCTGCCTGCCGCTACCTGGCCTACGAACTGGGCCGGCAAGGCATCCGGGTCCACGCCATTTCGCCGGGACCCCTCAAGACTCGCGCGGCGTCGGGATTGAAAGATTTCGATCTCCTGCTCAACGAAGCGGTGGAGCGAGCGCCCATCGGCGAGCTGGTGGACATCATGGACGTCGGCTTCACCTGCGCTTTCCTGGCCACGCCCTACGCCCGGCGTTTGACCGGCAGCACGGTGTACGTAGACGGCGGCGTGAACATCATGGCTTGAGGTGGCTGGCGTGCCTCGTCGAACCTCCTGCAAGAAGAACGGTCATGGCATTTCGTCTTCTGCAATCCATTATGAGCCAAGCAGGCGCGGATGCTGGGACGGAGGATCGCGGGTTTCCATGAAATCATAATCTTGCCGGCCGCTTGGCCAGCTTGCGCTGCAAGGTGCGGCGGTGCATGCCCAACTGCCGGGCGGTGGCGGAGATGTTGCCGTCGTTGTCGCGCAGCACCCGCTGAATGTGTTCCCATTCCAAGCGATTTATGCTCAAGGGACGGGCGTTGAACGGGGCGGCAGGATCGCCCGCAGTCGCGGCCAATGCCGCCAGGATCTGATCGGCGTCGGCCGGTTTGGCCAAATAGTTCACCGCGCCGAGCTTGATGGCTTCCACTGCCGTGGCGATGCTGGCGTAGCCGGTCAGCACCACGATGCGGATGGCAGGATCGAGGGCCAGCAAATCTGGAATCAGGCCCAGCCCGAAATCGCCGGCCAAGTTGAGATCCACGATGGCGTATTCCGGTGGATCGATTCGCGCGTGCTCCAAAGCCGCCGCGCTGCCATGAGCGGTGACCACGGCGAAACCGCGCCGGTTCAACGCGAGTCCCAGCACCCGGCAAAAGGTGGGATCGTCGTCCACCAGCAGCAAGCTGGAGGGTCCGGCGGCAGCCGTCATGCGACTTCGATCCGGGCGGGTAGATCGATGCGGGTGCAGGTTCCTCCCCGTGCATCGCGCGACAGACTGACTCGTCCCCCCAGCCGTTCCAGTGTGGCGTTGGCCAACATCAAGCCGATGCCCGTACCGCCATCCTTGGTGGAGAAAAACGCTTCGCCAGGACGATTTGCCACCTCCGATGGTAATCCCGGTCCCCAGTCGCGAATCTCGATGACCACCCAGCGTGCATCCCAACGTCCTGCTAGATCCACGCCATCGGGACAGGCATCGGCCGCGTTGTTGAGCAAGCTGATCAAAGTTTGGCCGATAGTCTGCGGCGCCGCTACGGTTGGCGGCGGCAACGATCCCGCGCAGTGGACCTGTAACGGAACCCGGGGACGGAGCAGTTGCCACCGGTTGCGCGTGCGTTCCAGCAGCGCGTCCAGCGGTTGCGTCACTTCACGATCAGCCACTAGGTCGGCGCTGCGCAACAGATCGCCGAGAATGGATTTACACGCTTCCACTTGCTGGCGCAGGGTGCGCAGGTCGGCGCACAGCGACGGGTCTTCGTCGTGTTCCCGCTCTAGCTCCTTCGCTAAAACGGCGATGGTGGACAGGGGCGTACCCAATTCGTGAGCCGCACCGGCCGCAAACGTGCCGAGCGCCAAAATCTGCTCGTCGCGCAGCGCCTTTTCGCGCAGACGCGCGACCTCGCGGTCCCGGTTTCGCAATGCCGCCGCTAGTCGCGCCACGAAGCCGGCGATCAGCAGAGCGCTGATAACGAACACCAGCCACATACCCCAGAGGTGTGCATGAAAGCCGAGGCCATGACCGCTAAGCATCCCCGGTAAAGGCAGATAATGGAACATCAGCACCGTGTAAACCGCCACCGTGGTTCCCGCCATCGCCCAGACGCAGCCGGCCGGCAGCAATGCGGCGGTGATGATCAGCGGCAACAGCAGCAACGAAACGAAGGGGTTGCTGGCACCGCCACCGAAATACAACAGCACCGTCAGCGCCAGCACGTCGAATTGCAAATAGGCGAACAACTCCCACGCCGCCACCGGTTTTAAGCGCCGGGATCGCAAGCCCAACGCGAGGAAAGCCAACGCGATCAGACCGAGAAACAGCGCTATCGACCACGGCGGCAGCGGTTGCGGCGGCTCCAGCCCGAAATGCAGCCAAAGCAGCATGACGCTGGGTCCTAGAACGACCAGCAAGCGGAGCAGCAACAGGCGTCGCAAATCTTCCATCGGCAATGGTTTCGGTAAGCGTGGCATCAAGCGGCAACAGTCACAATTTAGATTTGATCGATTGACTTTAAAGCGTGACAATTTGCCGCATTTCTAGTCTGTCAATAATCGCTTATACTGCGCTTGCACAATAAGGCGGTCGCAGTCGCCGCCCGTGTCTACACACAGGAGAGAGCTCCGATGAAACACTCTTATGGCCCGTTGCCCTTACACCGGCTAGACCGGGGAATTCGCTATGCTCGACCCAAGCAGCAGTTACCCCGGCGGATCACCGCCGGCGATCCCGCCTTGTCGGTCATGACCGACCTCTGCCAAGTTGCCGCCGTCACCACCGAGCTATCGACCCCTCTCAGCAAGGGGTTGGATATCATGGTCAAGCGCGGAGTACGCATCCTGTTGGTCGTCGATGCCGACGACAATATTCTCGGATTGGTTACCAGCCGCGATATCGACGGAGAGAAAATCGACCGGATTCTAGCCAAGGCCGGCTGCACCCGCGAGGATTTGCTCGTTTCCGATATCATGACCCTCCGAACGAAACTGGAGGTATTGATGATGGAAGACATATTGAGCGCGCGAGTAGGCGACATCATCGCGACTCTGCGACAAGTCAACCGCCAGCACGCTCTGGTATTGGACATCGATCCTGAAACTGAGATACCGGCGGTACGCGGCATCTTCTCGCTATCGGAAATCGGCTTGCGGCTGGGGCTGAACATCAGTCCGTCGCGGCAGCCGACTACCTATGCCGAGTTAGAGAAGGCCGGGGTAGTACTTTGACCGCTACCTTGGTGATTCGCGTCGACCAGCCCTGCACCGGCGGTGCTTCGACGATCTTTTCTGGCGTTTTTCTCCGGTCAGGTGCGCGGTGATTTGTCGCATTCCTACTTGTTCCACCGCTATTTAGCATTGGGGCCTAGTTAGAGCGATGTGGCGCGCTGGCTTTGGGGCAAGCCGGTTCTGGCGTGGGTCTGGACAACTCGCCGCCGAGGGCGCTAACGGATGAAAGCCATCGCCGCGAATTGTACCTTTCTCTTACCGGTTACCGGCCATCGCTGCCGCTTGGCCCAATAGCGGTTTCTATTGTAACGCTTCTCCTGTTTTGTAGGGTGCGACAATTTGTCGCGCCCTTGCCTCGTTTTCCGCATACACGCGTTAGCTGATATAAATCGACACCAATAACCCCCGGAGAAATCGTCCTGACTGGCGTTCGGTCAGGCAGTAATCAGGCGAAGGAGTCCGGGTCTCTCGACTTGCATCGGTCAGCTTCGATTTCTTCCACGAACACTTTTTCGGGTTCGATGGACACTTTCATTTTTTTATGATTTTGATCAATGCAATCTTCAATTTCTTCTCTCCAGATAGCCACACGCCCAAGCTTGTCCTAATCGCCTCCTTCCATCATCGGCACATCACCCTGAACCAATCTATATTTCTCTCTATCTTCTGGAAGAATTTCGATACTCTTTAATGACAGTTTCCTGCTCTTGGCCTTCCATAGCCTGTAGGTTTGCCGAATCGCCGCACCGCTCGCCGGATTCCCAGCCGGCGAGCTTGCAACCGAATCAACATCCGCACCTTGCCGGAGGCAAAGCGTTCTCGGCTCCGGTCCGGGCTAGAAAAGCCCGAAACTCGGCCTAGGCCGACAGTCCCCTCAGGGCAATCGAGTTGTAGCGAACAGGCTATTAGCGGCGATTGATCCAGGCGGCGCCGCCGCCGTACCGATTGATCCAACCTGCGCTGCCACCGCCGCCGTTGAGCCAGCCGCTACTGCGGTTGACCCAGCCACCACCGTTGAGCCAGCCGCCACCGCCAGACCGATTGGCCCAGCTCCCACCGCCGTAGCGATTGACCCAGCCGCCGCGCGGACCGATAACGGCGGAACCGCGGCGGCTCCGGGCGGCAACCCAAGCATTGGCCCGCTCGGCCTCGGCCAAGGCACCACCCAGCAGCACGCCGCCGATTACCGCCTGCGACCACTTGCCCAGTCCGCACAGAAATCCCCGTCGCGCCTCGATATCTGGCATGCCGGCTGGTTCGGGACTCGCCGTTTCGTGTTGATCGGTCATGGCCGACCTCCGCTCATTGAGTTTTCTTCGGTGCAGCGTCCTTTCCGGTCGTGGGGGCTGCCACTGGTGCGGCCTCCTTTTCGGGCGCAGGAGCCGCCTCGGGCGCGTCGTCCTCCTCCGACGGAGGACCTTCTTCCTCGATCAAGTTGGAAAAGTGGAGGGCTTGGAAACGCCAGCCATCTTTCTCCTTCTTCAGTACCGCCGAGACGTTGAGATCGAACTCGCGCGGCTGACCGTCCGGATCGGTATCCTTCATGACGCAGGAAGCCATCAACCAGGCGCTGTTGCCGTCTTCGGTTCCCGTGGCTTCCGGACACTCGTGACTCAGCGAGCCGGCCTTGAAAGTCTCGAAATAATGCTTGTAGGTGTCTTCGACCGCTGCCTTGCCCTTCCAGAATTCGCCGGGGCCGGTGCCCATTAGCGCCACGTTGGGGTTGTCGGCGTAGAGCGCCAACAACGCCTTGAGATCCTGCTTGTTCATCGCGTCGTGGTGTCGCTTCAGGACTGCCTTGAGCTCCTCGCTAACTTTGGAATCCGCTGACGCTTCCGCCGCTTTCGGTGCTTCCGCCGCTTTCGGCGCTTCCGCCGCCCAGACCGGCGCAGCCAGCGCACAGCCCAGCATGGAGATTATTAAAGCACGTTGCTTTTTCATGTTTACTCATCCTGATAACGGGTTGATTGGAATGAAAAACGCCAGCAAACACAACTTGAAAAATTCGCGAACCGGGATTAGCAGGACGAACGCAACGGCCTTATCGACCGTGCGCCTCGTCCAGCCGCTTCCGCAACAGTCCGGCCCAATAGTCGAAAGCGGCCTGCGCATACGCCCAGGTGCTGTAGGCTTTGGAGTAGGACGAAAATCCTTTCTCGACGGCCGAACCGACGCCCTGGCTCAGATCGATATCGTATTTCTTGCCGATCTGTCGATCCACGTAGGCGGCCACCACTCGATTGGTCTGGCTGTCGAGAAACTCGGCTTCGATGGCAGTTTGACCGAGATAGGACGTGCCACCAGTGCCACCGCCGGCGGCGACATCCGCCACAGCGGCATAGGGCACCACCAGGGTGACCACGCTCATTTCCGGTTTGGTCGGGACCAGGTCGGTGATCGCCACCCGCACCCGCAACACGTCGGGACCCGGCTTGGTCACCACCGGATAGGTCGGCTCCAGCGCCTTGACGATAGCGTTCTGGAAATAGTCGGTCAGCATCTTCAATTCGGTCGGATCGATACCCTTATAGTCAGCGTCATCCTTGTACCAGACCCGAATTCGATCAAGCATCACCTTTTTGTATTGCTTGAAGCTTTGTTTGGGATCGACGTAGCGTTCGGCACTGTCGCCGGTCGGCGCGGGTTGTAGCTTGGAATAATCGCTGAGAAAACCGGCGTATTTCGGTTTGGTATCGCCGGATGGCGCGCTGGCGCAACCAGCGACCAAGGCGACGCACGACAAGAATAAAAATAGCGGGGTCAAGATGCGCATCGATACTCGTCTCTTGGGGTTATCGGTTCGCGGGAAAGAAGCCGGCTATACTCGATAAGCAGCTCACTCTATTTACTCTTAACTTTTTTGGAGCAGGCAACCAAAACATCATCACAAGTATAGTCCATACTAGATATAAGTTCTTTCAGGCTATCCCGACATTATCATACGTTACATGAATGGGAGTCCCGTTCCGTGCGAGATTCGTGCTCCATTTACAAACCCACGTTCCGATTTCGGCCCCGGTCAAGCATCGACGCGCTGCTGACGGTTTTCCTGAGCATCGGGCCAACGCTCGCGCTCGCCCAACAACCCGCCGCGCCGCCGGTCGAAGTCACGGTGGTCACCGCCACGCCGCAGGCCACGCCCGCAAGCTACGAATTCACCGGCAAGACCGAAAGCTCCCGCGCGGTGGAAATTCGCGCTCGCGTGGAAGGCTATCTGGACAAGATCGCCTACACCGAAGGCGACTTCGTCCGTTCTGGCCAACTGCTGTTTCGGCTCGATCCGCAACCGTTTCAGGCCGCGCTGGACAACGCCAAAGGCGATCTGGCGCGCGCCGAAGCGCAGCTCGCCAACGCCCGCGCCACGCTGGCGCGCGTCAAGCCGCTGGCCAAGGAAAATGCCGTCAGTCAGAAGGACTTGGACGATTCGGTGGCGGCCGAGCGCAGCGCCCAGGCGCAAGTGCAGTCGGCCAAGGCACAAATGCGGACAGCAGAGCTGAACTTGGGCTACACCACCATCAAATCGCCGTTGAACGGACTGGCGGGCAAATCGGAATTTCGCGAAGGCAGCCTGGTCACGCCCGGCGCCAGCAGCCTGTTGACCACCGTGGTGCAACTCGATCCGATTTGGGTTAGCTTCGGTGCCGGCGAAAACGACGTGCTCAAATTTCGTCAGCAGAAGGCCAGCGGGCAGTTGAAGGGGAGCGCCGCGAACGTCGAAATCGAGCTGGTTCTGGCCGACGGATCGGTCCATCCCAACAAGGGACGCATCGATTACGTCGCGCCGACCATCGACCAGAAAACGGGAACCCTGGCGATGCGCGCGGAAATACCCAACCCAAACCGCGCATTGAGTCCCGGCCAGTTCGTGCGGGTGCGTATTCAGGGCATCGAACGCTCCAACGTCCTCATCGTCCCGCAGCGGGCAGTGATGCAGGGACCGCAAGGTAAATTCGTCTACGTGGTTGGCGCCGACGACAAGGCCGAGGTCAAACCGATCCAGGTCGGCGACTTCTATGGCGATCAGTGGATCGCCACCTCTGGCCTGAGCGGTGGCGAACAGGTGATCGTGGACGGCGCCATCAAGGTACGGCCCGGCGCACCGGTCAAGATCGCCGCGCCCGCCACCTCGTCCAAGTCGGCCGGCCAATAAATAAAAAGGAAGCGCCCATGATTTCGCGTTTCTTCATCGACCGGCCGATCTTCGC
The DNA here is from genome assembly GCA_002352125.1 of Competibacteraceae bacterium UBA2792. Lineage (GTDB taxonomy): Bacteria > Pseudomonadota > Gammaproteobacteria > Competibacterales > Competibacteraceae > Competibacter_A. Next base: position 16,393 of record DEHU01000091.1, on the reverse strand, counting down.
GACCGTCATTTCCATCGTGATCATGCTCGCTGGCTTGGTGGCAATGGTGGGATTGCCCATCGCCCAATTCCCGGAAATCACGCCGCCGCTGTTGCAGGTAGTGACCAGCTACCCCGGCGCCAACGCCGAAACCACCTCCAACTCGGTGGCCGCGCCGGTCGAACAGCAGGTGAACGGTGTCGGGAGCATGATTTACATGCAATCGAACAACTCGGCCAGCGGCGACATGGCGCTCAACGTCTATTTCAACATCGGGACCAACGTGGACACGGTGTTGCCCGATTTGACTAACCGGGTCAATCTGGCGAACCCGGTGATGCCGTCCGACGTGCGCCAGAACGGCCTCACCATCAAAAAGGCCTCCTCCAACATCCTGATGATCGTGGCGATCAGCTCCGACGGCACGCAGGACCCCAATTTCGTCAGCAACTACGCCAACATCAACGTGGTGGACGAACTCAAGCGCATCCCCGGCGCTAGCCAGGTTTCGCTGTTCGCTCAGTCTGACTACGCCATGCGCGTCTGGCTCAAGCCGGATCGGATGGCCGAATTGAATCTTTCCGTCAGCGATATCCGCCAAGCCATTCAAGAACAGAACGCGCAATTCGCCGTCGGTAAGGTCGGCCAACCGCCAACCGGTTATCCGGTGGAACTCACCCTGCCAGTGTCCGCCAAGGGCCGGTTGGACGATCCCAAGGAATTCGAGCAGATCATCCTGCGCTCTAACCCCGATGGTTCGGCGATACTGCTGCGCGACGTGGCGCGGGTCGAGCTGGGCATTCGCAATTACGACACGGAAGGCTTATTGAATGGTAAGCGCACCGATTTCATCATGGTCTACCAGCAACCCGGCTCCAACGCGCTGGACGTGGCCGACAAGATCATCGCGCGGATGGAAGAGTTAACCAAGAACTTCCCTTCTGGCGTCAGCTATTCCATTCCCTACAACACCACCAAGTTCGTCGAAGTATCCATCGAGGCGGTGGTGCACACCTTTTTCGAGGCGGTGGTACTGGTCATCCTGGTGGTGTACCTGTTTCTGCAAAACTGGCGGGCCACGCTGATTCCCTTGCTGGCGGTGCCGGTATCCATCGTCGGCACCTTCGCCGGCATGTTCCTGCTGGGCTTCTCGATCAACACTCTGACTCTGTTCGGCATGATCCTGGCTATCGGCATCGTGGTAGACGACGCTATCGTGGTGATCGAAAACGTCGAACGCAACATGCACGAGTTTGGTCTCGATCCCAAGGAAGCGGCGCGGCGGGCGATGGACGAGGTCACCGGCCCGGTGATCGCCATCGTGCTGGTGCTGTGCGCGGTGTTCGTGCCCACCGCCTTCCTGAGCGGCATCACCGGCCAGTTGTACAAGCAGTTCGCCATCACCATCGCCATTTCGGTGATCATTTCCGGGGTGGTGGCGCTGACCCTCAGTCCGGCGTTGGCAGCGATTCTGCTCAAACCGGCCCACGGGCAGAAAAACATCTTCTTCAGGGGCTTCGAAAAAGCGTTCGACAAAATGACCGGCGGCTATGTCGCCGGCTCGGCCTTTCTGGTGCGACGGGTACTGATCGCCCTGGTGTTGTTCGGCGGCCTGCTGTTCGTCACCGTCGGGCTGTTCAAGAGCGTGCCCAGCGGCTTCGTGCCGGACGAGGATCAGGGCTATCTGCTAGGGGTAGCGATTTTGCCCGACGGCGCCAGCTTGGATCGCACGCGGGCCGTGGTCGAGCAGGCCAACGCGATTTTCGGCAAGCATCCGGCGGTTCAGAACGTGGTCAGCCTGAACGGTTTCAGCCTGCTGGATAGCCAAAACAAGCCGAATTTCGCCACTTTCTTCTTGCCGCTCAAGGACTGGAAGGAACGCACCACGCCGGAACTGCATGCCTTCGCGACGCAAAAGACGCTGCAACGCGAGGTCTTCCAGCAGATCAAGGAAGCGCAAGTCGTCCTGTTCAACCCGCCGCCGATTCCCGGCATGAGCAGCACCGGCGGCTTCGAATTCTGGATCCAGGATCGCGGCGGCGCGGGATCCAAGGCGCTGGAGGACGTGGCGCAGAAGTTTATCGCCAAGGCCAAGGAGAAACCGGAATTGGGTCCGCTCGCCAGCACCTTCCGCGCCAATTCCCAGCAGTTGTTCGTCGATCTCGACCGGGAGAAAGCGCGAGCATTGAACGTGCCGGTCAACACCGTGTTCGATCTGATGCAAGGCATCTTCGGCTCGATCTACGTCAACGATTTCAACAAGCTCGGCCGAACCTTCCGGGTGATGCTGCAAGCCGATACCTCATACCGCACCCGCCCCGATGATATCAGCCAAATTTCCGTGCGCTCGACCACCGGCCAGATGGTGCCGTTGAGCGCGCTGGTCACGGTGAAATACATCACCGGCCCGGACAACGTGCCTCGCTTCAACGTGTTCCCCGCCGCCCGCGTCAACGGCAGCGCCGCGCCTGGCTACAGCTCCGGGCAGGCGATGGCGGCGATGGAGGCGCTGGCCAAGGAAGCCTTGCCGGAAGGCATGAGCTATGCTTGGGCCGGACAGGCGTATCAGGAGAAACAGGTGGGCGCGGCCTCGGCGTTGGCCTTCGTATTCGGCATCGTCATGGTATTTTTGATCCTGGCGGCGCAGTACGAGAAATGGGCGCTGCCCATCGCGGTGATCATCGCCGTACCGTTCGCGGTGGCGGGCGCCCTGCTGGCGGTGCTCTTGCGCGGCTTGGTCAACGATGTCTACTTCCAGATCGGTCTGGTGACATTGATCGCCTTGGCGGCCAAGAACGCGATTTTGATCGTCGAGTTCGCGGTGATGAAGCGCGAGGAAGGGTTGCCGGTCATCGACGCTGCGTTGGAAGCGGCGCGGCTGCGTTTCCGGCCCATCGTCATGACCTCGCTGGCCTTCATTCTCGGTTGCGTGCCGCTGGCGATCAGCACCGGCGCTGGCGCGTTCAGCCGACACTCCATCGGCACCGGGGTGATCGGCGGCATGTTGGGCGCGACCTGCATCGCCATCTTCTTCGTCCCGCTGTTCTATCGGCTGTTCAGCGGCAGCGGCGGTAAAACGGCCACGGCCGAGCCAGTCGCTCCAGTTGCGGCCAAGGAGGAAGGTAGCCATGCGTAAAATCTTGTTGCTAGCTGCTTTGACCTTCGCCGGTTGCGCCGTCGGCCCCGACTACCAGCGCCCCGACGTGCCGACTCCCACCCAATGGCGGTCGGTCGATGGAGAGATGCGAGCCGTCGTCAGCCCCGGCTGGTGGCGGCAGTTCCAGGACCCGGTATTGGACGAGCTGATCGACATCGCCTTGCGGGAAAACAAGGATCTGAAGATTGCCGGCGCCCGGATCGAAGAATATCTGGGCCGTTACGCCTTCGTTCGCGCCGACCAGTTCCCGCAACTCGGCGCCGACGCCAGCGGCGACCGCACCCGCACGCCCGCCGGCAGCAGCTCGACCGGCAATACCACCATCCGCAACAGCTTCCAGGCCGCTGCCTTGCTGTCGTTCGAACTCGATTTGTTCGGCCGTTTGCGCCGCGCCACCGAGGCGGCACAGGCCGAGCTGCTGGCCACCGAGGAAGCCCGGCGCACAGTGATTTTGAGTCTGGTGACGGCGGTTGCCAGCAATTACGTGCAACTGCGATCGCTGGATCGCCAACTGGAGATCAGCCGGCGCACTCTGGACACTCGCACCGAATCGCTGCGCATCGCCCAATTGCGATTCAAGGCCGGTTTGACTTCGGAGCTGGACGTGCGCCAGGCGGAAGCGGAATACCAGTCGGCGGCGGTGCAAGTTCCGCAACTGGAAACCGCCATCGCCCAGCGCGAGGACGCCATCAGCCTGTTGCTCGGGCGCAATCCCGGCGCCATCGCTCGCGGTCGCGCGCTCGACCGGCTGGGTCAACCGCCGGTGCCGGATGGACTGCCTTCCGAGCTATTGGAGCGGCGCCCCGACATCCGCCAAGCGGAACAGCAACTCGTTGCGGCCAACGCCAACATCGGCGTCGCCAAAGCGGCTTACTTTCCGGTGATTTCGCTGACCGGCTTGTTCGGCTACGTCAGTCCCCAATTCGAGGATCTCTTTGAGGGACCGTCGCGCGCTTGGAATTTCGGCGGCGAACTGAGCGTACCGATCTTCACCGCCGGCAAGATCGCCGGTCAAGTCCAAGCAGCGGAGGCGGTGCAGCAACAATCGCTGACCAATTACGAAAAAACCATTCAGACCGCATTCGCCGAAGTCGAAGACAGCCTGATCGCTTTGCGCAAGGGGCGGGAGCGTTTGCGGGCGCAGCAAGCGCAAACGGAGTCGTTGCGCCGCTATCTGAAGTTGGCAAAACTGCGCTACGACAACGGCTACACCAGCTATCTGGAAGTGGTGGACGCGGAACGCAACCTATTCAACGCCGAGCTGGCTACCGCCCAAAACCAGAGCGACGTGCTGGTCGCGCTGATCAACCTCTACAAAGCGATGGGCGGCGGTTGGATCGAACAGGCGGAACAGGCCGGCACGGCCGTCAACCCGAGCATCTCGCCGCCGCCGGGTTCGTAGTCGTTTCGCTCGCCGAAAAGACGGGGCGCGCGCGAACGTGCCCCGTCCGTTTGCGACCGGGCAATCGCATCGAACGACTCTTAGGCGGACTTCCCCAAATTGGGGGCAGCGGTTTCCGCCCCTGGCTTGACCGCATCCAGCGCCGCTTGCAATTTGGCCTCGTCTTCGTGCGACAGCGAGGTCTTCAGCAACCGCCCCCCCGTACCTTCCAGTTCGGCCAGCACCTTATCGGGCGTAAGCTGCTTGATCAGCACAAATAGCACCGATGAACCCGGTTTTAGCTCGGAAGCCAATTTCTTCATGAAATTGTCGTCGATCCCGGCATCGGTCAACGCGCCGCTGAGCGCGCCGCTGGCCAAACCGGCTGCGAGTCCCAATAACGGATGCAGGAAGATCAACCCGATCAACAACCCCCAGAAACTGCCAGAAATCGCTCCAGCCGCGGTCAAGTCATTGATTTGATGCAACTTGACCTTGCCCGCTTCGTCGCGCACGGCGACCACCGCGTCTTCCAGATCGATCAGATATTCTTTCTGCATCCGCAGTAATCGCAGCCGCACTTCTTGAGCCGTGTAGGTATCGTCGTATGCGACCGCGACAAACGTATTGCTCATTACCGTTCTCCTATCCAGTCTTCGATTCGGTCGATTTTGGCCGATGTGTTCGCGATCTTGGAACGCCGACAGCCAAATAACCCATCGTCAGACCGTTATCGGCACGAAGAATTCTCGGCGGTCGGCGCCGCATCGCCGGATCAACCCAAAACGACCAAACCCTCGGAATGCTCGAACGGGCGCGCCCCTTCAGACACCCTCTTCGATCATCGCTCGCCGCCGCGAACCGGCCAGCCATAGAGCCAATCCGACGACCGCAACGGGATAGGCTGCCGAAAACTGGTAGATCTGTTCCAGAGACAGCCACTCCCGCAGCGGACCGATCACGAACGAACCGAGTCCCACGCCGACCATCAGCGCGGCGATGAGCATGGCCGACACCCAGGCTACGTGTTCGGGAAACCACTCCGACGCCAGCGTGATAGTCAGCGGGAAAAACGCCGAACAGGCCAATCCCGCCAGCGCGAACAACCCCAGACCCAGCGCTGGCGTGGATGCGCCCGGCAGCAGCAGAAACGCTGCGATCATCAGCGCTGGCAACGCCAGCCAGATCGTCAGCGGTGCGATGCGGACCACTAGCACCGAAACCAGCAAACGACCGGCCACCATCGCGCCCCAGAACACCGACAGGGCTAGCGCCGCCACCATTAGCGACAGCCCCTTGGCTTCGCGCAGATAAATCACCGCCCAATTGCTGAAAGTCCCTTCGGCGAAGGCGTAGAGCACCGCGATGGCGGCGAACGTCCAGAACGCACCGGAAGTCAACGGCGGATCCGCATCGGCGCGGCGCGTCGTCTCGCCGCCGGCCTCCGAGGGCAAGCGAACGGTCGCAGCGGCCAACGCCAGCAACGCGCTTAACCCCAACAGCGACAGCGGAAACCCGATCCACCAGCCGGCCCGGCCGAAACCGTCGGCCAGCAGCGGCCCCACCATCAAGCCGAGCCCTAGCAGGGTATGCAAGGCGACCACGGCAGCCGGTGCCCGCCGGGGAAAGAATTGGGGCGGATAGCTGTTCAGCGGTGCACCACCCAAGCCGAAACTCCATCCCAGCAGCGCCGTTCCGGCCAAAATGACCGGAAACGCCAGTGCCGGCATGACCCAAAGGCTCGCCGCCAACGCCAGTTGCGACAAGCCGTTACCCGCCGCTGCCAGCCACAATAACGGTTGCAGACCCAGCCGGCGCGCCAGCGTCCCGCCAGCCACCGCGCCCAGCACCGCCAGCGCGACTTGCGGTAGAAAGATCGCGCCGTATTGGGCATCGGTAAAACCGTGCATCTGCTTCAGCACGGCGCTGCTGGCCGGAAAGCTGACCAGCGTCAGACCTTGCAGGAAAGCGATGAGATACACCGCGAGCACTGCCGGACCGTTCGGCGACGTTTGCTTGATCATGTCGATGCTCCTTCACTCTTTGCCGCCGGTGATGAGCCGGGTGCCGCGTTTGTAGGTGAGATAGGCCCAGAACCACTCGATCGCGACCGACAGGCGCTTGCGCGGATCGACCAGGAAAAACACATGGGCGATGCCCCACAGCCACCACGCCAGCGCTCCGCTCAATTTGAACCCGCCGAAATCGACGACCGCCGCTTGCCGGCCGATGGTGGCCAGATTGCCCAGATGACGGTAGCGGAACGGCGGCAGGCCGGTGCGTCCTTCCAGCCGGGCCTTGATCGCCCCGGCGACGTAAACGCCCTGCTGCTTGGCCGCGGGCGCCAGCCCCGGCACCGGCTTGCCGTCCCACGCTTCGCTCAGGGCGGTGTCGCCGACGGCGAAGACGTTGGGCAAGCCGGGCACGCTCAAATCCGGCCCCACCTTGAGGCGGCCCGCCGAATCGGCTTCGGTCTTGAGCCATTGCGCGGCGGGCGAGGCCATTACCCCGGCCGCCCAGAACACGGTGCGGGACCCGATCCGCTGGCCGGACACCAGCGCCCCCTCGGCATCGATTTTTTCCACCCGGCTCTTGGTCAGCACTTCCACGCCCAGCGCCCGCAGCGATTGCGCCGACACGGCCGAAAGCGATTCGGGAAAGCTCGGCAGCAGGCGCGGCGCCGATTGCACCAGCAACACTCGCGCTTGGGCTGGGTCGATGTCGCGGAATTCGCCGGTCAGCCCGTGCTGGGCCAGTTCGGCGATGGCGCCGGCCAGCTCCACGCCGGTAGGACCGCCACCGACGATGATGAAGGTCAGCAACCGCTGCCGCTCTTCGGGATCGGTGCAGTTCTCCGCCTGTTCGAAGGCCAGCAGCAGGCGGCGGCGGATGGCGGTGGCGTCGTCGATGCGTTTCAGACCCGGTGCGTAGGGTTCCCAATCGTCGCGTCCGAAGTAGCTGTGACGGGCGCCGGTGGCCAGCACCAGATAGTCGTAGCCGATCCGCGCGCCGTCGCTCAGGATCACCTGCCGGGCGGCGGCGTCTACGTCCGCCACTTCGCCCAGCAACACCCGCACGTTGTGCTGATCGCGGAACAGCGCCCGGATCGGCGTGGCGACATCGGCCGGCGACAGGCTGGCGGTCGCCACCTGATAGAGCAGCGGTTGGAACAGGTGATAGTTGCGCTTGTCGATGACCGTAACTCGACAGGCCGCCAACCGTAGGCCGTGCGCTACCTTGATTCCACCAAAACCGGCACCGACCACCACCACATGGGGCACGTCGGTCAGCGCGGCATCGGACCAGCTTTCCAGCGGCGGGAACCAACGGGCCAATTGCCATTGCAGAACGGTGTCGGCGGCCAGCGGTCCCGGTCCGCGTAACGCGATCAGGCCGAGCAGGAAAAGCTGATAGAGCCGGTTGATATTCTGAAGTTCGTCCGCGCCCATGACGCCGGAGCCAAGCAGCGCCAGTATCGCGCCGATAGCGGCCAGCCGGGTTGCCAACCCCAGCGCCAGCAGCGGGCTGACGAATCCCAGCGCCGCTTGCAGGAACGAACGCCCCACCAGAACCGGCGTAAACCACAGGCTCGCCAGCCAGAGCCGCAACCCGAGTTGATAAACTGGGCCGAGGTAGCGGGTGAAGATGGCGTACAGACGGCCGAGCGGCTTGACCAGCGGCAGCGCCGAAGAAGCCAGGCCGGAAGTCAGCAGCCGATCCAGGGAAATCGGCCCTGCACCCATGACGATGTACCAACCGAACAGCGCGGCCCAATAGAGGTGTTGATCCAAGGCGCGGTATTCGAACTGGATCACCAGCGTCAGAACCAGCAGCGGAATCGCGGCCAGCCGGGTGGCGAGTCCGAACGCCAGCAGCATCGAACCCAACACCTCGATGGTGACGCCCAGCACGGCGGCGGTGAACGGGTCCAGCCAAGGCACCGGGTATTCGTAGGTGGCGAGCGTCAGCGCAGTGTCCCAGTTGGCCAGCTTGAGCACGCCGGACACCCAGAACGCTTGCGCCAGCCATAGCCGGATCGCTAGATCGAGGAAGGGATAGAGCGTGACTTCGGCGACGCGCAAGGCTTCGTCCACGCGCTTGAGGAAAGCCGCGATGACGTTGGCCCGGCGGTGCCGGACGGCGGCGACGGTTGCGGTCAGCATGGCTTAGCCCTCCACCGCGCTCGTGGCCGGAGCCGCCCTCACCTCCAACGCCTCTGCCACGGAGAGAGGGACGTTACCGGCTGCTACCCGCTGGCTCCAATAGGCCGGGATATCCCGCCGGTAACGGCGCATCACCAGATTCGCCAGCAGGCCGGTCCAGCCGGTTTGATGCGCCGCGCCCAAACCCTGGCCGGTGTCGCCGTGGAAGTATTCGTAAAATTGCAGCAAATCTTGCCAATGCGGATCGTGCTGGAACGGGCTGCCAGCGGGGAACGCGGGCCTCTGTCCGTTCGCGTCGCGGCGGTAAATGTCCACCAGCCGCTCGGCGATCAGCGTAGCGATTTCCTTCAAATTCAATTCGCGGTTGCCCAGGCTGGGCACGGCAATGGTGAAATTGTCGCCGAGGAAGCGGTGGAACTTCTCCAATGCCTGGACCAAGGTGTAATTGGTCGGTAGCCAAATCGGGCCGCGCCAATTGGAATTACCGCCGAACAGACCGGAGTTGGATTCGCCGGGCACGTATTCGATGATGGCTTCGCCGACGCCGGGCAGCGTGCCCAAGTGCTTATGCGTGGCGTGAATGCGGCTGACGCTGCGGATGCCGTGCGGCGACAGGAATTCGTCCTCGCGCAGCAGCCGCTTGAGGATGCGCGGCAGCATCCGGTTGGTGACCAGCGACAGCAGGTGCTCGCCCCGCTCGTTTTCCCAATCCGGGCATTGGCAGATGATGCTGCCGTCGAACACGCCGTGACGGTGCTGGCGCAGCAGTTCGCGGAACCGGGGGACCTTGGCCAGAATGCGCCGGTCCACCACCTCGCAGGCGAACAGCGGAATCAGCCCGACCCAGGAATACACGTCGATCCGCTGCGTTTGCCCGTCCGGGCAAATCATCAAATCTTTGAAGAAACCCGCTTCCGGGTCCCACAGCGGCACTTCGTGGCCGGCGTGGCCGGCGATGGTGTTGGCGATGGCCAGGAATTGCTGATAAATCTGAATGGCGATGTCTTCGTATTCCCGGTCCTCGGCTGCCAGCTCCAGCGCGATGACGGTCATGTTCAGGGCAAACATCGCCATCCAGCCGGTGGCGTCGGCCTGCTTGAGAGTAAAACCGGCTGGCAGCGGATGGGAGCGGTCGAACACCGAGATGTTATCCAGCCCCAGAAAGCCGCCTTCGAACACGTTGTTGCCGTCGCTGTCCTTGCGGTTGACCCACCAGGCGTAGTTCAGCAGCAGCTTGTGAAACACCCGCTCTAGGAAATGCAGATCGCCTTGGCCGCGCTGCACCCGCTCCGCCCGGAACACCTTGAGAGCGCCCATCGCATGAACCGGCGGATTCACGTCGCCGAATGCCCATTCGTAGGCGGGAATCTGGCCGTTGGGGTGGAGATAGTTTTCCTTGAGCACCAGCTCGATCTGGTCTTTGGCGAAATCGACGTCCACCAGCGACAGCGCGGCGCAGTGGTAGGCCAAATCCCAGGCCGCGAACCAGGGATATTCCCATTTGTCGGGCATGGAGATGATGTCGGACGCCTTGAGATGACGCCAAGTGCGGTTGCGGCCTCCTTTGCGGCCGTCGGGCGGCGGGAACTGGTCGCCGTCCAGCCAGCGGGCCACGTCGTAATGGAAGAATTGCTTGCTCCAGATCATGCCCGCTGAGGCTTGGCGCAGGATGCGCCGGTCTTCGCCGGCCGCTTCGGGCAGCAAATCGCGATAGAACGCATCCGCTTCGGATTGACGGCTGGCGAACACCGTTGCGGTGGCGGCGAAGGGTTGAGCGAGCGGCGCGGCACTCAACACCAACTCAATCTCGGCCTGTTGGCCGCTGGCTACGGTCAACACATGCCAGGCGGCGAACTTGGTGCCTTCCCGTGCGGGATTGACCGCACCGCGCTCGTCGTTGACCACCCGGCGGTGGAAGCTGTCTTTGACGTAGGGCGTGGCGTTGGTCAATCCCCACAGCCGCTGAACATTGTGTTCGTTCTCGGTGTACAGCGGTTCGGCGGATTGGCGGCCGTACAGGTGATAGTTGCCCAGCGTTGGATGTTCGGCACGCACGGCCCAAGTCGCGCCGGTTGGCGCTGGAATCGCGTGCAAAGCCGGTTTGATCGCTTTCTGATCCGGCAAAACTGGATCGCCCCGCAGTTCGGCCAAGGCTCGCTCCTTCTCCTCGTCACCCCAAGCCCAAGTGTTGCGGAACCACAGTTGCGGCAACAGGTGCAAGGTCGCTTCTTCGGGTCCCCGGTTGGCGGCCGCGATGCGGATATGAATCTCGTCCGGGCCGGCCTTGGCATAGGACACATCTACATCCCAGTAACGATTGTCCTGAAAAACGCCGGTATCCAGCAGGTTGAACGGCGGGTCTAACCGGCCCCGGCGGCGGTTTTCTTCCACCAGTCCGCTGTAGGGATATTCGGCCTGGGGATATTTGTACAAATAGCGCAGATAGCTATGGCTGGGCGTGGCGTCGAGATAGAAGTAATACTCTTTCACGTCCTCGCCGTGGTTACCTTGATTGCCGGTCAGGCCGAACGCCCGTTCTTTCAAAATCGGGTCGCGGCCATTCCACAGAGCGAGCGCGAAACACAGCCGCTGTTGCTCGTCGCAGATGCCGCCCAAGCCGTCCTCGTTCCAGCGATAGACGCGGGAGCGGGATTGATCGTGGTCGAGATGTTCCCAGGCTTCGCCGTGGGCGCTGTAGTCCTCGCGCACCGTGCCCCAGGCCCGCTCCGATAGATACGGCCCCCACAGCCGCCAGTCTTCTTTACCTTCGTACTGTCGTTCGAGGCGCAATCGTTCGGGGTTGTCGATGGGAATCGTGGCCTTCATGGGGGTTTCTCCAGAATAGGGGTTGCGAGTGCTGGGAGGTTGTTCGTGACCGATGAGTCATGACGTCATTTCTGGGAAAATTCCTTGTCAGAGAATGAAATAGCCTGATCGATCCAGTGTTCTCCACTCGAATCAGCAACACTTATGCCACTAGAGAAATTCAAAATAACATATTGATAATTAATAATATAAATTTGGAATGCTGAACGTTGGCCGAGAACGAGGGCTGCGAAATATCGTAGAACCGCTAAATGCAGTGGTTTTGGTTGTTGTTCTCGAAAAGCGGCCAAACTCCCGCCGATCCGTTGGCGAAAAGCTATACTTGTGAAGCAGTTGAAGCAGTCTAGGGAAAGGCGCGGCCACTGGCGAAAATGCAGACACTGCCCGGCCAGAATGTTTTGCCGCGCTAACCGCGTCTTGTGGCGACGGGCGAGTTCCCGGGGACGGCGAGCAGGGCGGGGTTTCCGGGGTTGGAAGGCTGGCGATGAATGTTGTACTGCTGGTAAATACCAGCAGGATCAAATAGTTCCTGTCAACCACGGCGGATTGTGGTAGATAGGCCGAAACTACATAATCACTTGTAGTGCGGACGCTTCGCGCCCGCACTACGGGGCGGCGGATAAGCATCCGCATGGTTGCTTGGCGCGAAGCGCCGCACAACCACGCGGATCAAGCCGACATCGGCCGTCAAAGCCTACGGCTTTCTCGCCTTTCGCGGCTTATCCGCCGCCCCGTTGGGCATAGCAACGACTACTACTAACAAGCACCCGTAATTCAAACTCAAGTCTTATCCATGAAAAATATGAACTCCAACGAAGCGTTACCATCCGATAAGCTCCAAGCGAAAAGACCTGCGTTCCCCGCTCGTGCGCGCTTGTTTTATACCGGAGCGGCAGCATTGCTCCTCATCCTAATGTTCCTTGGTTTCCAGCAGTTCTACCTGCACGGGAAAGCTTTCCCGGATCGTCCGCTCACGCCGCCTATTCGGACCTTACTCATCAGCCACGGCGTCGCGATGTCTTTGTGGATGTTGTTGTTGCTAGTGCAACCCTTGTTGGTCGTGAACCAGAAATACCGGGTGCACATAACGCTAGGGAAAATCGGCGCGGTACTGGCGGCGTGCATCTTCATACTCGGATTCAAGTTGGGGATTGAAGCGACGCGGGTCACCCCGCCGGAGGTAAGGCTGTGGAATTTGCCGTACAAGCAGTTCATGGCGGTGCCCATCATCAGCGTCACGGTCTTTGCCGGCTTCGTGACAGCCGGCATCGTCAATCGTCGGCGGCCGGAGATTCATCGCCCGATGATGTTGCTGGCGACGCTGGCAGTGATTCCTGCCGCGCTCGACCGGATTGATGCTATCACCTCGCTTTATCGCGACACGGTTTGGGGAACTCTCTTCGGCCCTTTTTTCTCATCGCTGGTCATCGGGGCGGTGTTTCTGGTCGTGAAATGGGCTCTCACCCGATCCTTTGATCGGTTCTACGCTGCGGGCTGGGCTGGGCTGGTCGTTGTCAGTGCTGGCATCATGAAGCTCGCGACGACCCAGGCTTGGGACGGGATAGCGAGTTCCCTGCTACGGTATTGACTGTTACTCAAACAACCTGCCCAACAAGGCGCTCAAGCCGACCCGCTTCCGCTACGCTCCAGCGGTCGGCTTAGCTCTACGTTAGGCGTCACGTGCGACCCATCGGCTACATGTACAAACGAGTCGCGTCGGCACCGGAGTGGCCGAATGCACCGGCGGTCACTGATATCTACGCGCTGAGCGACTGCCTGTCCGAGTACTTCGCCGATTACATCAACTTCTGGCGACACAACGGATATTGGTTGTTTGACTCTCCAGCGGTCATCCAATCATTGGCCGAGGAGCACTCCATCTCGCTGGCGGGTATGAAGTTGTTCTACTACGAGGCGCACGACCTCCAGTACGACGACACATCGGGCAAGTGGGTTTCTTTCGAGCCTGAGTCTTCGTTCGCAACAGCCGTGCAGCCCCCCACGGGCGCTTCACTGGAGGGGTTTGACGTCACATCGTTCTATGCTGGAACTTCGCCCGAGTGTTCGCCCTTGTCGTGCAACAGCCAAGTAGGGTACGCATTGCGTACCTTTCTCGGAGTGTGAACTGGCACACGGTCGTGTCCGTTGACTGATGCAGGATAGAGGTACGAAGCGCGGTAGGACGGGTTAGCGAAGCATAACCCGCCGATTCCGGCTAGGTATCCCAAAAGGTGGATTACGGGCTGCCGCCCTAATCCACCCTACGATAATTTGCCGATCCAAAGGACACAGGTAGAGCAAAGCCAACCCGCCTAATTGGGCATTACACCGGAGCGGATTACTACTGCCCGTCTCCAACTACTTAATTTCCTTGGTAGAATTCCATGACCACTCAAACATCTATCAATATTCCAGATGATCTCGTTGCCGAGTTGTATCGGCGAGCACCCCAGCCAGATGCGCGCACTGCTCTTGTAGCAGAAGCTCTCCGTTGCTTTTTCGCCACGCACGATGCCGCAAATAGCGACCTTGAAATCTTAAACCGCTACGCGGACGAGCTAAACCAAGAAGCGGAAGATGTGCTTGATTATCAGGTGATTCCTTGAAACGCGGCGATTTATACCGGGTTCCGCATCCATCGGCCCGTGACCCAAGGCGATCCAGAGTTTTCGTTGTGGTGAGTCGCCAAGTGCTGATTGACTCAAAATTTTCCACGGTGATTTGTGCGCCGGTTTATAGCGCCTATCACGGCCTTTCCACCCAGGTTCTTGTCGGGATCGAACACGGCTTGAAACATGACAGCAGCATCCACTGCGATGATTTGGTGAGTCTGCCTAAATCCGTCCTAATGGATTATGTGGGTTCATTGTCACCCGCAAAACTTGCCGAACTTAACCAAGCTCTTCGAGCAGCTTTGGATATTGGAAATGCCTAATTTATAGCGACCTTCAAATACTATGAATATCATCGAAGCATTAAATATCGTTCAATCTTTAGCTGATGGGATTGATCCCATAACGGGTGAAGTTTTTCCACCTGAAAGTCCATATCAGCACCCTCAAATAATACGTTCACTTTACACAGTGATTTGTGCATTTAAGGAAACTGACGCTCAAAAAACGCAAACACCACTTACAAAAAATACACCAGCCAATACCGGTAAACCTTGGAGTGCTGAAGATGATGCCGCTCTCATCAAGGATTTTGATATGGGGATATCTTTAAGACAGTTAGCAGTGAAACTACAACGCACTACATACGCAGTTGAGGTTAGATTGTTGAAACTTGGCAGAAATCTAGAAAATCCAAACGAAAGCGCGGTAGCGCGGTAGCGCGTAGATCGGGTTGCTGTCTTTTTGGCAACCCAATATTTAAAATCGGTCTAAGCTATTGGATAGCTATGAGCTTTGTGTGGGATACGAAAAAGGCCGCAGCAAATCACCGCAAGCACAGTGTCAGCTTTGAAGAAGCATGATCATTCGGAAAATGAAGACCGTTTTATGACATTTGGCGTTTCCGCGCGGGGCCGTTTGCTTGTGGTATCTCACACGGAGCACGGAAATTCGATTCGAATCATATCTGTACGATTAGCAACAAATGCTGAGAAGCAAATTTATGAAGTAAGATTAAATCAGAATCGGCGGACGAGCTTCGCCCTGAATATAAAAGGTCGGACTTTGGGGAAATTGTGCGTGGCAAATACGCGAATCGCATAAAGAAGAAAGTAATGTTGTCCTCCTTGAACCAGATATTGCACAAGCTTTCCCAAACGACGAAGCTGTCAACAAAGCCCTTCGTTATCTGCTAGAGATAGCCGAAGCTTCAAACCGCCTAGCAAGGCGCTTAGACCCAATCCACCCAAGAGAGGAACAAATCCATGACTGAAAGAACTGGTCGTTGTCTTTGCGGCGCAGTGAGTTTTAAGCTGGTCACGGAACCGCTGACAACCCGCGTTTGCTGGTGCCGCGATTGCCAACACCTCGCGGCGAATGGATCGGTGAATCTTCTGGTTTCCACGGACGGACTCCACTTTTCCGGAGTGCTTTCCGAGTACACAAAGATCGCCGACAGTGGCGATGAGGTCATTCGTCAATTTTGCCCGAAGTGCGGCACGCATCTGTTCGCCAAATCCTCCAACCGCCCAGATTTCCGCGTGGTCCGTGCGGGCAACCTGGATGATCCTTCCTCTATTCAACCCAGCATGAACATTTGGACTGTGAGCGCACCGGGTTGGGCTTGTCTGGACCCGGCGCTTGAGCGCGTGGAACGGCAACCGCTGCCGCCTAAATAACAATGCACCGGTTGGGTTGCCGTGATTTCTGGCAACCCCTCTATAAGCTGCCTAAACGGATAAGCTGGCCTAAAGGAGCGTTGCGCCTGACCGTGCTACGCACGGCCGGTGAATGGAGTCTGTTGGTTACTGCCATTTCAACCGCTCCAGCCATTGCCACGCCTCCAGCACGCAAGCCATCGGTCAAATTGCAGCTCGCTGGCCACACGGCTGCAAATCCAATCTTCGATACTACGCCGAATCCGAACTGCCCAACTTTCGTTCTCGCGGGCTGCATCCAAACGGCATGCGTCGGCGCAATAGGCAAGGAAGCCAACGGTGCTTCGCTGGCGGCAACATCTTGACCGCCATCCAACCGAACCGTTTTTATCGAGGAGGATTGCTATGCCCCGCTTGTTTGCCCGCACTTGCCTGAGCCTGGCCCTGACCCTGGCCGTCGCCACCGGCGTTCAAGCCGCCAACCACCGCGAAGCGCCGCTCACCGCGCTCGACCACAAGGCGGACATCACCGATTTTTTCGCTTTCGTCAGCTACGACGACCCCAGTAAGGTCACGCTGATTCTCGATGTCGATCCGCTGCTGGAACCCAGCAACGG